>NZ_JADPUN010000054.1 GCF_015690345.1 Plantactinospora alkalitolerans | reverse complement strand
TCCGGCTCCGCCTCGTCGAGCACGGCCCCGTCCGGCTCCGCCTCGTCGGAAGCGGTCCCGTCCGGCTCCGCCTCGTCGAGAGCGGTCCCGTCCGGGCCGCCGACGATCAACCGCAGGTTCGGGCGGGGCACCTCGCCGAACCCGGCGTAGCTGGCCGCTCGGACCAGCCGGCCGGACCGGGCCTGCTCGGCGACGTCGACGTCGGAGAGCGCGGCGTTCAGCGTCGCCTCCACCTCGGCCAGCGGCAACTTCCCGGCAGCCAGCCTCGGATCGGCCGCCTGGGCCAGCTCCCGGGCCTGGCCGACCAGCGCGCTCACCACGCCGCGCCGCTGGGCGGACAGCTCGCGCAGCCGCGGCCCCCGCAACTCCCGCTGGGCGGCACGGAGCGCGGCGGAGAGTTCGACAAGTTCGGCCATCAGGTCCGGGCGCCGCAGGGCCAGCAGGTTCACCAACCACGCGGCCACGGTCGGTTTGCGCAGTTTGGCGATTTCCCGGGCTCCGGCGGCGTCGCCGGCCGCCCGGGCCGCTCGGACCGCCTCGGCACGGGCGGCGACGAATCCGTCCGGCGGTGCCGAGTACAGCCGTTCGACGAGATCACGGGGCATGCCTGCCATCTTCGCGTCGCCGGGGCGCTCAGTCGACGGATGTCCCGGGCGCCAGGCGGGCATACTCGCAGTTCGCCAGGCGGGTCAGGCTCGCGTTGTACAGCGCGTGTCCGGGGTCGGCGAGCAGCCCGTCGTGCAGGGCGTATGCCCGGCGCGGGTTCACCGCCCGGACGAAGTCGACGGACTCGGCGAGCTTGAGCCAGGGGCCGGAGATCGGCACGAACAGCGTGTCGACCTGCGCGCCCTCCGGTACGTCGAACGAGTCGCCGGGGTGGTACATCGAGTCGTTCACCAGGAAGCCGAGGTTGACCACCCGTGGCACCTCCGGATGGATCTCCGCGTGCCACCCCCCGTACGCCCGTACGGCGAACCCGGCCGCCTCGAAGGAGTCACCAGACTGGACGGTCCGCACCACGCCGTCCAGAGCATCCAGTTTGGATGCCACGTCCGGGTGCGTGTACACGGTCACCGACGGGCGCCTGCCGAGCGCGTCGGCGAGGGCGTCGACGTCGAGATGGTCCGCGTGCTCGTGGGTGATCAGTACCGCGTCCACACCGTCCAGGGCCCCGCGCTCGGTGAGCGTACCGGGATCGATGACCAGCACCGCGCCGTCGTCCTCCACCCGTACGCAGGCATGGCCGTACTTGGTCAGTCGCATCGAGACTCCTCGGCTACCGAATCGTGATGTCGCAAGCGCAGTCTGCCGGAACCGAGGCGACTTCGCGGCACGTCTGACGGAACGCCTCTCGACGGGGCAGGGAGAGCGGAGGGGACATGAGCGGGCGAAGCGGAACCAGAACGAGGCCCAGGCGGTCCATCGCGGGACTTCTCGGCGCGGTGGCGATGGCGGCCGGGCTGGTGCTGGCCGGCTGTGGCAGCAACGACAGCGGCGGGCCGCAGGGCGCCTCCGACGCAGCGGCACCCGCGGAGGCCCCGGCGGGGGTGGGGGCGGACGAGTCCGGCGCGCAGCAGGGCGCGGGCCTGCTCGGCCAGCCGGTCCAGGATCCGGCGACCGACCCGGGGGTCGGCCAGCGGGCCATCGTCTACACCGGCTCCATCACCGTCCGGGTGAAGGACGTCGACGGGAAGGCCGCCGAGGCGGCGAGAATCGCAACCGGCGCGGGTGGGTTCGTCGGCGGCGACAACCGGAGCAGCGACACCTCGGCCGCCGAGGCGACCCTGCAACTGCGGGTCCCCGCCGACCGGTTCGCCGGCGTCGTCGACCAGCTCGCCGGTCTCGGCGAAACGGTGCGTCGGGACATCAAGACCGACGACGTCACCGAGGAGACCCTGGACCTGGACGCCCGGATCGCCACCCAGAGGGCCAGAGTGGACAGCGGGCGCCGGCTGCTTGCCCAGGCGAAGTCGCTGGCCGACCTGGTGATGCTGGAGGGTGAGCTGGCCAAGCGGGAGGCGGACCTGGCCTCGCTGGAGGCGAAGAAGCGCCGGCTGGCCGACCTGACGGCGCTGTCGACAATCACCGCCAATCTGCTCGGCCCGAACGCGCAGGAGGACGACGAGGAGCCGGCGACCGGGTTCCTGGCCGGTCTGAAGGGTGGCTGGGAGGCGTTCGTCGCCTCGTTGCGGGTCCTGCTCACCGTGCTGGGCGCCCTGCTGCCCTGGATCATCGGGCTGGGTCTGCCGGTGCTCGGGGTGCTCTGGCTGGTCCGGCGGCTGCGCGCGCGGCGGTCCCGGCCGGTTCCGGCCACGCCCCCGGTCCCGGTTCCGGCCCAGATGCCGGCCTCGACCCGCTGACCCGGGCGCCACGTCACGGGATGCCGGTGCCGGTGTCGGGTGTCCACCACCCGGCACCGGCCCGCGTCCGCTACTCGGCCAGCGCCTTGAGCGCGGTCTGCAACAGAACCCGTACGCCGACCGGAATGGCCCGCTCGTCGACGTCGAACGCCGCCCGGTGCAGGTCGACGTTGGCCGCCGCCCGGCCCACGCCGAGCCGGGCCAGCGCCCCGGGTACGTGTTCCAGGTACCAGGAGAAGTCCTCGCCCCCCATGCTCTGCGGGGTTTCCGCGATCCCGGCCGGGCCGGCGGCAGCCGCCGTGGCGGCGGTCAGCACCCGGATGGCCCGGGCGTCGTTGACCACCGGCGGGCGCCCCCGCAGGTATTCGACGTCGACGGTGGCCCCGGTCGGCGCGATCACGTCCCGGACCACCTGGGCCACGATCTTGGGCGCCAGTTCCCAGGTGTCGCGGTCGAGCACCCGGAGTGTTCCGGCCGCCATCGCCTCGTTCGGGATCACGTTGTACTGGGTACCCGCCGATGCCTGCCCGAAGACGAGCAGCAGCCCGCTGTTGGCCGGTACCCGCCGGTTGACCAGCGCCGGCACCTCGGTGACCAGCCGGCCCAGGGCGTCGACCAGGTCGACGGTCAGGTGTGGCCGGGCGGTGTGGCCGCCCGGCCCGGTCAGCCGGACGGTGATGTTGTCCGCCGCCGCCGTGATCGGTCCGACCCGCAGCCCGACCTGTCCGACCGGCAGGTTGGGGTCGCAGTGCAGGGCGAAGATCTGGCTGACGTCGGTCAGGCCGCCGGCCTCGATGACCTCCAGCGAGCCGCAGGGCAGGATCTCCTCGGCCGGTTGGAAGATCAGTCGGACCCGTCCGTCCAACTGACCCCGCTGGGCGAGTTGGGCGAGCAGCAGACCGACGCCGAGGACGATCGTGGTGTGTACGTCGTGTCCGCAGGCGTGGCAGACCCCGTCCACAGTGGAGCGGTACGGGACGTCCTTGGCATCGGCCAGCGGAAGCGCGTCGAGGTCGGCGCGGAGCGCGACCACCGGGCCGTCGGGTCGCCCGTCGATGTCACAGATCACCCCGTTGCCCTTGGGCAGCAGGCGCGGCGCGAGACCGGCGACCGCGAGTTCACGGGCGATCAGCGCGGCGGTGTCGAACTCCTGCCCGGACAGTTCCGGATGGGCGTGCAGGAACCGGCGGGTAGCGATGAGCTCGGGCAGCCGGAAGCCCAGTGCCTGGTCGAGCCCGAAGGGCAGGGGCTCGGCCCCGGGCGCCGCCTCGAATTCCGACGACGCCGGCTGGCTGCCGGTCGGCAGTTGCAACGCACTCGTCACGTCGAATTCTCGATCACTGTGGATGGGATGGGACTCGGACAGCCTAGACCGACGACGGTGACGCTGCGCAACCTCGTTCTGGTAGCGGTCGGACAGCACAGCGTCACGAAAGCCCAGGTGGGAGCGTTCGGAAGCGTACGGAGCGCTACCTAGCCCACCATCAGACGCCGCCATCTGTCCCACACCTCCTACAACGCGTGACGGTTTCGCCGGTCACGATCGCGGCTCCCAACAGGGGCGCCGCCAGCCCGAATGGTCGCACCATCCGGCTACCCGCGGGTCTGAACGGAGATCGATCACCGTCGTGCGGGGTGGCGGGACCTCAATGGTGACAGAAGGTGTCGGATCGACCACGCACAGCGTGTCCGTCGGCGCACGATGAAATCCATCTGCTTCCGATACCCGGAAAACCACTTCGACATTCCCGCTCGCACCCCCCGCCCGGAGTCCGCTCCGGCGGAGGGCGGCGGGTGGCGCCGCGCGGTGTGGACCGGTTCAGAACCGGTCGCTCGGCCGGTACGTGCCCCAGACCTCCCGCAGCACGCCGCAGACCTCCCCCACGGTGGCCCGGGCCCGCAGCGCCTCCCGCATCGGGTAGAGCACGTTCTCCGTACCCGATGCCGCCGTCCGCAGGTCGGCCAGGGAGCGCTCGACGGCGCCCGCGTCCCGCTCGGTCCGCAGCCGCGCCAACCGGGCCGCCTGGGCCGCCTCGATGGCCGGATCGACCCGCAACGGCTCGTACGGCTCCTCGTCGTCGATGGTGAACCGGTTCAGTCCGACCACCACCCGGTCACCGGAGTCGATCTCCTGCGCGATCCGGTACGCGGAGGTCTCGATCTCGCGCTTCTGGAAGCCCGCCTCGATCGCGTCGACCGCCCCGCCGTACCCGGCGACCCGGTCCATCAGTTCCCGTACTCCGGCCTCGATCTCGTCGGTCATCGCCTCCACGACGTACGAGCCGGCGAACGGGTCGACCGTGGCGGTCAGATCCGTCTCGTACGCGAGCACCTGCTGGGTACGCAGGGCCAGCCGGGCGGCCTTCTCGGTGGGCAGCGCGATCGCCTCGTCGAAGCTGTTCGTGTGCAGCGACTGGGTTCCGCCGAGCACGGCGGCGAGGCCCTGCACGGCGACCCGGACCAGGTTCACCTCGGGCTGCTGCGCGGTGAGCTGCACCCCGGCCGTCTGGGTGTGGAAGCGCAGCATCAGCGACTTCGGATCCTCGGCACCGAACTCGTCCCGCATCAGGTTGGCCCAGATCCGGCGGGCGGCCCGGAACTTCGCCACCTCCTCCAGCAGGGTGGTCCGGGCCACGAAGAAGAACGACAGCCGGGGGGCGAAGTCGTCGACCGCGAGGCCGGCGGCGAGCGCGGCGCGGACGTAGGCGATGCCGTTGGCCAGGGTGAAGGCGATCTCCTGCGCCGGAGTCGCACCCGCCTCCGCCATGTGGTAACCGGAGATGGAGATGGTGTTCCACCTCGGCACCTCCTTGCGGCAGTACGCGAAGGTGTCCGCCACCAGCCGCAGCGAGGGCTTGGGCGGGAAGATGTACGTGCCCCGGGCGATGTACTCCTTGAGGATGTCGTTCTGGATGGTGCCGTTGAGGCCCGTGCCGGCGACTCCGGACTCCTCCGCCACGAGTTGGTACAGCAGCAGCAGGACCGATCCCGGGGCGTTGATGGTCATCGAGGTGGAGACCCGGTCCAGCGGGATGCCGTCGAAGAGCGTGCGCATGTCCTCGACCGAGTCGATCGCGACGCCGACCTTGCCGACCTCGCCGTGCGCGATCGGGTGGTCGGAGTCGTACCCCATCTGGGTGGGCAGGTCGAAGGCGACGGAGAGCCCCATGGTGCCGGCGGCGAGCAGTTGGTGGTAGCGCGCGTTGGACTCGGCTGCAGTGCCGAAGCCGGCATACTGGCGCATGGTCCACGGTCGGGAGGTGTACATCGTCGGGTAGACGCCCCGGGTGTACGGGAACCTCCCCGGCGCACCGAGGCGGGTGTCCAGCCCCTCCGGTACGTCGACGGGACCGTAGACCGCCTTGATCGGGAAACCCGACTCGCTCGACCGACCGTCACTCATGACCGCATGGTAGATGCCGGTGCTTCGGGTGGGGTCGGACGCCGGCGCCCGGACAGGGACGGGAAGCCGGTGCGCGGCGCGGGAGCGGACACGCGAACGAGTGAGTGATCCGGCACGGGGCGTCGAGAAAAACCCACCTTCAGTGAGTGGATCAACACATACGGTCGAGTTCTGCGAGACTCCGGCGGTTGTCTTTCCCTTCTGCGGTCGGAACCCGCAATATAGGGGGGTTCTGTCCTGTGCCCCCCTCGATTCTCTCGGTGGCTTTTCTGTGACTCAGATCCCGACGTGGAGTGGCGGACCGGCCAATCCCACCAACGGACGTGCGGCACCCGGCATCACCATCGGCGGTCGGTACTCGTTGCGGGCGGCGGTCGGCCACGGCGGCATGGGCACGGTGTGGCGCGCGGCCGACACCCTGCTGCGCCGCGACGTGGCCGTGAAGGAGGTCGTGCTCCCACCCGGGCTCGCCCCCAGCGACCGCGACGCGATGTACGAGCGCACCCTCCGCGAGGCCCGGGCCGCCGCGGCCCTACAGCACCCGGCGGTGGTGCAGGTCTACGACGTGGTGACCGAGGGCGGGCGGCCCTGGATCGTGATGGAGCTGCTCGACGCGCGCAGCCTCGCCGACATGGTCATCGAGGACGGGCCGCTGGCTCCACGCGCCGTCGCCAAGATCGGAATCGCCCTGCTCGGCGCCCTGGAGGTGGCCCACGCGATCGGGGTGCTGCACCGGGACGTGAAACCGGCGAACGTGTTGATCTGCTCCGACGGGCGGTGCGTGCTCACCGACTTCGGCGTGGCCCGGATGCCGACCGACGTCCAGCTCACCACCCCGGGCATGGTGCTCGGCTCGCCACACTTCATCTCGCCCGAGCGGGCCATGGGCCACGACTTCGGCCCGCCCAGCGACCTCTTCTCGCTCGGCGTGACGCTCTACACGGCGGTGGAGGGCCGGCCCCCGTTCGACAAGGGCGACCCGATCGAGACGATGCACGCGGTGGTCGAGGACCCGCCCGCGCCGCCGGTCCGGTCCGGGGCGCTGGCCGGGGTCCTGCTCGGTCTCCTGGAAAAGGATCCCTCCCGCCGGCTCGACGTCAGCCGGTCCCGCACCATGTTGCGGGAACTCCTGGCCGGTCCGCTGGCGAGCAACCCGGCCGGGCATCTGATGACCGACCCGTACGCGGTGGTTCCGCCCCAGCGCTCACCGTGGCAGCAGCCGTCGGCGTCGCCACAGCAGGCCACCCAGCAGCAGCCGGCCGCGGCGCAGTCGAGCCCGTCCGCACCCGCCACCAACGGGGAGATCGGTGGGCGGGCCATGCTCGCTCCCGGCGAGTCGTTGGCCGACCGACTGGCCCGGAACGCCCGCGACGCCGCCGCCTCGGCCCGACCGCCGGTGGGCGGCCCGAATCCGATGGACACGCCGACCGGCGCCATGCCACACGCCGCCGGCGGCCGGCGCGGCGGCCAGATCCACGGCGGACCGGGCGGACAGATCCACGGCGGACACGGCGGACACGGCGGGCCGCTCGACACGCCGACCGGCGCCATGCCCGGCCGGGCCGGCACCGTACACACGGCCAGCGGCGGCGGCGTGGGCCGCACCTTCTCCGGGGCCCGCCAGGCCAGCGGCACGCTGGTGCAGACGGTCAAGGGCTGGCCGCGCAGGATGCAACTCGCCGCTGCGGGCGGGGTTGCCGCGGTGCTCCTGATCAGCATCGTGGCGCTCTCGCTGGGCGGTGGCGACGACGAACCGTCCGGCTCGACGCCACCACAGGCCGGGCCCCCCTCGAACACCCCGGTCGCGGCGGCGATCCCCACCCAGTCGCACAGCGGCAAGGGCATGTCGGTCAACGTGCCGAAGGGCTGGAAGAAGAGCGGCGGCACCGGGTTATACACCGACTACACCGATCCCGAGGACTCCGGTCGCCGGGTCCGGATCCTGGTGGAGAACGGCCGGACCCCGATGGCCTTCCTCCGGGTCGCCGAGGGCAACCTGAAGAAGGGCAAGAGTTCCTGCAAGAAGCCGTACGCACAGGTGGGCCTGGAAGAGGCGGAGGTCGCCGGAAAGCCCGCCGCGGAGTTGGAGTACACCTGCGGCGACGGCTCCGAGAAGCGGCACGGGGTGTGGCGGGCGGTCACCGAGGACGGCAAGGCGTACTCGTTCTACCTGACCACGCCGGACGAGCGGTTTGACGAAAGTAAGGCGATCTTCGACGAGATGGTCCGGTCCTTCAAGCTCACCTCCACGAGCTGAGCACGGCCGGCCGGGGGGGTCGGGGACCGGTGCCGCCTGGCCGGCGTGCTATCACAGTCCGATGGCGGCAGAACCGAACCAGCGGCAGGCACAACCCGAGAAGCTGGCCGAATTACGTGGCCGGGCCCAGGCCTGGCTCGATGACGACCCCGACCCGGCGACCCGGGACGAGCTGCGGGGCGTACTCGACCGGCTGCCGGCGAGCGCGACCGAGCTGGCGGACCGGTTCGCCGGGCCACTGACCTTCGGCACCGCCGGGCTCCGTGGACCGATGCGGGCCGGACCCAACGGAATGAACCTCGCCGTGGTCACCCAGGCCGCGGCCGGGCTGGTCAATTGGCTCGCCGCCCGGGACACGCCCGGCCCGCTGGTGATCGGGTACGACGCCCGGCACGGCTCGAAGGCGTTCGCCGAGCGGACCGCACGGGTGGCCACCGGGGCGGGACGGCCGGCGCTGGTGCTCCCCCGTCCCCTGCCCACCCCGATCCTCGCGTACGCCGTCCGGGCCCTTCAGGCGGTCGCCGGGGTGATGGTCACCGCCAGCCACAACCCGCCACAGGACAACGGCTACAAGGTCTACCTCGGTGCCGAACTCGGCGGCCCGCTGGGCGCGGGCGCCCAGATCGTGCCGCCGGTCGACGCCGAGATCGAGGCGGCGATCCGAGCGGTCGGGCCGCTGGCGGCCGTGCCCCTGGCCCACCCCGGCGAGGTGCTCGGCGACGAGGTCGTGACGGCCTACGTCCAGGACATCGCGACGCTGGTCGACGAGCGGTCGTCCCGCGCCCTGCGCATCGCGTACACCCCTTTGCACGGGGTGGGTGCGGCGGTGTTCACCTCGGTCTTCGCCCGAGCCGGCTTCGCCGTCCCCGGCGTCGTTCCCGACCAGGCCGAACCCGATCCGAACTTTCCGACCGTCCCATTCCCGAACCCGGAGGAACCGGGCGCGACCGATCGGCTGCTCGCGCTGGCCCGGACCATCGACGCCGACATCGCGATCGCGAACGACCCGGACGCCGACCGCTGTGCCGTGGCGATCCCCGACCCGGTCCGCGGCTGGCGGATGCTGCACGGCGACGAGGTGGGCGTCCTGCTGGCCGACCACCTCGTCAGCCGGGAACGGGCCGGGCTCTTCGCGACCACGATCGTCTCCTCGTCCATGCTGCGTGCCATGTGCGAGGCCGACGGACTGCCGTACGCGGAGACGCTCACCGGGTTCAAGTGGATCGTCCGGGCCGAGTCCGACGCCGAGCCCCTTCGGTACGGCTACGAGGAGGCTCTCGGCTACTGCGTCTCGCCCGCGCACGTCCGGGACAAGGACGGGATCAGCGCGGCGCTCCTGTTCGCCGAACTCGCGGCGGGGCTGAAGGCGCGCGGGCTCACCGTGGGCGACCGGCTCGACGAACTGGCCCGCGCGCACGGGGTGTACCTGACCGACCAGCTCTCGGTCCGGGTCGACGACCTGAGCGAGATCGGGACCACGATGGCGTACATCCGGTCCAGGACGCCGGCGACCCTGCTCGACGAGCCGGTGACCTCGGTGGAGGACCTCGCCCCGACCGCGGACGTACTGATCCTGCGTACCGCCTCGGCCCGGGTGGTGGTCCGGCCGTCCGGGACCGAGCCCAAGCTGAAGGCGTACCTCGAGGTGGTGGAGCCGGTCGTCGACGACGACGTGGCGGCGGCCCGGGAACGCGCCGCCGCGTCGGTCCGGGCACTGCGGACCGAGACCGCTGCCGCCCTGGGCATCTGGTAGGCCTCCGCGCCGGCCCGTCCGTCGGACGGGCCGGTACGTGGCTCGGCGGCGGTCAGGTCGGCGTCAGGCCCGACTGCCCAGCGCTGTGGAGATGGCCCGGGAGAGCGCGGCGATCACCAGCGCCACGGAGGGCCGGATCGTGGACTCCTCCAGGCCGCCCCCGTCGGTGAAACCCGCACCCCGGGCGATCTCCGCCAGCCGCTTCTCGGCGTCCTCCGCCGCCGGTCCGGACAGTCCCAGGTTCGGCTGGACCCGGATCGCCGCCATCACGGCGGCGAGCGCGGCGGTCCGCTCGTCGGGCACCCGTTCCCCGGTCAACGCGTCGGCCAGCCGACCACGGATCTCGGCCTCCACCGACGGGTCCAGCACCGGATAGCGGTGGATGTGGATGTAGCCCAGTTCGGTCTCGTCGACGTCACTGACCACCCCCCGCTCGCAGAGCCCGCCGAGGATCTTGTCGCGCAGCCCGTGGCGCAGCCGCTGCACCCACGACGCCGGGGTGTGCGGGGTGTCGGCCGCGATCCGGGCGAGCACGGCGTCGGCGACCGGATCGCCGGTCGGCGTGGCATCGGTGGCCACGATCGAGCCGTCGGAGAAGGCGACCCGGCCGGCGAGCGCCAGGTCGACCAGCACCGCGGCGGCCATTCCCAGGTCGAGTCCGATTCGCGACCCGGTCGCCTTGCCGGACTTATCGTCGTAGCCGAGCAGCAGCAGCTCCTCGGCCAACCCAACACCAGTCATGGCCGGAGACGGTAGCCGTTTCGCGCCAGCCGCGCATGCGTCCCGGCCGTCGGTGTCACGTCCGTGCCCGATCCGGCCCGTTCGGGCGACGTCCGGCAGGCCCCGGACCTGGCGTCCGGCGCCCGGGACCGGCCTGAATCAGCGGCCGACCACGTCAGCCGGTGGGCGGGGCGACACCTTGTGGTCAGAACCGGGGCATTCCGCCAAACTGCCGGTCACCCGCGTCGCCGAGTCCCGGCACGATGAACATCTTGTCGTTGAGCTGCTCGTCGATCGCGGCGGTCACCAGGCGCAGCGGCAGCCCGGAGCGCTCCAGCCGCGCGATGCCGTTCGGCGCGGCCAGGACGCAGAGCACGGTGATGTCGGTACAGCCCCGGTCGGCGAGCAGCCGACAGCAGTGCTCCAGCGAGCCGCCGGTGGCCAGCATCGGGTCGAGCACCAGCACCGGTCGGCCGGTCAGATCGGTGGGCAGCGACTCCATGTAGGCGCGCGGCTCGTACGTCTGCTCGTCGCGGGCCAGGCCGACGAAACCCATCGACGACTCGGGCAGCAGGGCCAGCGCCGAGTCGGCCATCCCCAGCCCGGCCCGGAGCACCGGGACCAGCAGCGGCGGGTTCGCCAGCCGGATCCCCTCGGTGGGCGCCACCGGAGTGTCGATCGAGAAGCGCTCGACCGGCAGCGACCGCGCGGCCTCGTACACCAGCATGGTGGTGAGTTCGTGCAGTGCGGCCCGGAACGACGCCGAGTCGGTCCGGGCATCACGCATCACGGTCAGCCGCGTCTGGGCCACGGGATGGTCTACGACGAGTACGTCCACGGTCGCCAAACCTACCGGTAGCCGGCGTCCGGCCGAATTCGGCGGTCGTCACCCGGCTACCGTCGGGCACCGGCCGGCGCAGGACTATGGCCAAGATCACACGGACGTGCCGGTGCGTAGACTTGCCGGCATGACGGCGACAACGACGTCGGCCCGGTCCGACCTGTCCGAGGTGGGGCGTTCCGAGGCGACCCTGCGGACCTTCCTGCACGGCCTGCCCGGCGTGGACCAGGTCGGCGCGGAGCAGCGGGCCGCGATGCTCGGCACCCGCTCCATCAAGACCACCGCCAAGGCGTGGGCGATCGATCTGGCGATCCGGATGGTCGACCTGACGACGCTGGAGGGCGCCGACACGCCGGGCAAGGTGCGGGCGCTGGCCGCCAAGGCGCTGCGCCCGGACCCGGCCGACCCGTCGTGCCCGGCCGTCGCCGCGCTCTGCGTCTATCCGACGATGGTTCCGGTGGCCGCGGCCGCGCTCTGGGGTGCCGCGAGCGGTTCCGGCCGCCCGACCGCGGACGGCAGCCGGATGGGCCTGCTCGGCGAACCCATCGACGACGGGGGCCCGGCGATCGGCCGCCCACCGGCCGGCGGTGCCACTCGGGTGCATCTGGCCAGCGTCGCGACGGCGTTCCCGTCCGGACAGGCGCCGCTGGAGATCAGGCTCGCGGACACCCGGGCCGCGGTGGCCGGCGGGGCGGACGAGATCGACATGGTGATCAGCCGGGGTGCCTTCCTCTCCGGCCGCTACCAACAGGTCTACGACGAGATCGTCGCGGTGAAGGCGGCCTGTGGCGACGCCCATCTCAAGGTCATCCTGGAGACTGGCGAGCTGGCCACCTACGACAACGTCCGGCGGGCCTCCTGGCTGGCCATGCTGGCCGGCGCCGACTTCATCAAGACCTCCACCGGCAAGGTGCCGGTGGCGGCCACCCTGCCGGTGACCCTGGTGATGCTGGAGGCGGTACGCGACTTCCGGGCGGCCACCGGCCGGCAGGTCGGGGTCAAGCCGGCGGGCGGCATCAAGACCACCAAGGACGCCGTCAAGTACCTGGTGCTGGTGAACGAGACCGCCGGCGAGGACTGGCTGCACCCGGACTGGTTCCGGTTCGGCGCCTCCAGCCTGCTCAACGACCTGCTGATGCAGCGCACCAAGCTGACCACCGGCGTCTACTCCGGCCCCGACTACTTCACCCTTGACTGAGCCCGTCGACTCCACCTGGACTGGATGATGTTCGAATATGCTCCCGCTCCCGAGTCCCGCTCGGTGGTCGACCTCAAGCCGTCGTACGGATTGTTCATCGGCGGTGACTTCGTCGAACCCGGTGACGGCGGTTCGTTCAAGTCGATCAACCCCGCCTCGGAGGAGGCGCTGGCCGAGGTCGCCGAGGCCGGCCCCGGCGACGTCGACCGGGCGGTCCGGGCCGCGCGGCGGGCGTACGACGAGGTGTGGGGACCGATGCCCGGACGGGACCGGGCGAAGTACCTGTTCCGGATCGCCCGGATCATCCAGGAGCGCGCCCGCGAACTGGCCGTACTGGAGTCGCTCGACAACGGCAAGCCGATCCGGGAATCCCGGGACGTCGACATCCCGCTGGTCGCGGCGCACTTCTTCTACTACGCCGGCTGGGCCGACAAGCTCGGCCACGCCGGCCTCGGTCCGAACCCCCGGCCGCTGGGCGTGGCCGGTCAGGTCATCCCGTGGAACTTCCCGCTGCTGATGCTCGCCTGGAAGATCGCCCCGGCGTTGGCCACCGGCAACACCGTGGTACTCAAGCCGGCCGAGACCACGCCGCTCACCGCGCTGCTCTTCGCGGAGATCTGCCAGCAGGCCGACCTGCCGCCGGGCGTGGTCAACATCGTCACCGGGGCCGGCGCGACCGGACAGGCGCTGGTCGAGCACGACGGCGTGGCGAAGGTGGCGTTCACCGGCTCCACCGACGTCGGCCGGCAGATCGCCCGGTCGGTGGCCGGTACCCGCAAGCGGCTCACCCTCGAACTCGGCGGCAAGGCCGCGAACATCGTCTTCGACGACGCGCCGGTCGACCAGGCCGTCGAGGGCATCGTCAACGGCATCTTCTTCAACCAGGGCCACGTCTGCTGCGCCGGCTCCCGGCTGCTGGTCCAGGAATCGGTGTACGACGAGGTGCTCGCCGCCCTGAAACGGCGGATGGCCCAACTGCGGGTCGGTGACCCGCTGGACAAGAACACCGACGTCGGCGCGATCAACTCGGCCGCCCAGCTCGAGCGGATCCGCACGTTGACCGAGATCGGATCGGCCGAGGGTGCGCAGCGGTGGTCCCCGCCGTGCGAACTGCCGGCCCGGGGGTTCTGGTTCGCTCCGACGATCTTCACCGGAGTCAGCCAGACCCACCGGATCGCCCGGGACGAGATCTTCGGTCCGGTGCTGTCGGTACTGACCTTCCGAACCCCCGCCGAGGCGGTGGAGAAGGCCAACAACACCCCGTACGGGCTGTCGGCCGGGATCTGGACCGACAAGGGCTCCCGGATCCTGTGGATGGCCGACCGGCTCCGGGCCGGCGTGGTGTGGGCCAACACATTCAACAAGTTCGACCCCACCTCGCCGTTCGGCGGGTTCAAGGAGTCGGGCTACGGCCGGGAGGGCGGCCGGCACGGGCTGGAGGCGTACCTCGATGTCTGACGGTGGCGGCATGGTTGACGGCGGCGGTGGTGGTCGGCCGGAGCGGGTCGACGTGCGGAAGACGTACAAGCTCTTCATCGGCGGGAAGTTCCCGCGCAGCGAGTCGGGACGGTCGTATCCGGTGCAGAACTCGAACGTGGCGCTCGCCTCTCGCAAGGACGTCCGGGACGCGGTACTGGCGGCGCGGGCGGCCGTGAAGGGATGGTCGGGCACGACCGCGTACAACCGGGGTCAGGTCCTCTACCGGGTCGCGGAGATGCTGGAGGGGCGGCGGGACCAGTTCGTCGGGCTCGGCGTACCCGCCGCCGAGGTGGACGACGCGATCGACCGCTGGGTCTGGTACGCCGGCTGGTCCGACAAGATCACCCAGGTGTACGGCAACGCCAACCCGGTCGCTGGCCCCTACTTCAACCTGTCCGCGCCGGAGCCGACCGGTGTGGTCGGGGTGCTCGCCCCGGCCGAGCCGGCGCTGCTCGGGCTGGTCAGCGTCGTGGCACCGGCGATCGTCACCGGCAACACCGTGGTGGTGCTGGTCGCCGACACCAGCCCGCTGCCGGCGATCACCCTGTCCGAGGTGCTCGCCACCTCGGACCTGCCCGGCGGCGTGGTCAACCTATTGACCGGCCGACCGACCGAGACCGGGTCGTGGCTGGCCGGACACATGGACGTGAACGCGCTCGACCTGACCGGCGTCACCGACCCCGGGTTCGGCACCGAACTGGAGCGGGCCGCGGCCGGGAACCTCAAGCGGGTACTCCGGCCGCCGGCCGAACCGGTCGACTGGGCCGCCGATCCCGGCATCGGCCGGATGACCGCCTTCCTGGAGACCAAGACGGTCTGGCACCCGAAGGGCGTCTGACGACGGAGGTCCCTCTGGCACACTCCGTTCGCATGACCGCCGAGACGGTGCCACAGACCCGGAGCAGCCTCGTCCGGGACCTCCGGAACTTGGGGGTACGCCCCGGCTCCACCCTCCTGGTGCACGCCTCGCTCCGATCCCTCGGCTGGGTGTGCGGCGGCGCCCCGACGGTGGTCCGGGCGCTGCTGGACGTGCTGGGCGACGACGGGACGCTTGTCGTACCGGCGTTCACCAGGGAGAACCGCGACCCGTCCCGGTGGTCCCATCTCCGGGTGCCGGAGGCGTGGTGGCCGGCGATCCGCGCCGAGCTACCGGCGTTCGATCCGGCCGTCACCCCCTGCCGCGAGCTGGGACTGATCGCCGAGACGGTCCGGACCTGGCCCGGCGCCTTCCGCAGTGGCCATCCGCAGACCTCGTTCGCCGCGGTGGGTCCACGGGCCCGGGAACTGACCGTCCGGCACCCGATCACCTCGGAACTCGGCCCGGAGTCGCCGTTGGCAGCGGTCGAGGCGGCCGGGGGCGACACGTTGCTGCTCGGCGTCGGGTACGACAGGTGCACCGCGTTCCATCTGGCGGAGTACCGGCTGCCCGGGTTGGGTCGGCGCCCGAACCGGTGCGTGGTGGCGACGCCGGAGGGACGGCGGTGGACGACGTATCAGGCGGCCGCCCTGGACGACCGTGATTTCGCGGAGCTGGGAAAAGCTCTTGAATCGATTTCGGCGAATGTCGTGCGGATCGGTAATGTGGGTGCCGGGACGGCCCGGCTGTTGCCGGTCACCTCGGCGGTGACCTTCGCGACCACCTGGCTGCCCCGCCATCGCCAGGCGTCGGAGCAACGCGTGTCCCCCGACTGACGGCGGCGCGCCGAAGGTGGCACATGGAAAGCCGGGAAGTCTCCTCGGGATCCACGCGAGCAGCGCCAACGACGTCGCAGAAGAGGCATGGGCGGGACGAGCCGGTTCAGCGTCATCGGCTGACCACCGAGCAGTTCGCCGCACTGGCGCGGGGCGATGGCGACCGGTACGCCATTGACATCCTCTCCGCCAGTCAGCGCTCCAAGCGGGCACTGCAATTACGTACGGTGGTACGGAAGGCGGCGGAGCTGGGCGACGACGTCGCCTTCCTCGTGGCCGAGGCGACGCAGTTGCTCGGCGAGGCCGAGGCGATCCGGCCAGAGTCCGTCCACTCGGTGCTGGCTCATCCGTACCTCGACAACTGGGCCAATTCCTGTCTGCGTCAACTGGTTCCAGCCGACGAGGCCGATCGGCCCAGGCCGCCGGGAATCGAGGATGATCTCTGGTACCTGACCGCGCTCGCGGCCGTGGCCGGGGCAACCGCCGGGCTGCCCTTCGACGTCACGCTGCCGGTCCAGGACGGCGCGGTGGTCCTTCCCACCCTCGGCGCGGTGGTGGGGCTGGCCGGCCATCGGGTTCGCGTGGTCGGCGCGGGGTCGGCGCTGACCTTCGTCGGCGAGCGGAACACCGTCGTGGTGTCGAGACCGTTCGGACGCGAGTCGGAGCACTGGCTTCCGGTCCGGCGGATCCGGGTCGACGATCCTCGACGCCGCCACGTGGTACGGATCGAGGACCTCGATCCGTACCGGAACTGCCACGAGTGGCCTCCGGCGCCACGGCTGGACGGCCCGGCCGCCCTCCGCTTCGACCGCCTGTGCCGTGAGGCATGGTCCGTCCTGGGCGCGGACCACTCCGACTATGTGCAGGGAATGTGCCCGGCGCTCGTCTCCCTCATGCCGCTCGCGCCATCGGATGGCGGTAGGAGCCGGGGTGCCACGTCGTTCCACGCGTACGGGTCACTGGCGGTGTCGACGGACTCCACGCCGGAGGCCCTGGCCCTGTCCCTGATCCACGAGTTCCAGCACATGAAGCTCGTGGCGATCCTCGACCTGTACGACCTGTACGAGTCGGACGGTGCCGCCCGGTACATCGCTCCGTGGCGCCCCGATCCTCGTCCGGTCTCCGCCGCCCTCCACGGCGTCTACGCCCATCTTGGCGTCTGCGACTTCTGGCGACGGCGACGTCTGCGGATGGCGGATCCGGCGGCCGCTCGGAACGCGCACTTCGAATTCGCCCTCTGGCGCCGGCTCACGCTCCTCGCGGTCCGCGACCTCCTGGACAGGGGCGAGCTGACCAAGCTCGGCACGCGGTTCGTCGGGCCGTTGCGGGACCGGTTGGAGGCCTGGGCCGGGGAGCCGTTGCCGCCGGAGATCGACCGGGCCGCCGCCGACGCCGCGCTCGGGTACGCCGTGCGATGGCGCCTGCTGAACGCGACACCCGACTCGTCGGCTCTCGCCCGGTTGGCGGCGGCGCCCATACCGGCCTGGTGGGCCGATTCGGCCGAACCGATCGTCTCGGTGGCGTCCCGGAAGTCCCTCTTCGGGACGCCAACCACCTCCGAACCGGCCCTGGCGAGCCTGATCCGGTCGAGCATGCGGGTGGCCCCCGCGCAGGACGCCGGGTACGCACCGCGCCACGGGGACGCCGCCTTTCTTGCCGGGCGGTACGACGACGCCGTCCGGGCGTACACCAAAGAGATCCGCCCTGACGATCTCGACGGTTGGGTCCGACTCGTGGTCGCGACGGTTCGCGCGACGACCCGCCCGACCCTCGTGTCCAGAGCCCTGATCGACCAACCCGGACTGGTCAACAGGTTGTACGTCGCCGCCGGCGGTCGGGTGCCACCGGCGCAGGTGGCGGAGTGGCTGACCACGGCACTGCCCTAGTCGCACGGAGACGGACATCGAGGCGGCGGTCACGGACTCCGCTGCGGCCCTACAGCGGCTCCAGTTCGGTGTCGACGTTGATGCGCCGGCTGTCGCGGATCGCGATCGTGTTGGGATGTTCGTCGCCGAGGACCTGCCGGGACAACTCGAGCGCCTTCTGAGTCTGTTGCCGGGCGTCGTGCAGCGCGCCGGTGTCCCGGAGACTGATCGCCAGGTTGGCGGTCGCCGCGATCGTGGTGGGGTGTTTCCGGCCGAGCCGCTCCACCAGCTTGCCCTGGGTACGCTCGTCGAGGCGCCGGGCGTCGGCCTGGCTGCCTGTGGCGTGCCGGGCGTTCGCCAGGTTGAGCCGGCAGGCCAGCGTGAACGGGTGGTCGTCGCCGAGGGCGTCGGCGAACTGCTCGGCGGTCTCCTCGAGGATCGGCAACGCGGCCTCGGCGTCACCGGCCCGGAGCAGGATCATGCCGAGATCGTTCGCGGCGCCCAGCGTGAGCGGGTTGTCGGCACCGGACTCCTCGCGGAAGTACGCCAACGCGTCCTCCACCTGGGCCCGAGCCACTGCCTGGTCACCGAGCGCGGAGTGCAGGCAGGCGGACTCCAGCAGGCACTGGATGGTCGCTGGATGCCGTTCCCCGAGTTCCTTCTGCGACCGACGGAGGGTGTCGTCGAGGAGCGCGACGGCCTCCCGGGGTCGGCCCATCCGGCGGAGCGTGACCGCCAGGCTCTTGGCCGCCCAGAGGCTGAGCCGGTTGTCGTCGCCGAACTCGGCCTGGCAGTCCCGCAGGGCATCCGCCAGCAGTTCCTGGGATGTCCCGAGATCGCCCTGCCCGCGCATGTCACGGCCGAGGGCTACGGCAGAGTGCAGCGTCCAGTAGTCCCGTTCGCCCAGCACCTTGCGTCGGCGGCGCAGGGTGTCCGTGTCGATCTGCGCGGCCTCGCGGTAGTTTCCGTTGGCCCGTTCGGCCACCGCGGCGTTGTTCGCCGCCATCAGCGTCCGGGAATGGTCGTCGCCGTAGGCGCTTCGCCACCTCACCCAGTTCTGCCGGGTCAGCGCCGCCGCTTCCCGATAGCGCCCGAAGAGCAGGAGGTCCGCGGCGAGCCCGCCGGCCGCTTCGAGGGTGTAGAAGTGGTCCGCCCCCAGCATTTCTGTCAGCCGGGGCAGCATCTCTTCGCTGATCGCGAGGGATTCGCGAGAGCGACCGGCGTCCCGCAGCGTGTTGGCGAGCTGGACCCACAGCCGCAGGGCCAGGGCGTCCTCCGCGTCCAACATCGTGGACCACTGCTTCAGGGCGGCTTCGGCCAGCTCCTCGCTGCCGGCCAGGTCACCACGCAGGCGGAGGTACCGCACCATGTCGAGGACCAGTTGCCGGATGGCGTCGTCCCGGGACTCCAGCGCGCCGGACGGTTCGAGGTGCGGGCGCAGTTCCTCGTAGGTCGACCAGTTCTCCCGGTCGTCCACTCCGCCCTGCCTCGCCGCCGACGTGGCCGCGAGGATCTCCTGGACCTGCACCCGGCTCTCCGCCCTCGCCTCGACGCTCATCGCGTCCCTGATCACCGTTTGTACCAGCCGATGAACCCGAATCGCGTTGATTGCCGGATCCACCCGGGCGAGCGCGTACCGTCCGATATCCTGGATCAACGCACCGTGCAGTAGCGGGTCCCGCATCGCGCGGTCGACCTTCGCGAGTTCCTCGACCATCCGGGGCGTCGACAGCAGCCAGGTCGGAATCGGTTCCGGCGAGAAGAACGAAAAGAGTTCCAGCAGCCGGGCGGCGGCGGGACGGCTCTCCCGGAGCCGTTCCATCGACAGGCTCCAGGTCACCGCGGCCGAGTGCGGATAGCCCTGTGGCGGCCTCTCCGCCAGCATCTCGGGCAGCCGGGTGTCCAGCAGGTGCAGGTAGCTCCGCACCGGCATCGCGGTGGTGGCCAGCCAGGCCGCCGCCTGCTCCACCACCAGCGGCAGGTCGCCCAGCCGCTCGGCGACGGCCTCGGCGTCGCTCGGCAGCAGCGCCCGCACCCGACGGGAGATCAGCTCGACGCTCTCGGCCCGCTCGAAGACCCCGATCTCGAGGTACTCGGTGACATGGGTCCAGCTCTGGTTGCGGGTCGTGACGATCACGTCGCCGGGACCGTCGGGCAGGAAGTCCCGGATCTGCTCCGGCTCCTCCGGGTTGTCGAAAATGATCAACCATCGGGGGAAGCGGCTGCCCTGGCGCAACGCCTGGAGAACGGCCTCGACCTGCTCGTTCACGGTCGACCCGGCCAGCTTGAGCTGACCGGCGAGTTTGGCCAGTTCGGCGCGGACGATCTGCGGCTGGTCCGCCGAGATCCACCAGACGATGTCGTAGTAGGCGGCGAACCGGTGCGCGTACTCCAGGGCGATCTGGGTCTTGCCGACCCCGCCCAGTCCGAGCAGGGCCAGGGGCTGGGCGGTCGGATGCCGGTGCAGCCGGTTCCGCAGCTTCTCCACGATCGCGTCCCGGCCGGTGAACGCCGGGTTCCGCGCCGGTACCCGCCAGACCGGCGGCAGCGCGGCCGGGAACCGTGGCCAGGTCTGACCCTCACCCGCCCCGGAGGACGACGACACGTCCATCAGGTCGAGGGCGGCCAGCAGCGCCTCCCGGGCGCGCGTCCCCGACACCCCGTGCAGTTCGACCACGTCCCGCTCCTCGAACATCGCGGGCGTGGGCGTGGTGTCGAACCTGATCGGTACGAGGAACCGCCCCGGGCCGTCGTAATCGCGCTCCTGGCCGCGCCGCCACAGTCGGGCCGCCTCCCGGGAACGCGCGTACTCCTCCGACAGCAGCACCAGAATCCGGTCGGCCCGGTCGACCTCCTCGACCGACACACGCTGCTCGACCAGCCGGCTCTGCTGGCTGACCCGGGACAGTTCGGCGGCCACCCACTCCGCCCAGATCCGGTCCCGTGGGGCGTAGCTGATCACCAGCTCCCCCGGGCTCAGCGGGGCACGCCGCTCGAAGTCCGCCAGCCACCGCAGTCGCCGGGTCTCCGGCATGGTGATCGGCAGTTCGACCGGCGACCCGACCACTATCCCGGTCAGCCGCTCGTACGCCGCCAGCAACGTCCCCTCCTGCCGGGGCCGGTCACCGAACGCCGCCAGGATCTCCTCGTAGGCGTAGTAGACCTTGTAGGGGATCTCCACCGAACCCCAGTACTTGTCGGAGTCCTGCCGGTCCAACGCCCGGACGAACGGCTCGAACAACTGCCGCGCGTGCGTACGGCTGCGTTCCAGCTTGGTCTGCTCACCGTCCTCGACCCGGGTCGGTACCGGGAAGATCCGGATCGGCTGCCCGCGTCGCAGGTTGCGGATCGACCGGGCCACCGATACCGCACCCTGGATGCTCTGGGTGCTCATCGTGAAGCAGTTGACCAGTACGTCCGGCAGCAGCACGGTGCAGATGCCGGCGGTGTCGCTCAACCCGGTCCGGCTGTCGATCAACACGTAGTCGTAGTGGCTGCGCAGGTCTTCACGGAGCGCGTCGAGGAAGACCGCCCCGCCGAGCCGGTCGTAGAAGTCGTCCCAGTTGAAGGTGCTGACCCGGGTCGAGTACTCGGGACCCTGCCGGCCCGCGGGCACCAGGTCGATCCCGCCGTCGTCCGGGAACGGGAACTCCAGGGAACTGGCGTAGCGCTGGATCCGGGCCAGGTTGGACACCTCGTCGGGGTTCAGCACCTCCGAACTGCCCTCGGCCGGCCGGGTGGCTGCCTTGGCGTACTCGCGTACCAGGTCGATCACGCCGTGCGAACCACGCAGTTCCTTGTCCACCAGGAAGGGGTGGAAGTAACGGTGCAGGCCGGGCGATTCGAGATCCCAGTCGATGGTGAGTACGCGATGACCGTTGTTGGCGAGCAGCCAGGCGACGTTGGCCAGCGCCATGGTGCGGCCGGTGCCACCCTTGTACGAGTAGAACGTGATGATCCTGCCGGCGCGCTCGCGGGTGCCCTCAGCGTCGCTCATGACCACCACCTCTCGTGTTGTACGGCGCGGTACCCGTGCCGTCCTCCGCCCGGTCGCCCGGCCCCGGCCGCTCCGGGTCCTCCTCGAGACTGAGAATCGGCCGAGGGGGCGGCCCCTTCGGCACGTCGACGTGCCGGCGAGGCCCGATCACCGTCGAGGGCTCCGGCACTGGTGCCCGCTCGACCGGCCCGGCCGGTCGGGCGGGGTCGGGCGACGGGTGGAACGCGCTGCCCACCGCCCGCAGATCGGACTGGAACTCCGAGTGGGGATCGGACTCGGGCATCGGAGTGCCCTCGACGACGATCTCCGTGATCATCAGGGCGAGCGCGCTGACGAACCGCTCGTACTCGCCGCTGTGCCCCCGCGCGTGCTCCCGGAGCAGTTCGCGCAGGTCCTCCCGCTCGTATGTGTCACCGAACCGTGCGTCGCGGTGCTGAAGGTGTCCGAGGACGTCGGGGACCCGGGTCCGCCGTACCCAGAAGATCGGAATGAGCCGGGCCTGGCGGCTCCCGCCGTGCTGCTGCCAGCGGCGGACCCTCGTGCTGAACACCGCCCATTCCTTTCCGCAGAATTCGCTGCGGAAGTAGCGCGGAGAGAACAATGCGATCATGGTTTGGGCGCGACAGAGCGCCTCGAACAATTCGCGTGGCCAGTCGTCCCCGATGCGCAGCGCACCGTCGTCATGGAACCCGACGGCCGTACCACCGTCCTCACCGGTCAGTACGCGGATCTCCGTACTCAGGTCGTTGAAGAACTGCTGTACGCGCACCCTGTCGTCGCGCTCCCCGTGCGCGTAGCTCAAGAAAAAGTACAGCACCGGCCCTCCCCGGACCCCACGTCGTACGCAACGGGATATCCGATCGACACCGGAGTGGGGGATCGCCGCACGACGAGAAGTTTCCAGTATGCGCAACATACGCGAGTCACGCTCATTGTAGGAGGACCGCGCACGCCCGGCCCGGACGGGCCCGGGCCGACTGTGTCGTCGGACCACGGGCGACGAATAGCGGATCATCGTGGACGGAGACATCAATGATCCGTCACGGACCTTGCAGGATGGGTCGGGCGGCCGGAGCGTCCTGGACCGGCCTGCGGAAGACCCGTCCACGGCTGAAGATGCGATTCTGCGCCTCCTCCAGCGCCGACACGAGGTCGATCTCGAATGATTCGGGGCTGTCGATCTCGATACGGACCAGTTGGTCCCCGCGCGCGAGATTGTGCGGAAAGGTCTGGGCCAGCCCGGCCCGAAGCTCACCGCTGTGCCGGACCGTCTCCGCGTCGGTCCCGTTGGCCGGCGCCAGCACCGCGACACTCGAATCCGTCCGATCGTCGAACTCGGCGAGTATCCGCCGGTAGGCGGCGAGCTTCGTGATCCAGGCGTCGACCAGCAGGACGACGATCTCGTTGTTCCTGCGGGCCTGGTCAAGACGTGCGGGCAGATCGTCGAGGTCGATGACGTCCGACCGGAAGAGACGCTCGGCGGCGAGCGTACGGGCATGCGCGACGAGCGGGCCCGACAACGCCGGCCGGTACGCGGCCCAGTCCTGTCCCCGGTCACCGTAGAAACGGGTGTCGTCGCGGACCGCACCCATCTCGGCACGCGTGCCTGCCGCAACGATGAAGTGCACCTGCTGCGTGGCGCCCTCGGCCAGTTCCTTGGCCGAGGGCGTCTGGATCGTGGACTCCATCCCCGCGTAGTCGAAGGCGCTCGGCACGTTCTCCGGATCGAAGTTGGGACTGGCCGACGGGATGCGGTGCTCCTCGACGGTGCGGACGATCTGCGTGGCCAATGTGGTCAGCAGCGCCTCGTACCGCGGTCGGTGGCTGCGCAGTCGGATGAGCTGCCGAACCGCCTCACCGCCCTCGCCGGGTGCGCCGTCCATGCCGCTGCCGCCGGACCAGAGGACCGACAGCAGCGCCGGAGGGTGCTGGCCGGTCTGCTTCGCGTACCGCTCGAGCCGATCGGCGAAGATCCACCACTCGCGTCCGCAGCGCTCGCTGAGAAAGTAGCGCGGCGAGCAGAGCGCGACGAACGCCTGGCAGCCGGCCAGAGCGTTGCGGACCGGTGCGGACCAGGGTGAACGGCTGTCATTGTCAGCCGATTCGACGAAGCCGACCTCGCCGTCCACACCCGAGATTGCCCTGACCCTGGCCGACAGATCCTGGAAGAAGCGGATCGCGTAGCTGTCGTCGTCACCCGCGGCACGGCTCAGGAAGAACTGCGTCAACAGCTCCTCCTCCCGCGGGGACGGATCATGCGGTCGAGCTTCCTAGATCGCGTTGCGCAAAGAGGCCCCGTCGGGACAGCGGTCCCATTCTGGGGGTACCAACGGGCCAGCCGCAAGGCACTGCGCCTGCGTGTCACCGCACCCCATCGGTATGCGCAGGTCAACGCGCAATGAAAGATTGTGCGTCGTCCACAGCGCACACTGCCCTCCGTTGGCTCCGGACGCATCGCCAGAGGCGTCAACCTCCTTACTAGCGCATGGCCGCACGTAACTGATCAACTCAACTGCACAATATGAATCGTGCCAGGTCAGCGCCGCTTTATCGAGTCCCCAGTGATCGCACCAATCTATCCCGTAACCCAATCACTACGCAATCGTGCCCGAAGCGTGCATCATGTCTGTGCGGATGTTCGGTCGTCGGCCGTCGCATCCGCATCGTGATTCTTCCGCCGGCGAGACGGGGGTTGTTCGGGTGACCGCGCCGCAACAGCCCGGAGGCCCTCGCCGCCTGCATTTCTTCCTCAGCTACGCGCGCAGCGACGACGACCCGTACGTCGAGCGGTTCTACAAGGATCTCTGCGCCGAAGTCCGGGTCCGCGCGGGGCTGGCGAGCGGCTCCGAGGTCGGCTTCTTCGACAAGACCAGCATCGAGATCGGCGCGACCTGGTCGGCGGACCTGGTCGACGCCCTCTCCACCGCCTGCTCCTTCCTGGCGCTCTTCTCACCCCGATACTTCGCCAGCGAACCCTGTGGCCGGGAATGGCAGTTGTTCGCCGAACGCGTGCGCCAGCACGAGGAGACGAACGAGACCCGCTCGGCCGCGCTGCTGCCGGTCCTCTGGTTACCGCCCCGCCAGATACCCGACGCGGTGCAGGACGTGCAGTACGACCGCGACGTGTTCAGCGACGCCTACCGGCGGGACGGACTGCGCCAACTGATGCGGCTGCGCCGCAACGAGGACGAGTACATCGAGGCGATAAGCATCCTCGCCGACCGGATCGTGGACAATGCCGCCTCCAACGCGCTGGAGCCACTGCCGAACAACCCCAGGATCGACTTCCACGGCCTCAGGAGCGCCTTTCACGGCACCGCCGGGACCAGCCCTCCGCCGGCGGACGAGCCCCGCCTCCGTCCTCGATCCGACCACGTCCACTTCGTGATCGCCGCGCCCAGTCAGCAGGAGGCCAGCACGATCCGGCAGGATCTGCACTTCTACGGCGCGGCCCCGCTCGACTGGGCCCCCTACCTGCCGGCACTTCCGGAGTCCCTGGCCAGCTTCGCCCGTGCGGTCGCCGCCAGGCGCGGCCTGAGTTCGGACGTGTCGTCCCTGCCGCTGCCGCCCGGAGCCGACACGTCCCCGGGCGGCGACTCGATCGTGGTACTCCTCGTCGACGCCTGGGTGACACAGCTCGACGACTACCGGCAGGCCCTGGCCGAACAGGAGATCCAGCAGGCTCCCGCCACCGCCGCGATGATTCCGCGAAACCACGAGGATCACGAGACGCACCAGAACTGGCGACGACTCTCCGACGGGCTGCGCAGCGTCATGCTGCACCGGGTGGCGAGCGGGGAGCCACTCGCCTACCGGGCGGACATCCTGACGCACCGGTCCTTCGACGAGGACCTTCAGGTGGTCCTCGAGGTTGCCCGCAACCGGGTCTTCGCCCGCGCCGCCGCACCCGACACCGAGACCTCGACACCGAGGCGTACCCGACCAATTCTCGAAGGACCCTGAGCAGGAGGCTGGGATGGCGTCCACACCCGGTTCGGGACGATCTTCCGGGCAGATCATCACCTTCTATTCCTACAAGGGCGGCACCGGGCGGACGATGGCACTGGCCAACGTCGCCTGGATCCTGGCGAGCAGCGGGCACCGGGTACTCGCCGTCGACTGGGACCTGGAGTCGCCCGGACTGCACCGCTTCTTCCACCCCCTGCTCGCCGACGACCCGCAACTGCATGCCTCGGACGGCGTCATCGACCTCGTCCGGGACTTCGCCGCGACGGTCGTCCAGGGGGCCGGCCAGCGGGCGGCCGCGACCAGGACGGGTCCGGACGTCCTTCGCTACGCGGTCTCCCTCGGCTGGCGGTTCAGCGGCGGCGGGGAACTCGATCTGCTGCCGGCCGGGCGCCAGGGGCCGGCGTACTCGGCGACGGTGAGCACCTTCGACTGGCCCAGTTTCTACGAGCGGCTGGGCGGTGCCGCCTTCCTGTCCGAACTGCGGCAGAACCTGCGTGACCACTACGACTTCATCCTGATCGACAGCCGCACCGGGCTCAGCGACAGTGCCGGCATCTGCACCGTCCTGCTGCCGGACACGGTGCTGAACTGCTTCACCCTCAGCACCCAGAGCATCGACGGCGCGGTGGCGGTCGCCCGGTCCATCCGCAACCTGCGGGCCAACGAACCCGTGCGGATCCTGCCCGTGCCGATGCGGGTCGAGGACGGCGAGCAGAGCAAGCTCGAAGCCGGACGGGACTACGCCTGGCTCCGGTTCGCGCCGTTCCTCGACCACCTGAACGCGGACGACCAGGCGCGGTACTGGGCCGAAGTGGAGATCCCGTACAAGCTGTTCTACGCGTACGAGGAGATCCTGGCGGTGTTCGGTGACCGGGCCCGGCAGCCGACAACGCTGCTGGCCGCGTACGAACGGTTGGCCGCCGTCGTCGGCGGTGACCTCGTACGCCCGCTCACGCCGCTGGAGGAGGGGACCCGGCGGCACTGGCTGACCCGGTTCGAGCGGACGCGTCCCCGGGCGATGACCCGGGCGCTGGTCAGTTACGCGGCCAGGGACCGGATCTGGGCCGAGTGGGTCGCCGGGGTGATGGCCGAGGTCGGACTGCCGACGATCCTGCGGGAGGTCACGGAACCGGGACCGGGCGGACCGGGCGAACCGGCACCGACCGAGGCCGCCGACCTGGTCACCGTGCTGCTCTCCGCCTCGTACCACCTGCCGACGGAAATAACGGAATGGGTGCTGCGGTCGACGGCCGCACCCGAACGCGGCCGGTCGAACGTGCTCACCATCTCGCTGGACGGCACCCCGCCCCCGGAAGAGCTCGAACGGTTCGGGGTGCTGGAGTTGTCCGGGATGCCGGCGGAGAGTGCCCGCACCGGCCTGCTGGCCACGCTCAACCGGCCGGTCGTCGAGCCCGAGGGCGCCGGAAGGCTCGTCCCGCCACGGTTCCCCACCCCGCCCCAGATCTCCCGGCTGCCGCTGCGCAACAACCGCTTCACCGGCCGACGCCACCTGCTGTCCCAGATCCGCGACCAGCTGTCGTCCGCTCCGAGCCCGGTCTCGCCGCTGACCCTCACCGGCATCGCGGGCGTCGGCAAGAGCCAGATCGCCACCGAGTACGCGCACCGCTTCGCCGCCGACTACGACGCCGTGTGGTGGATCTCGGCGGCGCAGGCCAGCATGGCCCGGGCCGGCCTGGTCGACCTGGCCGACGAACTGCGGGTACCGGACACGGAGACGACCGACGACCGGATCAGGCTGCTGCTCGACGTCCTGGAGCGATCTCCCGCAGACCGGCGATGGTTGCTCGTCTTCGACAACGCCGGAGATCCCGGAGATCTGGCCGGGGTCCTGCCCGGCGGCGCGGTGCACGTCCTGGTCACCTCGCGAGGTCCGGGCTGGGACAGCCACGAGAAGCTCATCGAGGTCGGCCCGTTCGACCGGAACGAGAGCATCGAACTGCTCCGGCTCCGTATTCCGGCGCTGACCCCGCAGGATGCCGAGCAGGTCGCCCGGCGCCTCGGTGACCTGCCCCTCGCCGTCGAACAGGCGGGTTCGTGGCTCGCGGCGACCAGGATGCCGGTCGACCGGTACCTCACGCTGCTCGACAGCCAGTTGACCCGGCTGCTCGGCGAGAACCTGCCCGCAGGGTACGAACGGGCCGGGCCGGCGACCTGGCTGCTCTCCCTCGACCGGCTCCGCGACGAGAAACCGGCGGGGGCTCGGCTCATGGAGCTACTGGCCTTCTTCGGACCGGAGCCGATCCCCGCCCCGCTGCTCTACAGCCGACGGCTGATCGAGATCGTGGCCGGCGAGGACACGACGCTGCGGGACGACAGCAACTTCGCCGGCGTGGTCGAGCAGGCCCAGCGCTACGCCCTCGCCACCTTCGATCCGACACACGGCGCCCAACTGCACCGGCTCATGTCGGAGGTGATCCAGCAGAGCCTGCCCGACGAACTCGCGGAGCGGCATCGGCGACACGTGCACCAGATCCTGGCCTCCGCCAATCCCGGCGACCCCCACCTGCCCGGCAATTGGCCGACCTTCGCCGGGCTGTGGCCGCACGTCGTCCCCGTCCAGGCGTACACGTCGACTGACGACGGCGTCCGCCAGCTCGTTCTCGACATCGGGCGGTACCTCTACCGCCGGGGCGACTTCGCCGCGAGCGCGGAACTGCTGCGGTCGGCACTCGACGTCTGGGAGGAGAGGTTCCCGGAGGACGACCTGAGAGTACTGGCCGGGAAGATCTTCCTCGCCAACGTCCTACGCCCGCAGGCCAGGTACGAAGAGGCACTGCGGCTGAGCGAGGAGGCCCATGAAGGGCTCCTTCGGACCGTGGGGGTCCAGCACGAGTACGCCCTGCTGTCCGTGGCCGGGCTCGCCGCCGACCTGTGGAGCGCGGGTAGCTTCACCCGGGCCCGCGATCTGAACTCGGAGGGCCTGCGCCAGTCGATCGAGCTGTTCGGTCCGGAACACCGCCGGACCCTCCGGGCCAGGAACAACCTGGCCGTTGCCCTGGAACTCCTCGGCGTCTACCGGGATGCCCAACGCCTGCACGAGCAGGCCTACCAGGATCGTCGCCGGGTGCTTGGCGAGCGTTTCCCGGACACCCTGTTCTCGGCGACGAGCTATGGCCGGGTACTCCGGCTCTCCGGTGACCTACGCGCCTCTCGGCGCATCCTGGAGGCGGCCGTTGCCGGGCACCGCGAGGTGCACGGCGACCATCACGTGTCGACCCTGCGTACCCTGGTCGAACTCGCTGCCACCCTCCGGCGGCTGGGTCAGCTGGACGCCGCACTGAACCTGGCCCGGACCACCCACGCGAACTACCTGGCGACCCGCTCGGCAACCAACCCGGACCGGCTCGCCTGCGCCAACACCCTCGCGCTGACCCTGTCCGCACTGGGCAACCAGGTGGAGGCACTGGAGCTCGGCTGGAACGTCGTCCAGAAGCAGCAGGACGTCCTTCCCCGGAGCCATCCGTTCGTGCTGGCCCTCCGCGGAAACCTCGCCATCTACCTGCGCCGCAACGGTGAGTTGGACACCGCGACCCGGGAGGTCGACGCCGCGCTCGACGGGATGCGGGCCGCTCTGGGCGACGCGCACCCGTACACCCTGCAGTGCCTGGTCATCGCCGCGAACGTCCGGTTCGCCCTCGGCGATCCAGCGGCGGCGCTGGAACTGGAGCGAGAGGCGTACGACGTAATGGCCGGCATCTTCCGGGACACGCATCCGGATCTGTTGACCGCCGGGTGCAACCTGGCGGCGAGTCGGGCGGCGGTGGACGACCTCGGCGGGTTGGCGGACTTCCGCGCCGACCTGGTCGCGCGGGCGACCCGTGGCATCGGCCGGGAGCATCCGCTCACCGCGACGATCCTGGCCAAGGACCGGGCGGAGTGCGAGATCGACCTCCTGCAGTTCTGAGCCGTCAGCCAGCCTGAGGAACCGCTCGCAGGACGGCCAGTTCCGTGTTCAGCCGGCCACGGATGTGGGTGATCAGCGCGGTCAGGTCCGGGCAGTAGACCGAGGGATTGTCGAACCCGTTCGTGGCGTGGTAGCGGTGGGCGTACAGACCGCCTCCGCAGACCTGGACCAGCGGACATGCCCGGCAGGTGGCCGCGAGTCCCGCCAGGCCGGACTGGCGGGCCCGGAAGGCTGGCTGGGCGATCGCCTCGTCGAACGTGGACGACCGGACGTGCAGGCCGGTGGCCGCCATGCCCTCCTCGGTCGTCTTCAACGCGTCGCCCTGTTCGATCGCGCCGTCGGTCTCCACCGTGATCAGGTCGCTCGGGCTGAGCCCCACCACCTCGCTGCCGCTCGACCCGCCGAGCAGCAGGTCGATCAACGACTCGAAGAGTCGTACTCCGGTCCGTTGCGGCCGGCTGGCGAACCACTCGTCGAAGACCGGAACGAGCCAGTCGGCGTACGGCGTGTCGGCGCTGTCGGTCCGCCGGCCGGGTGGTGGTGTCGTCCAGTTCCCGTGCGGCAGCAGGAAGTCCATCCGGGGCGGTGCGAACGCCAGCAGGCTCCGGTACACGTCGAGCGGGTCGTTCTCCAGGTTGATCGTGCAGAGGATCCCGCCGTAGAGGTGCCGGTAGTGGTGCTGGTTGAGCCGCTCCAACGCCTCCGCGACCGCCCGGTGGCTGCCCTGTCCACCAGCGAAGACGCGGTGTCGGTCGTTGGCCGCCTCCGGACCGTCCAGGCTGACCCCGACCCGGATGTCGTACCGGTCGAACAGGTCGAGGAACGTCTCGTCCAGCAGTACCCCGTTCGTCTGCACCCGCAGGTCGACCACGGTGCCGGCCGGAACGGCCGCGCGGACGCTCCGCGCGACGTGACCGACGAGCTCCCGACCGGCCAGCAGTGGTTCGCCGCCGTGCAGGATGACCGTGACGCGGTCGACTCCATGCTGCCGCGCGTGTTCGCCGATCCGGTTGGCCGCCAGGTCGACGACCGCACGGGACATGGTCCTGGGCCGGTCCCGCCAGGTCTGGTCCACGTGCTGGTAGACGTAGCAGTAGTCGCAGGCCAGGTTGCATCGACTGTGGATTTTGAGCAGCACCTGCCGAACCGGCGTGCCGACCGCGGTGTCGGAACCGTTCGCACCGTCCCCGTCTGGCTGTGCGGGCGGCGTGTCAGACGTAGTTGTTGAACGCCGCCACGGTGTCCCGGGGATGCCGCTGGGCCGCATCGATGACCCTCCGGATCGAGTTGGCCAGGACAGACTCGTCCTCGTCTAGCAGCAGCACCTGGGCCAGCGGGATGTCGTCGAGATCGACCAGTTGTCCCTCGACGTCGGGCCCCACTTTTTTCATGCCGCACTCGTCCTTCGCCGCGAAATATTAGACAGAGGTTACCGTGCGCCGCGAGCGGGACGACTACTCCATGACTCGGCTCCGACACGCTCGCGTCACTGTCGCTTCGATCACACCGCCCGGTTCACCGCGAACGTAGCCGTCGCCATAACCAGGTATACGACGACGGGTAGTAGACTTGCCGCGTGACGCGACTCGGTGATCTCGAACGTGCCGTGATGGACGTGCTCTGGGACCGGGGCGCGAGCGGCGGCTCCGGGGTGACGGTGCGCGAGGTGGCCGAGGGGCTCCGGAATCGCGAGCTGGCGTACACCACCGTGATGACCGTGCTCGACCGGCTGGCCGGCAAGGGCATGGTCGAGCGCGAGCGGGCGGGCCGGGCCTGGCGGTACCGGCCGGCGGCCAGCCGGGAGGCGCACATCGCCCGGCTGATGCTCGACGCTCTTGACCTGGCCGGCAGCCGGGACGCGGCACTGGTCCGGTTCGCCCGGTCGGTGACCGGGACCGAGGCCGACGTGTTGCGCGCCGCCCTCGCCGAGGAGGCCGCCGACGGCCCGCCGAGCGCGGCGAGGTGACGGCATGACCTACGCCTCTTCCTTCGCGATCGCCGTCCTGGCCTGCTACGTGGCGGCGCGGGTGCTCACCGGTACGGGCCGGCTGGGCGCCGCGTGGACCTGGCACAGCCCTCGGGTGGCGATCATCTGCTGGCAGGCGGTCGGCCTTGCCCTCGGGCTCTCCGCGATCGGCCTGCCGATCTCGATCGGGCTGGCTCCGTACGGGCAGAGCACCGGTTCGGCGCTGCGGTCCCTCGTCGGCGATCTGTTCGGCGGCACCCTGCCCCGGGGCATGGGGGTGACCCACCTCGGACTTGTCGGCGTCGGTCTCGGCGTGGCCGTCGTACTGCTCTGGTCCACGGCCCGCAGCCTGCTCAGTGCGCTGCGTGCCCAGCGCCGGCACCGCGACCTGCTCACCCTCGTCGCCCGGGACGATCCGGCCGCGCCCGGTGCCCTGGTGCTCGACCATCCCAGCGCCGCCGCCTACTGCCTGCCCGGGGTACGTCCGCAGGTGGTGGTCAGCGCCGGCACCCTGAGCCTGCTCGACCGGCCGCAGCTCGCGGCGGTGCTGAGTCACGAGCGGGCGCACGCCGACGAGCGGCACGACCTGGTGCTGCTGCCGTTCACCGCGCTCTGCCGGGCGTTGCCGGGGGTGCGTTGGGTGCGTACGGCGCACGAGGCGGTCGCACTGCTGGTGGAGATGCGGGCGGACGACAAGGCTCGACGCCTGCATGCCGACGCCCCGCTCGCGGCCGCGCTGCTGCGGTTCGCCAGCGCCGGTTCCCGGGTCACGCCGACCGGTGCGCTCGGTGCCGCCGACGGCGAACTCGACGCCCGGGTGGCCCGGCTGCTGGCGGTGGCGGAGCGGCCGAACCGGCTGCGCAGCGTCGCCGCGCTGTCGCTGGCGACTGCCCTGGTCAGCCTGCCGGTGTCACTCTTCCTGCGCTGAGGTTCCCAGCTCTACTACGACTCGTAGTAGTATGGAGCTACTGCCAAAGCAGTACGAAAGGATACTTCGCGCGCTGTATGCATAGGTAGATCGCCTACACATAGGCTGCCCACGAAAGCGATGCCGACGCCGAAGGGTTGCCATGGATCCGCTTCTGATCGCCCGTCTACAGTTCGCCAGCACGGCGTCGATCCACTTCCTCTTCGTCGCCGTGACGCTGGGCCTGGTCACCCTGCTCGTCTGCCTCCAGACCGCCGGATACCTCACCAGGAAACCCGGGTACGAGCGACTCACCCGCTTCTGGGGCACGCTCTACGTCATCAACTACGTCCTGGGCATCGCCACCGGCCTCGTGATGGAGTTCCAGTTCGGGCTGAACTGGAGCGGACTCTCCCGCTACGTCGGCAACGTCTTCGGCGCCCCACTGGCGATCGAGACCCTCGTCGCGTTCTTCCTGGAGTCGACCTTCCTCGGCATGTGGATCTTCGGCTGGCACCGACTGGGTCGGGGCCTACACCTCGCCCTGCTGTGGGGCGTGGCGATCACCGCGTACGCCTCGGCGTACTGGGTGATGGTGGCGAACTCCTGGTTGCAGAACCCGGTCGGCTACGAGATACGCGACGGCGTCGCCCACCTGACCGACTTCTCCGCGCTGCTGGCCAACCCCACCCTCAGTTTCGCCCTTCCGCACGTGCTCGGGGCCGCCCTGATGGCGGGTGGACTGCTGATGGCCGGGGTGAGTTCCTGGCACCTGATCCGGCGCACCGTCGACCACGCCCTGTTCCGTACGTCACTGCGGCTCGGCCTGGTCGCCGGCCTACTGGGCACCACGCTCACGATGGGCTCCGGCTTTCCACAGTTCGGTGCGGTCGGCGCGGTGCAACCCACCAAGTTCGGCGCGGACGTCGCCGAGGCCGGACTGCTCGAACGGTGGACCGGCCAGTTCGGTCCCGGCGACTACACCCCGCCGGAGTGGACCGGCGTGCCGCTGGAGCTGATGATGATGATCGCCTTCGTACTTTCCTGGGGGATCTTCCTGCTTCCACTCTTCTACCGCGACTGGATCATCCGGCTACGCTTCCCGCTCTACCTGGTGCTGCTGAGCACCCCACTGCCGTTCGTCGCGCTGATTTCCGGCTGGCTGGTCCGGGAGGTGGGCCGGCAGCCCTGGGCGGTCTACGGTCTGTTGCCGGTCTCCGACGCGGTCAGCCCGGTCGGCGGCGGTACGCTGCTCAGCTCGTACGTCGGTTTCACGCTCCTGCTCGGCACCCTCGCCGTCGTCAACTGGACGTTGATGGCCCGGCACGCCGCGCGGGGCGCCGGAGACCTCGCCCTGGGCCGCCCGCCCGAGCCGCCACCGGCCGAGCAGTCCGAGCCCGCCCCCGTACCGGTCCACGCGTGAGGAGGTAGATCCGTGCACACCGCCTGGTACGTCCTGCTCGGCCTCTTCTTCGCCACCTACCTGGTGCTCGGCGGCTACGACTACGGCGTCGGCATGCTGCTCGCCCGCCCCGACCGGAAACGATCCGACGGCGCACGGGAACCCTCCGACGGCGGACGGGAACGATCCGACGCCGAACTGTCGGACCGCCGCCGGGCCGACCTCACCGCGCTCGGCCCCTACTTCCTCGGCAACGAGGTCTGGCTGGTGGCCGCCGTCGGCATCCTGTTCGGCGCCTTTCCGATGCTGGAGGGAGAACTGCTCTCCGGCCTCTATCCGGCCGTACTGCTCGCGCTCGGCGGCGTGGTCGTGGTGATCGTCGCCGTACCGCTGCGCAGCCGCCCGTCCGGCCCCCGATGGCGGCGCCGGTGGGATCGCGCCGTGGTGGCCGGGAGCCTTCTCTCCGCCGGCGGCTGGGGAATCGTCCTCGCCGGGCTGCTCCAGGGCGTACCGGTCGCCGCCGACGGGCACGTCGACGGGCCCGGCCGGGTCTTCACCCCGTTCACCGTGGCGGGCGGGCTGCTCCTGGTCGCGCTGGTCGCCGTACACGGTGCCGCCTTCCTGGCGCTCCGGCTGCCCGGGGACTCCGGACGCCAGCTCGCCGGGATCGGCCGCCGGCTGGTCCTCCCCGCCCTGGCCGCGATCGCCGCCACCACCGCGCTGGGCCTGCTCTCCGAACGGGTACGCGACACCGTGCGGCAGCCGGTCGCCGGTGTCCTGCTGCCAGTCGTACTCGGGCTGGCCCTGCTCCTCGCCCGGCGCGCGTTCGACCGGCAGCGGCCCGGACTCGCGTTCGTCGCCACGTCGCTGGCGCTGGCCGCCCCGGTGCTGCTGATCGGCGCGACGACCTGGCCGTACGCCCTGGTCTCCAGCGTCGATCCGGCGGCCAGCCTGACGGTGGGCGCGGCGGCGGCCAGCGAGCCCACCCTGCGGCTGTTGAGCTGGCTGATCGTGCCACTGCTCCCGGCACTACTCGGCTTCCAACTGGTCTCCTGGTGGATCTTCCGTGGCCGGCTCGACGCCAGGACGCCGGTGTACTGGTGAGTCGTCGCCGCCCGTTCGATCCGCGGCTGCTGCACCGGGTACCCGGTGCACGGCGCCCGCTGGCCGCCCTCGGCCTCCTGGGCGTGGCCGCCGCCGGACTGGTCCTCGTCCAGGCCACCACGCTCGCCATGGTGCTGGCCTCGGCGGCGGGCGGGCGCCTGGACCGGGCGGCACTGGCGGGTTTCGTGGCCAGCGTCGCCGGCCGGGCGGCACTGGTCTGGGCCCAGGGAACGGTGGCGGCGCGGGCCGCCTCGACGGTCAAGGCCGCCCTCCGCGCCGACCTGCTCGACGCCGTCGGCCGGCGCGGACCGGGCTGGCTGTCCGGTCAGCGTGCCGGCCAGCTCGCCACCCTGGCCGGCCGTGGGCTCGACGCCCTCGACGCGTACTTCACCGGCTATCTGCCCCAGCTCGTGCTGAGTCTCACGGTGCCGCTGGCCGTACTCGCCCGGCTGGCGTTCGCCGACTGGAGTTCAGCCGTGATCATCGCGCTCACGCTGCCGCTGATCCCGGTCTTCGGCGCGCTGCTGGGCTGGCAGGCGCAGGCCGCGACGGAACGGCAGTGGCGCCGGCTGACGCTGCTCGGCGGCCACTTCCTGGACATGGTTACCGGCCTGCCCACCCTGCGGGTGTTCGGGCGGGCGCGCGGTCAGGTGGGCGTGGTCCGGCAGATGGCGGACCAGCATCGACTGGCGACAATGAAGACGCTGCGGATCGCGTTCCTCTCCGCGCTGGTGCTGGAACTGGTCGCCACCCTCTCGGTGGCGCTGGTCGCGGTGCCGATCGGCCTCCGGCTGCTCGGCGGCGGGCTCGCCCTCCAGACGGCGCTGCTGGTGCTCCTGCTCGCTCCGGAGGCCTTCCTGCCGCTGCGTGCCGCCGGCAGCCAGTTCCACGCCAGCCAGGAGGGACTGACGGCACTCGACGAGGCGCTCACCCTGCTGGATCCCCCACCGGCGACCGTCCGGCCCGATCCGGACGCGGCCCGGCCACGGAAGATCCGGTTGCCGGGTGAGATCCGGTTCGAATCGGTCACCGTCGCGTACGAGCGCACCACCGCGCTGCGGGACGTCTGGCTCACCATCCGGCCCGGTGAGCGGATCGCCATCGTCGGCCCCAGCGGTGCCGGCAAGAGCACCCTGCTCCACCTGCTGCTCGGCTTCGTCACACCGACCAGCGGCCGGATCACCGTGGACGGCATCGACCTCGCCGAGGTGGACCTCGACGACTGGCGCCGGGAACTGGCCTGGGTGCCGCAGCGGGCGCATCTGTTCGGCACGTCCCTGGCCGAGAACATCCGGCTCGGCGCACCGGAGGCGACGCCGGAGTCGGTACGGACGGCGGTGCGGGACGCCGGACTGGCCGAGGTCGTCGCCGCGCTGCCGGAGGGCCTCGACACCCGGCTCGGCGAACGGGGCCACGGCCTGTCCAGCGGGCAACGCCAGCGGGTGGCGCTGGCCCGGGCCTTCCTCCGGGACGCCCCGCTCGTACTGCTCGACGAGCCCACGGCCCGGCTCGACGGCGACTCGGAGGCCGCCGTCCTCGCCGGCACCCGGCGGCTCGTCGCCGGCCGTACCGCGCTGCTCGTGGCGCACCGGCCGGCGCTGCTGACCGAGGCGGACCGGGTGCTGCGGGTCGAGGACGGGCGGGTCAGCGAAGCGACGCCGACCCTGTCCGGCCCGCCTGCCGACGCCGGTACGTCCCGGGAGGTGACGGTGTGAGGCTGTCCGCCGAGCGCGCGATATGGCGACTGAGCCGGCCGTACCTCGGTCGGCTGCTCGGCGCCGGCCTGCTCGCGGCCGGCACCGAACTCGCCGGGCTCGTCCTGATGGCGACCGCGACCTGGCTGCTGATCACCGCGGCGGGGCGGCCGCCCCTCGACGCGCTCACCGTCGCGATCGTCGCGGTACGGGCTCTGGCGATCGGCCGGGGGGTGCTGCGCTACACCGAGCGGTTGGCCGGCCATGACGCCACCCTGCGCGTCGTCACCGAGGTCCGGGCCCGGGTCTTCGCCGCCCTGGCGGCCCGCAGGGGCGGTGGGGAACGCTCCGGCGACGTCCTCAGCCGGCTCGTCTCGGACGTGGAGGCGGTGCAGGACCTGCTGCTCAGAGTGCTGGTCCCCGGGGTCGCGGCCACCGTCGTGGGCCTGCTCGCCGTGGTCGGCGCGTCCGCCGTCGCACCCGTCGCCGGGCTGGTCGTGGCCGGCGGGCTGTTGCTGGCCGCCGTGGCCCTTCCGGCGCTGGCGACGGCGTTGACCCGGCGCACCGCCGCCCGGGTGGCGCCGTTGCGGGGCGCCCTCGCCGCCGACGCCGTGGACCTGACCCACGGCGCCGCCGACCTCGCCGCCTTCGGTGCGACCCGGGCGGCGCTGGAC
>NZ_JADPUN010000051.1 GCF_015690345.1 Plantactinospora alkalitolerans | reverse complement strand
CAGACGCAGACGTGCGCGCGGGGTCAAGGCAGCGTTAGCGTGGGACACGAAGGCCTCCTGGTTGGCGGAGCGGTTCCTAGACAGCTCCACTCCACAACCGGAGGCCTTCACCTACCTACGACATCAGATCGTGTCGTCACACAATCTCGACCAACCTCCCTGGGCAGTACACCTAGCTGGCCGCCGCCAGATGCGGGGCAGTTGGATCTGCTCAGCTTTGCTGGACCTCGGTCACGCGATCCATCCCGGTGTCAGCACCGCGAGATGGTTGCGGAGCGGTAGCCGGAAACCGCTCAGCTATTACCTCTGCGATTCGCCTGTCCGCAGCGGCCACCACCACCCGGGCATAAGCCACGTGCCCGGACACCGCCAGCGCCAACGCAGTCGTCGCCGAGGCGATGACAAACCATCTCGCGCCGCCTGAGTGCCAGGTTAAAGCCGCGACGGCGCCACCCGTTAGCAAGCTGTTGATCATACCGACTACGCCAGTCATGCTGGCGGCGTCGTAGATCCACAGTCGAGTTCTCGGAACATGAGGCATGTGGGGACTACCGTCGGCGTCCAGCGTTCGCAGCAACAGGTATGGCGCCACCTCAGGGGCTCGCCGGGCAAGGAACGTTCGAACCAAGTTCTGAGCGACGCTGTATCGCCGCAGTCGGGTGTGGTACTCGGTCTGCTTGGCGAAGATCGACGCGCCCAGTATCAAGACCACCACGCCGAGAGTCGCCAGAATGGTTGTCGCAGTATCGTCCAGGTCATGCCCAGCGGTGATCACCGCAGTGGCTACGGCGGCGGCACCTGAGGACACGATCATGTAGAAGTGGAATCTCGACGTTCCGTGTTCGAGTGCCGTGCGACTTGACTCTCTCAGGAATTCGTATTCAGCAAGTGCTACCAACAGTGCCGTGTCTGGCTCATCCATCATTAACCCTCCCCGTACGAACCGATAACCCCTCCGAACGCCGTGCACTACCTGCATGACTCACAGCCTATCGAGGGTCGTCAAGAGAGCAGAGCCGCCGAGACATCTGGTTTAAGGCATCGCGCCGCTGTACCTGTACGACCCTGTTGCCTAATTTTGATCGCGTCGGCGTGTTCGCGTAGTGATGATCGTTGGGGCCTGAAAGGGTACGTTCCGGTTGAGTGTCCTGTGATCCTTGTGCCGTGCGAAAACTCGTCGCACGGTCTGTGAGCTGGTGTTTTATCGAGGCCGGATTTTCGGCACCCGCAGCATCGGGACCGACCGCAACGGCACCTTCGAATGACGCTATTTTCGGTCACCAGGGAAAGATCTCGATGTCCTGGCTGAATCGCTCGCGCCCGCCGAGCGAGCTGACCATGGGGTGCTTGACACCCACTGCCGAGGCGAACGCATGGACCGCCATCCTATGCTCATCGAGTGTCGGCCGTTCGCGGCAGTGGTACGCGTCCAAGGCGACGTTAGCGGCGAACCCCAAGACCACCGGGTGACCGGTGCCGAGGCGGCGAGTCAGGCCGTCGTGGACAGTCGCACCGAACTCTCTGGCCGCCCGCAAGTCACCCGCAGCGTTGTAGGCGTTCGCGAGTTCGACGGCAGCGAGCAGAGTGTACGGGTGGTGCTCCCCAGGCGACTCGGCTAAGCCGTCGTACGCTGCGGTCGCGTACCGCAGCGCTGACCCCACGTCGCCCCGACCGCGCAGGATCGCGCCTAAATTCGACCGTAAGCAATGGGTGTTGGGATGAGCAGCGCCGTACCGTCGCGTGTACTGCTTGAGCAGGGCTGCCGTCAGTTCGTACGCCGCGTGCGGCGATCCAGCGAAGCGCAGGTCAGCGGCGTGAGCGACGGCGATGTAGATGGACTGCGGATGGTCTTCTCCATACACCAGGCGCGATCGTTCCACAGCAGCGCGGCTCACCCTCAGCGCGCCGGCGTAGTCGCCAGCCCGGCGCATACAAACAGCTAGATGGCGGGCCGCCAGTATGGACTCCGGATGCTGGTCCCCAAATACCCGGACGTGCTGGCGATAGGTCTGCTCCTGATGACGGACGGCCCCGGTGTAGTCGCCAGATTCCCGCTGACTGATGGAAACGCAGCTGCGGGTTCTCAAAGTCTCGGCGTGACTTGTACCGATCGCCACCACGCGTCGCCGGTACGTGTCGAGGTTGAGCCGGAGCGCCTCTTCGAACCGTCCCACGTTCCGTAGCGCCACCCCGAGGTTGTGTCGGAGGGCCAGGGTCGTCGGATCGTCCTCGCCGAGCACCCGCCGTGCCGTCGCCACCACGTCCTCCTCGATCCGGCAAGCCTGCTCGAACTCACCGGCGGCGCGGAGGCTGCCCGCGAGCAGGCTCTGGGCGTCGAGCGTGTCGCGCGACTCCGAGCCACAAGTAGCTGAAGAGAGCTGGGCGATGCGCTTGGTCAGCTCGCGCGCCTCGGCTACCTGACCGTCGATAATGAGGATGTACCCTAGAAACTTCGCTACCCTGAGCCAATCGGGATGTTCCTCGCCAAGGACTCGGCGGCCCTGTTCCGTGGCCGCCCGGGCGAAGGCTAGGCAGCCGTTCAAGTCCCCGGAGTAGAACAGGAACTCGGTGAACCGATAGACGAGCCGCCAGGCGACCGGATGCACGGACGTGAACGGCTCGGCGACCTCCACATGGGGGCGAAGGGCGCGATACGCCCCCCACCCGTTCGGATCGCTCGCGTCGGTCCGGACTGCCGCGGCCAGCAGGGCGTGGCTCGCGCAGCGGTAGGAATCATGTGCCGAGGGCGGCACCGAGTCGGCCACCACGGCGCCGGTGAGGCGATGCAGTTGCACCGTGTTTCCGGCGACGCCGAGGATGCCGTAGTTGACGAGGACTGCGAGAGCGCGCGCCGTCTCGCCCGCGCCGTCCGGCAGGAGAGCCTCACCCGTCTTTGCGGAAGCGACTTCGTCTGCCTTGCTCGTCGCAGCCGCTTCGACCAGCCAGGACGAGGGGATCGGTTCCGGGGCGAGGAGGGCGAGCACGCGGAGCAGGCGCAACGCCGCCGGATGACGTGTCGCCAGCTGATCGAGAGTCAGCGAGATGGCAGCGTTGAGGGACCGGGGGTACGCACCCGTCGGGCCGGCCTCAAGTGCGAAGGCGGGACGGCTCGCCAGCAGGCGCAGGTACTCCGGCAGCGAGACACCGGTTTGCGTGAGGTATCCGACGGCCTGGGTCAGTGCCAGCGGGAGGTCGCCGAGTGCGTCCGCGAGTGCGTCGGCGGACTCGACTGGGAGGTCAGGCAGTGCCTTTCGGATCAGGGCGATTGAGTCTCGGCGCGCCATGAGTTCGAGAGTGAGGGTGGGCGTCAACTGGACGAAGTCGCCGTGCCGCGAGGTGATTATGACCTCGCCGGGTCCGTCGGGTATCAGCGGCCAGATCGGGCCGGTGCTTTCCGCGTTGTCGAAGACAAGGATCCACCCGGCGGTGCGGCTCAGGAAGTCGCGCAAACGGCGTACGCCCACCGCCGTGGTCGCAGTCTGCGGCACGAGACCGAGGTCCAAGGCCAGGTCGGCCAGTTGCGACTCGACTGTGTCCGGAGTCTGAGCGGCGATCCAGCAGGCGATTCGGTAGTGCGCGGCATGGCGCCATACGTGCTCCAGCGCCAATTGTGTCTTTCCAACCCCACCGATGCCGGTCAGGCTGTGGGTTGCGGCACGCCCTAGGGCAGCCAGCCGGTCCAGCTCTCGAGCACGTCCCGTGAAGTGCGAATTTCGTGCCGGGACGTTCCAGGCGGCTGGCGCATCGTCGTCCGTCTTCGCGGTGGCCGCCGGGGGATCGTTACGGTGTGCTGCGTTCCTAGGGTTTCCCGCCCACCAGCCCAGGGAGGTCAAGACAAACCCAACACCGACCGTCGCCACACCGATCGCGGATTGGTTGTCAAGGTCGAATCTGGTCCGGAAGAGCCACCAGAGGGCGCCAAAGACAGCGGTGGCGGTGGACACTGTGACCAGCCAACGCAACGCGGTCCGCAAGGCTGCCTCCGAATGGGTCGATTGCGGTCCGTCCGGAGCACTTTGGATCGTAACTTCGAGACAGGTCCGACTCCATGGGGTGAGCCATAAACCATACGGTCGATCGGGTGATGTAGCCGTCCTCACTCGCCAGTTGCGCACCGGTAGCAAGGGCCTGCTCGACCAGCGGTTCGACCAGTTCGGTATGCCCCCGGCGCAACTGGTCATGAGCGGCTCGAAGTTGACAGACCTCGTCGGCCGACCGGCGACCGACCTTCCTCCACCGGCCGGGGACGCCGGTCACGAAGCGCGACGTGCTCCGACTGGGACGTTGCAGATGACTCGGGTCACCATCTTGCTGATGTACATTGCGCGGGTGGAGCGTGTACATCTTGCCCGCATCCTGCGGCGCGATGGTGGGGTGCGGGATGCCTGCCGGGAGGCGGTCCTGGCCGGTGGCCGGTTCTGGGTCACCGAGAACGTGCAGCCGGCCTCGAAACTCGCGGCGACCTATGCCCTGCGTGAGCGCCACACACTCGAGCGTGGAATTGGAACGGTTGGGTTCGCCGAGGCGGTGGCAGACCTGCGTGCGAGAGGTGATGACCTGGTCCGCGTCGGCGGAGTCGAGACCGAGGGCCCGTCGTACCACTTTCAGTTGTTCCTGGACGAACGCGCCATTGCGGTCGTCGCGTGCCTCGGCGTGGACCGGAGCCGGCGCCGGCATTCGCCAGACACTCCGCGCTGACACGGATGTCAATCCCCTGGAATCGTGGAGGGCGTCGTTATGCGGCCTGGGCCTCCAGGGCGCGGGTCTCTGATCGTTCGTAGTCGATGGGGGATCGCCAGTCGCAGACGGAGTGCCGACGGCGCCGGTTGTAGAAGTCGGTGATCCAGGTGGCGATTTTCAGGCGGGCCTCGGTGCGGGTGTGGAAGTGGCGGCGGTGGACGTACTCGACCTTGATGGTGGAGAAGGTGGCCTCGGCGACGGCGTTGTCGAAGCACGACCCGACGCGGCCCATCGACTGGCGTACCTTCCAGCGGGCGCAGGCTCGAGCGAAGTCGGCCGAGCAGTATTCGGCGGATTCAACCGGTCGTGTATCGGGCGGCAGACCAGTACGGGCAAGTCATCGACGTGCTGGTATCGGCTCGCCGTGACGCTGGCGCCGCCCGGCGGTTCGTTCAGCGGGCGCTGTCGACGTTGAAGGTGACACCCAACGAGATCGTCACCGACGCCGCCTCGGTCTACCCTGCCGTGCTCGACGAGCTGATTCCGTCCGCGTGGCGCCACGTCGAGCGGTACGCGAACAATCCGGTCGAAGCTGATCACAGCCAGTTGAAGCACCGGTTGAGACCGATGCGCGGGCTACGAACGGACCAGACAACACAGGTGATCATCGCCGGACACGCCTTCATGCAGAACCTCCGCCGTGGCCACTACGAACTCGCCATCGACACCCCACCCGCTCTGCGGGTCGCAGCAGCGTTCGCCGAACTCGCCCAGGCGATCTGACCGCCCCTCCGGCACGAGCCTGACGCGTTTACGATGCCGCAACGCAACGGCGCCCTCCACGCTACGAGGGGAAGGGCAGGAGATCCCTGTGAACGCGGGATGACTGAACACACGACGAGCCCACCGGATCGACACCCGAAGATCATCGCTTACGCCGGGTCGACGCCACCGACCGTCCTATTGCGCACGAGCTCGTTAGCGCTAAGCGCGTACAGCGCGATGCCCCGGGCGGGACCGCCCGGGGCATCGCGCTTCGGTGAATTAGGCGGCCTCGTCCTCGACCTGCTCCACTTGTTGAGCGAAGGCGCCCTTGTCGTTGGCTTGGACGGTGAAGCCGAGGATGTCGCCGACTCTGTACCCTGCCAGCTCGCTGACGGGCACGTATACGAGATGGCGGGGCTCCGTTGCGTTGAGCGTTGGCAAGATCGGGGCAGGCTTGAGCGGTGACGTCATCGACCCGCTCCCGCCCGTGGCTGTCCCCGACGTCGGCGTTCGCCGGGTTTCGGTTCCCGCCGGAGGTGATCGTGGTCGCGGTGCGCTGGTATCTGCGGTTCAACCTGTCCTATCGCGACGTTGAGGAGCTGTTGGGTGAACGTGGCGTGGAGGTTGATCATGTCACCGTCTACCGCTGGGTGCAGCGGTTCACGCCGCTGCTGGTCGACGCCGCCCGCTTCTGCCAGCACTCCCCAGGTGACAGGTGGCACGTTGACGAGACGTACGTCAAGGTCAACGGTGTGTGGCGGTATGTGTACCGGGCGGTCGACCAGGCGGGGCAGGTCATCGACGTGCTGGTTTCGGCCCGCCGAGACGCCGGCGCGGCCCGGCGGTTCTTCCGCCGGGCGCTATCGGCGTTGAAGGCGACACCCGCAGAGGTAGTCACCGATGCCGCCGCTGTCTACCCCGGCGTGCTCGACGAGCTGATTCCGTCCGCGTGGCACCGCGTCGAGCAGTATGCCAATAATCCGATAGAAGCGGATCACAGCCAGCTCAAGCACCGGTTGAGACCGATGCGGGGCCTGCGAACGGACAAGACAGCACAGGTGATCATCGGCGGGCACGCGTTCATGCAGAACCTGCGCCGCGGACACTACGAACTCGCCGTCGACGCCCCGCCCGCTCTGCGGGTCGCCGCTGCGTTCACCGAACTCGCCCAAGGGATCTGACCCCGGACCCGGGCACAGGTCCGACGCGTCCGCCGATCCGATAACGCAACGGCGCCAGTGGGTCTGCTCGGCTGCGGTCCAGGGCCGGCCCCGCTCGGTCTCGATCTCGCGGCGGCTCGTTGGGGCGCTACTCCGCTGTCCGTCTGGGGTCAACGTGTTGCGGTTGTCAACGCCGCCTCAATCGTGGCTCTGGCACACATTTTGGATGCTGTTGGCGATCTTGATTGCGTGATCGGTCTGGGCGCGTCGCTGATCGAGGCGACGGCACCTCGGTGATGAAGTAGCGGGATGTCGATAGGTCGTGGTTCGGGTTCGGTTGTTCCGGTGGAGACGGCGCGGGTGGCGTGGGCGGCGAGCCCGAAGGGTACACCGGCGATGTTGATGAGGGACCGGTTGCAGGACTTGTTCGTCGACGACGATTTCAGCGACTGGTTTCCGGTCGATGGCCGGCGTGGGGTGTCGCCGGCCCGGTTGGCGTTGGTGTCGGTGCTGCAGTACGCGGAGGACCTGACCGATCGGCAGGCGGCTCGGGCGGTGTCGTGTCGCATCGACTGGAAGTACGCGTTGGGGATGGAGTTGACCGAGCCTGGGTTCGATCATTCGGTGCTCAGTGAGTTCCGGGACCGGCTTGCCGAGGGCGACCGTGCTGATCGGCTTCTCGCGGTGATGGTGGATCGGCTTGCGGAGGCGGGACTGGTGCGGGCTCGCGGCCGGCAGCGCACCGACTCCACGCATGTGCTCGCTGCGGTTCGCCGGCTCAGTCGAGTGGAGTTGGTCGCGGAAACGATGCGTGCCGCGTTGGAGGCACTGGCCAAGCTGGACGAGGTGTGGCTGGCCGGGGTCATGGCGCCGGACTGGGCCGAACGGTACGGCCGGGCGGCGCGTCACGAGCGCCAGCCGACTGGTGCGGCTGCGGTGCGGCAGTACGTGGAGCAGGTCGGCGCTGACGGCATCGCCTTACTGCGGGCTGTCTACGGCCGGGCGGCGCCCACAGGTGGTCCGCGTGTGGGCGCCGTCGAGGTATTGCGTCGGGTCTGGGTCCAGCAGTACTGGTATGACGAGTCCGGGCAGTTGCGGTGGCGGGAGGCGAAGCTGTCCCGAGCTCGCAAGAGCCGGGAGGGCACCACGCGGCGGCGTTCCAGGGGCACGACGACCGATGATGATGCGGAGCCCGCTCGAGTGCCGTGGTCTCGGGTGGAGGTCGTGTCGCCGCATGATCCGCAGGCGCGGTTCAGTCACAAGCCGGGCAAGGTCGAATGGGTCGGCTACAAGGACCACCAGACCGAAACCTGTGACCAGGAGCGACCGAACCTCATCGTGCACGTCGTGACAACCCCGGCCCCGGAACAGGACGTCAACGTCGTCGAGGCGATCCACACCGCGCTGGCCGAGCAGCGCATCACGCCGGCGGATCACTACCTCGACAGCGGCTACGTCACACCCGAAACGATTCACCGGGCCTCGACCGCGTACGCGATAACCGTTGTCGGGCCGGTCCGCCAGGACCCGCGTGCTGACGAACGGCCCGGCTTCGCCAAGGAAGACTTCCACGTCGACTGGCAGGCCGAAACCATGACGTGCCCGCAAGGAACGGTCAGTCCGCGGTGGAAACCCACGGTGGCGGATGGCAAACCACGCCTGTCGGTATTGTTCCGGCGGGCGGACTGCCGCGCCTGCACCGCCCGGCTGCAATGCACCGGCAACGTTGACGGCAAAGGCCGACACCTGCTCCTACTGCCCGAGCCGCTGCAGAAGATCCAGACCCGGGCCCGCGCGGTGCAGCAGACCCCCGAGTGGAAACGCCGCTACGCCCTACGCGCCGGGTGCGAGGCCACCGTCTCGGAAACCGTCCACGCGCACGGCCTGCGCCACTGCCGGTACCGCGGGCTCGCAAAGACCCACGTCCAACACGTCCTCACCGCCGCCGGCACCAACATTGTCCGACTCACCCAACACCGGCCCAACCAACGCCGACGACCCCGAAGCCGTCTGCAAGAACTCTTCCACACACCGACTGACGACTGACACCAAGATCACCAACGGCATCCCAACTTCGTGCCAGAGCCAGTATCTACTGGCCGCCGACAGTCAGCGACCGGGGGAGCAGGGCGGCGGTCCAGCGAGCGATGCGGCTCATCACGGCGGGTCCATCCAGCTCAACAGGCAGAGGTGCCTCAGATCTATAGGCGGGTGGCTGGACTCGGCACATCTCACCTGGCTAACGCTGCCGTTGGGACCCTGAGAAGCCGTAGGTGACGCCGCCTGACTCTGCCTTGGTCATGTGCCTGTCACCAGCCAACTTGTACCTGGCCGATCAGTCGATCTCGGCTGCTCGGCCACCGCGCCGACCTGCGATGGCCATCGCTGTCGTGGCAGGGCCGCCGCGCCCGGTACAAATTCGATCAGACTGCCGGATCGGACGAACCGACGTCAGGCGCGAGTAATCGAGGGTAGGCCGGGCATAAAGATGTACCCCACCGATGCTACGAGCATATGCCGACGAATAGTTCTCCGGCGGCGTAGGAGGCCCACTCCTGGTGGCTGATTTCCCCGGCCTGTTCGCACAGGCTCCGGACCGGGTCGACGTGGAGTTCTGGACTCCAGAGCCGCACCGTCTTGTCGTTGCTTGTAGTGGCGAGGCGTTGGGCGTCGGGGCTGAACACGACCGCGTTCACGTCGTCGGTGTGGCCGGTGAGTGGGGATCCGATGGGTTTGCTGTTGGTGGGGTTCCAGAGTCGCACCGTTTGTTGTTGCTCGCAGTGGCGAGAAGTTAATCGTCATGCCTGAACGCCATGGCGGCTACCAGATTGGCATGGGGAAGTACGTGTCTGTAGCCAGATGGGAATGCACCTATTGCATCAGCTGCTTCTTGTGTCTTTGCGATGTGAAACGTCGCCGCCAGTCGCCTGGATCCAAGCGGACTCGTCGTACTAATGGCTCGGCTTTGAGCGGCAAGCTTGCGGGAGAAAGCCAGGGCGTGCTGTTGGTCTGGCTCGGCGGCAGCTCTGATGGCGGCCACCGCTGCGCCACCGGCGATGAGCAGAAGCATCGTCATGACCGTTGCTATGACCTGAGGGATCCGTCGCCCGTGCTGGTGGCGGCGTTGGCTGGTGTTGAGGACATCGGCTGCGGTGTGGTCTACGGTCAGGCTTCTGGCAGGGTCAGCTGTCCAGCGGTCGACGGCGTGTCGCACGGCGAGCAGGCGTCCTCCCCGGTACAGGTAGGACGGGTCGCGATGGTGGCGGTGCCACGCGCCGGATCGGCTAGCCAGGCTGCCCGGACGGGCATCGCGAGCCGCGGCCTACTCCACCCCGTCGAGCAGGTCGATCGTCTGGGCTAGGACCTGCAGGTCGCTCCCGGCATGGGAGCACCGGGGGCAGGGGAAGTCTCGCTCGCGGCTGATGTCGCCGGGATGGTGGCTGGTTCGGGCAGTCACGCGGGTCTACCGTGCCGTTGCCACTGCTTCAGGCCGTGAACGGGCCACAGCGCGGAGTCCCACGGCCGTTACGACGTCGACGGCCAGTGTTTAGTCGGGGCCGTGTTCGATGAAGACGCGGCGCACGCCGACGACGTCCATGGGTAAGCCATGGATAGAAGATCAACGCGTTGATGGACAACATGTGGGATCGATCTTGCACAGTGCGTACCCGTTGATAGTACGAGTAGTCAACCCATGCCCGGTTTGCGATTACCGACAGTGACGACTCTTTACACGTGATCTTGGTGGGCTATAGAGTCCCGAGCTGTCATCTGCCGGTCACGGGGGGTTGTGGTGGTTGCTGGTTGGGTGCCGGAGTCGTGGCATGCCCGCACGGGGGCTGGACGTGGCCTGGTGGCGAGTTGTCTTGCGGGTGTGATCGCGGCGGGACTGGTGTTCGTGCCCGTGTCGGCGGCGATGGCGGCACCCTTTCCTGTGCAGACTCCTCGGGGAGGGCCCTTGGTGGCTCCGAACGAGGCGTCGGCGACCACGTTGGCTCGACAGTCGGGTCAGCGGGTTGAAGTCGAATCGGGGCGGTCGGAGTTCACGCAGATCGTGGCAAAGCCTGACGGCGGGTTCGAGCTGGAGGCGGCGGTGGTGCCGCAGCGGGCCCGGCGTGCAGACGGGTCGTGGGCGCCAATTGATCTCACGCTGGGCCGGGGCGGCGACGGGTTGTGGCGGCCAGCGGTTTCAACCGCTGACGTTCGGATTTCGGACGGCGGTGGGGGACCGTTGGTGACCATGGCCCGGGCTGGGAGAGTGTTCACTCTTTCATGGCCGGCTCCGTTGCCGGCGCCTGTGGTGTCCGCGGAGATCGCCACCTACCCGGAGGTCCTGCCCGGAGTGGACCTGGTGGTGCGTGCCACCCGGACCGGATTCACCCACGTGCTGGCGATCAAGACTGAGCAGGCCGCGGGGAACCCCGCGTTGCGGCAGGTCCGGTTCAACGTGGGCGGTGACGTGCGGGTAGTACCGTCGCCCGACGGTGGGCTGCGGGCATTGGCGGGCGATGTGGTGCTCGCGGAGGCGACACCTGCGGTGATGTGGGATTCGACGCAGCCGTCCGGGCAGCCGACCTCACGAGCTGCCGGCGCGCTTGGAGCTGCCACGGAATCGTCGCCGACCGGTCCCGGTGATGCAGCTTTGACGGCGCCGGTCGATGTCGACGTCACTCATGATGGTGGGCTGGTCTTGCGGCCGGACGAGGACATGCTCACGGGAGAGCGGGCCGTCTTTCCGGTCTTTGTGGACCCGCCGTGGTCGACGGGGAAGTCACGATGGTCCTACGCCACACACAACAACTCCAGCAACGGGGACATCGCGGTGGCCCGAGTCGGGCTGAACCCGGATACCGGCGTTCGCTACCGTTCCTACTTCGACTTTCCGCTGTCCGCGATTGGCGGTAAGCACATCCGGACGGCTCACGTGTACATGAAGCTGGACCATTCCTGGTCGTGTGCGGACACGATTACATATTTGTGGCACACGGGCCCGATGTCGTCGACGCCGAGGGCGAGCTGGGCGCCGCGGATGAACCAGAGGCTCGCCAGCGCCTACTCACACGGCAACGAGGCCGACGGCTGCGAGGAGCCGGACGCGGACCAGGACGTCAACTTCGAAAGCGGACTGATCACCACCGCGATTCAGAACCACGCCGAGGTGAAGGCGCCAAACATCACGATGGGCTTCTGCGCCTGCAGCGACACAGCGGGAACCGGTGAGTCGACCGGGAACCGGTGGAAGAAGTTCTTCCCGAACAACGCGAAGCTGATCGTCGACTACAGCTCCTACCCAGGCAAGCCGCACAGCCTCCAAGCGGCCGGCCGCGGTTGCGCCACGGGCGTCCGGACGGTGGTGGGCACGATGACCCCGAACCTGTCGGCAGTGTTCCCAGACGCGGACACCACGCAGGCGCTGCGAACCGCCTACGAGTGGCTGGAGATTCCCGCCGGGGGTGTGTACGGCAATTCGACGCCGCGGCTACCGGCCCCGGCCGGGGCGTCGGTGCCGGCGAACGGCCGGTCGACCACGGCGTCGCTGTCCGGCCTGGTCAACGGCCGCTCGTACGCGTTCCGGGCGATGGCCACGGACCCGGCTCCCTACAACCTGCCCAGTGAGTGGTCGGCGTGGTGCGAGATCACCATCGACACCACCGTCCCGGACGTTTCCGCCGTGCCGGCGACGAACCCGCTGAACGGGCCCGGCGAGCCGAACACCTTCACGTTGTCTTCGAACACCGCAACGGTGACGAAGTTCCGGTACGGCTGGACCTATCCACCCACGAAGGAGGTCGCTGCCACCGGCACCGGGCCACGCACGGCGAGCATCACCGTCGCCGCCCCGAACTACGGCGAGAACGTCCTGTATATCTCGGCGACCAACACGGCGCTCAGTGAGGGCCACGGGTCGACGACGATAATCGTCGACCGTCCATCGCCGCCGGTGGCGAAATGGCGGCTCGACACCTACCCGGGAGTGGACCAGGCACAGGCGCTCGACGATGTCCAGGAAATGGCCGGCAAGACCCCTCTGGCGGCGTCGAACGTGACGTGGAAGCCGGACGTGCGGATCGTGCGCGGGGCCAGCGCTGACTTCAACGGCACGACCTCGGCGATGACGACGACCGGCCCGTTAGTGGACACCTCCCAGTCGTTCAGCGTCGCCGCCTGGGTACGCCTGTCCGCGCTGCCAACGGCGGACGACATCATGGTGGCCGCGCAGGACGGCACCGATGGCGCTGGGTTCCACCTGGGTACCCGACTGGAAGGCTCACCATTGACGCCCCGATGGGCGTTCGTGATGAAGGACACCGCGGCGCAGTCGAGCGCTACCCGGGCGGCGGTGACGACCACGGCGATCCCCGCCGGGCAGGTCGGCCGGTGGACGCACATCGCAGGCGTGTACGACAAGGTGGCTGGGAAGCTTCGCCTGTTCATCGACGGAATCCTCGTCGCCGAGGCGGACCGTCCGGTCACGCCGTGGCAGGCGGGCGGACGGTTCGTGATCGGCCGCGGGTTCTCCCACGGCACGGCGGGCAACTGGTGGAAGGGGGCGATCGCGGACGCGCAGGTCTTCGACCGGGTCCTGGTCGAGCAGGACTTCACCGGCAGACTCGCCACCGACAGCTACCCCGACGACGAGCCAGGCTTCTTCACGCCGGTTGAGGTGGGCAGGTGGGGGTTCGAAAACGCGTTCCCGTGCTACGAACCGTCAACGGACCCGCTGCCGTGCCAGGCATCAGATGACGGACCGTTCAACCGCCGGCTGACTCTTACGCCGGGAAGCCTGGTCGGCTACGGCTACCGCGGCAGTTCCCTGCTCCTGGACGGCACGCACTTCGCCGACGATCCTGCGGACCCGCATTACGGGGAAGCAACGCAGGAGTACGGCCGGTCGCAGAACAACGCCGGGACCGAGGTGAGCCCGGACTGGCGCGATGGGGCCCTGCTGCGCACCGACGACTCGTTCACGGTGTCGGTCTGGGGCTACATCGACGCCGGTGCCCGTAACCAGACCGTCGTGTCCCAGTCGGGTCTCCACGAGTCTGCCTACTGGATCAAGTACGCGCCGGACAGCGGTAACCCGGGCACCGGGAAGTGGTCGTTCGCGGTGACCGACGAGGACAGCACCACCGCCCAGCAGGTCGGAGTCGAGTCACCGGCCCTGGCTGAGATTGACGGCTGGGTTCACCTGGTCGGGGTGTACGACGCCGGCCGCAACGAGATCCGCCTGTACGTCAACGGTGAACCCGCCGGCGCGAAGACACTGCCGTGGAGGCCGATGGCCTCGGTCGGGCCGATGCAGGTGGGTCGGACGCTGTGGCACGACGGCTTCATGGACTACCTGCATGGCGGTGTCGACGACCTGCGGGTGTACCAGGGCGCGATGACCGACGCTGCGGTGTCCAGGCTCTTCGACGAGCAGGCGCTCGATCCGGTCGAGGGGTGACCGTGTCGCATCAGGGACAAGCCGGTGCCGGGCGTCGGTGCCGGCGGGACGACGTCGGCCAGGAAGGGCCTGAGGGTGTGCGGCGTGGATGGAAGGCAGTCGTGAGAACACGATCGAGTCGATGGGCCAACACGGTAGGAGTCTGTATGCCATCACGCCGGTCGGTCCGGTCCGCGGTCGGCACCACCGTCAGTGCCGTGCTGGTGGCGACCTTCCTACACGCTTCTGCGGCGCAGGCCGCCCCGGACTCCGACAACCAGACGTTCCGCTCTGGTGGCCAGGTGGAGAAGCTGGACAACGTCGGCGACCCCGCCAAGAGCGTGGCGTGGCCGTCGAAGCGGGCCGAAAGCGTCGCCCTACCCGCACCGGTGTGGCCCAAGCCCGGTAAGGCACGGGTGAACCTCGCCGGTGGGGATGGCAATCGGGCCGCGCCGATGAGTGTGCCGAATCTGCCCCTGCGGGTCGCGTCCGCCGGTCCGGCAGCCGGCTCGTCGGAGCTGACGATCGAGGTCCTCGACCGGGCGAAAACCAGCGCGACGTGGCGAGACGCACTGCTGCTGCGGCTGACCCCAGCTTCGGCCACGCCTGGATCCGACCCGGTGAAGCTCTCCGTCGACTACCGCGCCTTCCGGCACGCCTACGGCGGCGACTGGGCGACCCGGCTCCGGTTGTGGCAGCTACCCCCCGCCTGCGCCGAACCAGCGGCCGAGGGCGAGAACTGCCGGCCGAGCGCACTGCCGTCGGTGAACAACACCGCCGACGGCACGGTGAGCGCCAAGGTAGCGGTCGCGGCCGACACCGTCGTCGCGTTGGCCGCCGCGCCGTCCGGGCCGGAAGGAGACTTCACCGCCACGCCGTTGGCGCCGTCCGCGACCTGGTCTCACGGCGGAGCGACCGGCGACTTCTCCTGGGCGTACCCGCTCCGGGTGCCGCCGTCGCTCGGTGGCCCGGCCCCCATCCTCTCGCTTGCCTACTCCTCAGCCAACAGCGACGGGCGATCCAGCGCGGAGAACAACCAGCCGTCCTGGGTAGGGGAAGGCTTCGAATTGGCTCCCGGGTTCATCGAGCGCAGTTACGTCCCCTGTCTGGACGACATGAAGGACGGGGCCAACAACGATAAGAAGACCGCTGATCAGTGCTGGCGGTCGGACAACGCCACCTTGTCGCTCAACGGCAGCGGTTCGGAGCTGATCTTCGAGTCGGGGAAGGGATGGCACTCCCGGACTGAGGACGGGGCGAAAATCGAGAAGCTGAGCGGGGCGAGCAACGGTGCCCGCAACGGCGAGTACTGGAAGGTGACCACCACCGACGGGAGCCAGTACTTCTTCGGCCGCAACAGTCTGCCCGGCCAGTCGGACACCACCGACTCCACCTGGACCCTGCCCGTGGCAGGTAACCACGGCGGCGAGCCGTGCCACAACAGCGGCGGCTTCGACGACTCGTTCTGCACCCAGGCGTGGCGGTGGAACCTCGACTACGTGGTAGACCCACGGGGCAACACGATGTCCTACTGGTACAACACCGAAACGAACTACTACGCCAGGAACCTCGGAGAAGGCGACAACGTCTCCTACATCCGCGGTGGAACCCTGAAGCGGATCGACTACGGCACCTGGGACCGCACCACGGCCGACGGCGAGGACCGTTCGGTCACCCCCACGGCCCAGGTGGTCCTTCAGACCGGCGACCGTTGCGAATCCAACTGCGGCACCCACGACGCCACCCGCTGGAAAGATGTCCCCTGGGACCAGGAGTGCACCAGCGCCACCGCCACCTGCAACGACCACTACGCGCCCACCTTCTGGTCCACCAAGCGGCTAGCGAAGATCACCACCCGGGTGTGGGACACCACCAGGACCACCCCGGGCTGGCAAGACGTCGACTCCTGGGCCCTCGATCACACCTACCCATCCGTCGGGGACGCCAGCCGCTACGCCGGCATGTGGCTCAACTCCATCACCCACACCGGACTGGTCGTCAACACCGACTCCACCGGACCCACCCCGGTGAGCCCAGTCGCGCTGCCCCCGGTGACGTTCGAGCCTACGTCGCTGCCCAACCGCGTCCAGACCGCGCACAACACCACGAACAACCGCAATCGGATCGGCAACATCATCACCGAGACCGGCGCGAAGATCCAGGTCACATACAGCCTCCCAGACTGCGCGGGGACGACGCCCGCCGAACCACACGCCAACCCGAAGCGCTGTTACCCGCTGATCGGCCCGGACCCATCGAACCCGGATGGACCGGAAATCACCGAGTGGTGGCACAAGTACGTCGTCACCCAGGTGTCCGAATCCGACCTCCGAGTGGTCGTCGACGGAACCGACCACACCGCCCCGGTCAAGAACACCTATTACAAGTACCTCGGTGACCCGGCGTGGCACTACGCGGACGACGACGGGCTGGTCAAACCGAAGCGTAAGACGTGGAACCAGTTCCGCGGATACCACGGCGTAGAAACCCGTATCGGCGATGCCCCCCGGCAGACCCTTACCCGAACCACCTACCTGCGCGGCATGCACGGTGACCGGGAAACACCCACCGGCGGTACCCGGAACGTGACCGTCGCGGCCAGCGTCGGAACCGAGACGGTGTACGACGAGGACCAGTTCGCCGGCATGATCCGAGAGCAGGTCGTCTACAACGGTGTCGACACAAAACCAGTATCGAAGACCATCAACGTGCCCTGGCGCTCGCCTGAGACTGCGTCGCGGACCATCAACGGCGACAACGTCACCGCTCGCTTCACCAACACGGCCACCACCTACACCGCTGTCGCACTCGGCGTCGACGGTCAGGCCGGTTGGCGGACCACCCGCACCCACTCCCGCTTCCACGACACCTACGGCACGCTCGAATCGCATCAGGACGACGGCGACACCACCAAGGCCGGTGACGAGAAGTGCACCACGAACAGCTATAACCGCAACACCGGCAGGAACCTGATCGCTGCGCTCAAACAGACCACCACGACAGCGCTGCCCTGCGGCACAGCGGCGACCAGCGACGACGACATCATCAGCGACACTCGCAACTACCACGACGGCGCGACCAGCGTCGACACCCCGCCGACCAACGGCGCGGTCACCAAGGTCGAGAACCTCAAGGACTGGAAAACCAGCACCGGCACTGTTTGGCAGACCACTGCCGAGACCACCTACGACTCCTTCGGCCGGATTCTGACCGACACCGATGCGCGCGGGAACACTACGACCACGGCCTACACCCCCGCCTCCGGCGGCCCGGTCACCAAGATCACCACCAGCACACCGGACCCCAACGGCGGAACCGCCTGGACCAGCAGCACTGACACCCGCCCCTACTGGGGCTCCGCGATCAAGAACACCGATCCCAACAGCGGGATCAACGAGATGGTCTACGACCCACTCGGCCGGCTAGCGAAGGTGTGGAAGAACGGCTGGGCCCGGACCGGACGGGAAGACACCCCGTCAGCTGCCTTCGGCTACTCCTACGCCCCTGCGCGCGACGCCTACCCGTACACCCTCACCCGGACCCTGCACGCAGGCGGCGGCTACCAGATTTCGTACCAGATCCTGGACGCTCTCCTCCGCCCCCGCCAGACACAGACCAGCACCATCGGTGGGGACAGAGTCGTCTCAGACACCCTCCACGACAGTGCCGGCCGCGCCGATACCACCTACGCCCAGCATGGCGAACCCGGCGCGCCATCGGGGATTCTGTGGTGGGAGCCGGAGTACAGCCAGCTCGCGGTGACCAAGACCGTGCACGACGACGCGTCCCGACCAGTCGCCCAGATCCTTCTCGGCCCTGACGAGCACACGAACTTGGTGGAGAAGTGGCGGACCACCACTACCTACACCGGCGACACCGTACGCGTCACACCCCCGGACGGGGCCACCCCGACCACCACCGTCACCGACGCCCAAGGCCGCACGGTCGAGCTGCGCCAGCACACCACCGACCAGGGCACCGATGGCCCCTATCAGGCAACCAGGTACACCTACAACCGCAAGGGCCTACTGGACACGGTCGCCGACCCCGACGGCAACGAGTGGACCTCCACCTACGACGTCAAAGGGCGGCAGGTACGGGCCAACGACCCTGACAAGGGCGTCACCGTCAGCACCTACAACGACCATGACGACCTGACCGAGGTCAGAGCCGCTACCGGCAAGGCCGTCGGCTACACCTACGACAAGCTCGGCCGTAAGACCGGCCTGTACGACAACACCGACCCCGCCGCGCCGAAACAGGCCGCCCGGTGGAAGTACGACAAGGTCGACATCATCTACGGCGGGGCGACCGTCCGCGGCCAGGTCACCGAAGCCACCCGCTACGAGCCGGCCGGCTCCACCAACGCCTACCGACAACTGTTCACCAACTTCACCAAGCGGTACCAGCCCGGCGGCCTCACCTACATCATTCCCGCCACCGAACCCGGCCTGAACACCAGCTGGCAACTCGGATACTCCTACTCCGAGTTCGACGGATCGCCTACCAGCGTCAAGTACCCCTCCGCTGGCGGCCTCACCACCGAAACCGTTACCACCCGATACGACCAGACGACCGGCCTTCCCACCGGTTTGGACACCACTGCCCTCGACGCTGGCACCTACGTCGCCACCCAGGAGTACACCGCCTACGGCGAACCCACCATCACCACCAACAAGACCGACGGTGGCCTCTACGTCAAAGAGGTCAACACCTACGACCCGACCACCCGCCGGCTTACCCGCACCACCATTCGGCCCGAAACCGCGACTGGACCGATCTCCGACCGTAACTACACCCACGACCCGGCCGGCAACATCACCTCCATCACCGACACCCCGGAAGTAGGAGCCACCGACAACCAATGCTTCCGGCACGACGCCCTACAACGACTCACCAGCGCATGGACCCCGAAAACCGGCGTCGACTGCAAAACAGACCCCAGCGTGGCGAACCTCGGCGGGCCCGCCCCCTACTGGCTCGACTGGACCTTCGACAAGGCCGGCAACCGACTCAGCGAGGTCTCCCGCACCAGCACCGGCGACACCACCCGCACCTACACCGTTCCCACCGGCGGCAAAAACGTCGTACGCCCTCACGCCGTCACCTCGATGACCAGCCAAGCCTCGGGGCAAGCAGCGGTCGTCACCAACTACGGCTACGACGCCGCAGGCAACACCACCTGCCGACCCGCCAGCACAGCCGCCAACAGCTGCGCACCCGGCACCAACTCCCAACACCTCACCTGGGACTTCGAAGGCCGACTCGCCAGCATCTCCGGTGACGGCACCACCTCCGGCAGCAACACCTACGACGCCAGCGGCAACCGGCTCCTACGCCGCGACGCCACCGGCACCACCCTCTACCTCCCCGGCCAGGAGATCCGCCGCGAAGGCAGCACTACCACCGCAACCCGCTACTACACCTTCGCCGGCAAACTCGTCGCCTCCCGCACCACCGGCGGACTCACCTGGACCTACACCGACCAACAGGGCAGCCAACACACCACCATCCACCCCGTCACCCAAACCGTCACCACCCGCCGGCAAACCCCCTACGGCACGGCCCGAGGCCAAACCCCAACCTGGCCCAACCAAAAGGGCTTCGTCGGCGGCGACACCGACCCCAGCGGCCTTACCCACCTCGGCGCCCGAGAGTACGACCCCGGGCTGGGACGCTTCGTCAGCGTCGATCCAGTCCAGGATCTGATGGATCCACAGCAGTGGAACGCGTACAGCTACGCGAACAACACCCCGATCACCCGCTCCGATCCCAGCGGCCTCAAGTCGGATTGCAGCAACGGCAATGGCGACTCCTGCGACAACAACTACCCGCCGGCGAACGAGGGTAGTAGCGGCGGTTCCCAAGGCTCTCAAGGTGGAAACGGGTCCGGCTCGGCCGAGAACGAGAACAATAATCCTTGGACTCTCCGACACAATGCGGCCCGTGACCTAGCCGCGTACTGGATCCGTACCCGAACAGGATTGATCGTGCTCACCGAATATCCCATTCCCGGAGCTTCTCGCAAGAAGAATGGCAAAACTGGATACGCCGACATCGTCGCCTTTGATCCGGTCACCAAGACCTGGTACGTCTGGGAAGTCAAGCACGTCGGCGGGAAGAACGGCGAAGCAGGCGCCGAGGCCGACGGTCCGCCCGACCTGAAATGGTATATGGACAAGATGAAGGAAGCCTTCCCCGACTGGAAGGTCGAGGCGGGGCGGGCGCTCCCCCGGGAACTCATGCGACCCGACCCGGTCGAACGAGGCAAGACCTTGGTCGTCGACTCCTCGACCAACCGACAACGGCCTGAGGGCCCGCCTGAAGAAGGCTACGACGGTGTGGTGATCTACTGGACCCGAAACCCGAGACCGAGCGACGACGATATAAAGGCCGCAGACGCTGCCGACGCCAAACCTCCTGTCGAGGCCACCAAACTCCATGACAAAGGTATGCTGCAGCGCGGCTGGGACTGGTGGGTCGAACAGAATAACCCTACGAAGATCCCACTCCCCATCCCCGTCCCTGGTGTACGGAGGCCGGTGATCCTCCCGTGACGGGTAATATCGGTCGCTGCCGGTACGGTCAATTCGGATGTCGATCGGGGGTTGTTCCGCGTGACTGATCCATCAATAGATATGCAGCTGAATGTCGACGTCGCCACAGCCGGCGGGTTCGGCGGGTTCGGCGAGGTCGCCTTCCGATGGCTCGACGAGCTGTCGATGGCTGTGGCCGGGGACGCCCGGGACAGCCTGAAAGGGCTTCCGGCGCGGGTTGTGACCCGGCCGCGGGAGGAGCCCTGGGACCCGCTGGGTGAGCCAGGCGAACTCTGGGGAATAGTCACTGTCACACGCGGTGGAGTCACGGCCCCGGCCAAGACGGCCGAGCGTAACTGTTCAGCGGCGGGCTTTCGATGGCTGCGGAAGCAGTTGGAAGACCCGCCGACGAGGATCACTCTGGAGATCGGCCACCTGGACGACATGGGGCACCGCAGCGGGCGGAGCGTGTTCCTGACGGCGAAGCACAGCGTGCACTCCCCGGGATGGCTCGTGCTTCAGGCGCGCGACCGCGAGCATCGATTTCTCGACCCGGCACACGGGCCCGAAGTCCAGCGCGGCTGGCTCGCGGCGCTGAGGTCGTGGGCTGACCAGTTGAACCCGGGATACGGTCAGATCGCGTACGCGCGAGGGTTCGCCACCGCGCTGGAGGACAGCCTGCCACCGGCACAGTACCCGCCGCAGCATCGAACGCCGGAGTACACGCTCAACGACTGCCGGCAGATGCTGCGGGGCTATTCCTGGCTCACCATTCTGCCCGCTGAGCTGGTCAAGCCGGCGGGTGGGCCGGACCGCCTCCGCGACTGCGGCGCGTTCGCCGCAGTCGACCCGCTGCCAGGCGGCGGGTTGTGGCTACTTGCCACCGAGGACTTCCGCGACTACAACGCCGACGCGGTAGAGCGGGTCTTCCGGGCGCTGGCCCCGGTCTTACGCCCCGGCCGGCCCGTACCAAAACCGGCGGTGCCCCCGCCGCTGGTGGACAACAGTCCACCCCAACTGCTCGTGTTCGAGGACGCGGCAACGGCGGGCGGATAGTTCTGCCGTCGTGTGTGAGTTTGTGCGACCCCGGTCCCGGGTTGGATTGTTTCGTCGAGTCGGACCGTGGGAAGGAGGCGCGGACCTGGGCGGAAGGATTCTGCAGCGTGCCGACCGCGTGGGCCTGCGGCTCAGCCGGGAGAGCATGCCGAAGATGCCGAAGCCCGAGCGGGATGACCTGCGGCCGTTGCGGATGCCGAAAACTTCATCCGCGCTGGTCAAGCGGCGTTCTCGTATTCGTGTAGGACTCCGCCGAGTCGATCGTGTCGGTGGACGATCAGGCGTGCCAGCGCGGCGGGAGCGGTGATCGGTTCGGGCAGCGGACGCAGGGCCCGGGCGTTCGCGATCGCCCAGGCGCTGGACATGGCCGGAGCGAGTCCGACCGACCCGGTGATGCTGATTGGACACAGCCAAGGCGGAATGTCGCCGCCCAGGCATGTAGGACCCTGTTGCCTAATTCTGGTCGGTCGGCGTGTTCGCGTGATGATGATCGTTGGGGCCTGGAAGGGTGCGTTCCGGTTGAGTGTCCTGTGATCCTGCCCTCCGGAATGAGGTCCTCGATGTCGATGCGCCCGCGTGCGCTGCCGAACGTGCCCGAGCAGACGGCGGCGGTGGCCAGGGCGGCGTTTCGACACGGGTCGCTGGCGATGCGGGTCCGTGACGAGTTGGGTGAGGTGTTCTCCGATGGCGCGTTCATGGACGCGTTCGGGGTCCGGGGCAGGCCCGCGATTTCGCCTGGACAGTTGGCGATGGTCACCGTGTTGCAGTTCGCGGAGAACCTGACCGACCGGCAGGCTGCTGACGCGGTTCGGGGTCGGATCGACTGGAAGTACCTGCTGGGGGCTGGAGTTGACCGATCCGGGGTTCGACTTCAGCGTGTTGTCCCAGTTCCGGACCCGGCTCGTCGCCCACCATCTGCAGCCGATGGTGTTGGACATGCTCCTCGAGCGGCTCGTCGAGGCGGGGCTGGTCAAGGGTCGTAGCCGGCAACGTACCGACGCCACCCACGTGATCGCCGCGGTCCGGGACCTCAACCGACTGGAAATGGTCGGCGAAACCGTGCGGGCCGCGTTGGAGGCCCTGGCCGCGGCGGCACCGCGCGGCCGGCCGGGCGTGGGCTCATTCATGTATGACTGCCTCCCCTGAACAGGGGAGGCCTCCCCGGAGGCTTTGGGCTTCTGGTCATGCCGGCTCTTGAGCATCGCAGGTTGCCGACCGCGATCCTCAAACAACGACACCCAGCAAGTGCCGCACCCGCAGCATACCGAAGCCACCGACAGCCGACGGGTACCGCAGACCGACTAGATCCACCGCGGTGGGGTCGAAATCAAAGCCACCACCCTGCCCCCCGAGGCAGGGCACGCACCACCTCGGTCATCGCTCAGTCGAGACTCTGGGGTCTCGGGTGGAAGAGTTCGTCCTGCGGCCCCAGACCGTCCGGACGCGTGGGCCGTGCGAGCGCTTCACGGGAGCTGAATTGGTTGAGTCGGCCTGGGGAAACGGACCGGGAGCAATCCCGACACCGCGCCCCAGGCCGACTCAAGGCTCTGTTGCGTCGTCAGTCGGTGCCTGGGGCAGAGTTGACGGGTGACGCAATCAGGCCATCGTCGTCCGTGGACGCCGCCCAGGTTCGCGTTCGCCGGGTTCCGGTTCCCGGCTGAGGTGATCGTGGTCGCGGTCCGCTGGTACCTGCGGTTCAACCTGTCCTACCGAGATGTGGAGGAACTGCTGGGTTGAACGCGGGATCGAGGTCGACCACGTCACGATCTTCCGGTGGGTACAGCGGATCACCCCGCTGCTGGCCGACGCCGCGAGGTTCATCCGTCGCTCACCTGGTGACCGGTGGTTTGTTGACGAGACCTATGTGAAGGTCAACGGCGTATGGCGGTACGTCTACCGCGCCATAGACCAGCAGGGGCAGGTCATCGACGTCCTCGTCTCCGCCCGCCGGGATGCCGCCGCGGCGCGACGGTTCTTCCAGCGGGCGCTGCGGATGCTGAAGGTGACACCCGCCGAGGTGGTCACCGACGCCTCGCCGGTCTACCCCGCCGTACTCGATGGCCTCGTTCCGTCGGCCTGGCATCACGTGGAGCGGTATGCCAACAACCCGGTTGAGGCCGACCACAGCCAGCTCAAGCACCGGTTACGCCCGATGCGCGGGTTACGCACTGACCGCACAGCACAAGTGATCATCGCCGGACACGCCTTCATACAGAACCTGCGGCGCGGCCACTACGAAGTCGGACACGAGGCCCCACCCAAGCGACGAGTCGCCGCAGCGTTCACCGAACTCGCCCGAGCGATCTGACCCGGAGCCAGAATCCGGGCGCACCACGTCCCCGCCGCCGCGCCGGTCACGTCCGCGCTGGTGGTGTAGGAGACGACCTTCGCGGGATCCGGTTTGATGTTATGCGGCGATCGAGGTTGGGTCAGTCCCGATGGTGTCGTGTTGGTCGGGTTGGAGGATGGTGAGCCGGGCTTTGGTGAGTAGTTGCAGGCCCATGTATCGGCGGCCTTCGGTCCATTCGTCGGTCTGTTCGGCCAAGACGGCGCCGACGAGGCGGATGATCGCTGGCCGGTTCGGGAAGATCCCGACGACGTCGGTGCGGCGGCGGACCTCTTTGTTCAGCCTCTCTTGCGGGTTGTTGGACCAGATCTGACGCCAGATCTCGCGTGGGAAGCCGGTGAAGGCGAGGAGGTCGTCGCGGGCGGTGGCGAGGTGTTCGGCGGCGGTGGGGAACTTCGCCTCGATGGTGGCCACGACCCGGTCGAACTGGGCCCGGACGGCGTCGGCGTCGGGCTGGTCGAAGACCGTCCGCACGAGGGTGGCGATCCACGGCTGCGCGCTTTTGGGGACTTTCGTGAGTAGGTTCCGCAGGTAGTGGGTGCGGCATCGCTGCCAGGCGGCGCCGGGCAGGGCGGCGCCGATCGCGGCGACGAGACCACGATGGGCGTCGGAGATGACGAGGGTGACCCCGGACAGGCCGCGGGCGGTCAGCGATCGCAGGAACGCCAGCCAGCCGGCCCCGTTCTCGTCCGAGGCGACGTCCAGGCCGAGGACCTCACGCTGACCGTCGGCGTTGACGCCGACGGCGATCAGGGCGTGCACGTTCACGGTCCGGCCGGCTTCGCGGACCTTCATCGTCAAGGCGTCCATCCACACGAACGCGTAGGGCCCCGCGTCGAGGGGCCGGTTACGGAACGCTTCGACCTGCGCATCCAGATGCGCCGCCATCTCCGACACCTGCGACTTCGACAGCTGCCGGACTCCGAGTTGCTCGACCAGCTTCTCCACCCGCCGGGTCGACACTCCGAGCAGATACGACGTCGCGACCACCGACACCAGGGCCTGCTCGGCACGCCGTCGGTGGGTCAACAGCCAGTCCGGGAAATATGAGCCGGTACGCAGTTTTGGCACCGCGAGGTCGATGGTGCCGGCGCGGGTGTCCCACTCCCGGGTTCGGTAGCCGTTGCGGGAGTTGACCCGTTCATCGCTGCGCTGTCCGTAGGGTGCGCCGCAGATCGCGTCCGCCTCGGCGGACATCAACGCCTGCGCGAATGTCTGGACCATCGTCCGCAACACGTCCGGTGGCGCGGACTCCACCTGCTCGCGTAGCAGGTCAGCAGGGTTCACACTCTCAGATGCGGCCATCGCGTTGTCTCCTTCGTTGTTGACTTAGCCGTCTCGAAGGATCGCGCGGTGGCCGTCTCCTATCTACGCAACACGCCCATCACGGGCAAGTCGTACACCACTCCCGTGGACGTGACCCCCGCGGGCCCCCGTCATGCAACAGCACCGGATCGAGGAAGTACGAGTTCCAGCCCAACAGCGAGCAATGCTACGTGTACGCGGATCCGGCCGGTCACCCGTTTTGTCTTACGACATGGGTCGACATGAGGCCCCAGACGAGCGGACCGGCCGCATAGGCGGCGCGCTCTGATCGGCACGAGCGTGCGTCTGACAAGCTGATTGATGGCGTACGGAGAGTGACGGGGCGCCGGTGTCCAGCGCGCCCGCTCGGCGACAGATGGGGTAGTTGCGTCTGCGGTGGCGATGTCTAGAGTTTGCGTCGTGACTGACACCGGAGCCGATGTCGACAAGCGCGTTGCCGAGGCGTGGGCGCGGGTCGAGGCTGGCCTGAGTCGCGTCCTGCCGGCTTCCCTACGGCAGCTCAACGCGCCGGCCGCGGTTCAGGCCATCGATGCGGTCGAGGCCGCCCTGGCCGTGCCACTGTCGCAGGATTTCCGCGCCAGCCTCCGCATTCACAATGGAACTAAATGGATGGTTAGCGCGGACGGACAGCATCAGCCCAGCCCGATACCGCTGGATTGCCTCTACGACACCGACGGCATCGTCGAGGCGACGCGGATGTGGCGCGACAACTACCATCCGGAGCCGAACTGGGACGACCTTAGGGTCTGGGCGTACCTGGTCGACGGCGGGAACCACCTCTTTCTGAATGGGCCGGTGCGGCCGATTGTAGGTTCGCCGGGCGCGGTGGTCGTGGGCGACATGAATGGCGACGTGACGTGGTTTCTCGACTTTGATCCGGCACCGGGCGGAACGCCTGGACAGGTGGTTCGGGTTGATGTCGAATGCGCCTCGTGGGACGTGTTGGCCCCGTCCTGGGCGCAACTGCTCGTCCGCTATGCGGAGGATCTGGAACTGTTCGCGGCTGATCCTGACAGCTCAACCCTGGAGATAGATCAAGAGTGTGGGCCGGCGTGCGAATGGGGCAGCAGCACGCCGTCGGATTCTGCGGGGGTGCGTCCGGCGTGGCTGCTGGACGTTCAAGCTCGTGATCCGTACCCGTACCACCGGGCGGAGTGTGAGGCCACCAGGATGCAGTGGCACAATGAACGGAACGAGCGATGCACGGTCGACGGTGAGCACAAGCCGCACGTCTTCCGCTCGACGGACAGGCACAATCCGTGTGGCGGCGGCCAGACCAGCGTTGACAGAGACGCCGACCGCCGACGGTGGGATCACTCGTAGCAGGCCAGGCGAGGTTCGTCCCTGATCTTGATCTGGAACTACCGGCACGCCGACACCGAGTATCGTCTCCAGCCCGTCCGCCGCGCGCTGCGGAAGTCATCTCGCACGGCGGCCTTGGCCCGTGGAACAGCGTCTACCGCGACGGGTACCGGTGGCGTTCATCGACTGGGATGCCGCCGGCCCGTCGACCCCGTCGTGGACATCCGGTCCCGGCTCCGACAGGTTGTTGACGCCTACGGCAGCGTCAAGCATGCGTCGGTGGCCGCTGCGGAGGCGGCCGCAGCGCACTGCTGGACCGCTACTGCGCCGAAATCGGTGGTGCTCACTCTGGCCGGTGACCGCCTACGCGGCATGACCCTGTTCCTCCACGACATCTGAGCCCGTGCTCAAGCCGGTGCTCGGCGGCCACGGTTACCGCATCCGCCAAGATCCCGAGAGCCCGAACGGGCTGCCACGGTGGCGGTTGACGAAGCAGTGCCGACGGTCAAGATCGGATGCCCTGATCTCGACATTATGCGGGTGATCTTCGATCACCTTCGCCCTGGCGGGCCGCATAACGCCTGATATGCAGAGTGATCGAGGCGCTGCGCGCCCAGAATTTGGAGCCTCACGATCACCTGCATATCAAACAGATGAGTGCGTTCACACGCTCACCGAACTCGGTCAGCCTCTACGAGGGGAATCGTCCTCGCTCGGGCGGCCCAGGCATCGACGATGCGGTCCAGGGTGCGCCTGCCCCACCGGCTCATCGTCGGGTTGGAGTCGAGGTAGTACCAGACCAGCCCCATCGCCTGCTGGAACGCCCAAGCCATCCCGCGCCGCCACTGGACGTCGCCGCATCCGAGCTCGCGGCGGAGGATGCCGCGCTGGGTCTCGTCGAGGAGGTGCCAGGCCGCCACGAGGTCGAGCGCTGGGTCCGCCGGGCCGAAGCCGCCGCCGTCCAGGACGCCGACGAGACGGCCGTCTTCGACGAGGACGTTGGGCGGGATGAGGTCGCGGTGGCACATCGCGTCCTCGTCGACCTCGGGCAGCGTCCGAAGCTCCGCCCAGATCCGCCGCAGGAGAGGTACGTCGAGCAGGTCCTCGCTCTGCCGGAAGCATGTCTCGAGCCACTCGTCGTGGTCCGGGAGGTGCCCGCCGCGACCGACGCCGCCGAAGCGTCGCCCCCGGGTGTCGTTGGCGCGCATCCCGGCGATGAGCTCGGCCAGGTCATGGGCGAACGCGTTCGACCCTGCGGGGTCCTCGACCGTCGCGTCGTGGCCGGATAGCCAGGTCTGGACGCTCCACGGCAGCGGATAGCCCGCGCCCGGCTCCCCGATCGCCACCGGCTCCGGGGTGGGCACGGTGGCGGCGTCGGCCAGTTCACGCGCGGCCTCGGCCTCTGCCGCCAGCGACGCGCGGGCCTGCGCCGGGTCGTGACCGACCAGCGGGAAGCGGGCGGCCAGGCCGTCGCCGATCCGGAAGATCGCGTTCACGGTCCCGGGCGTGCGCAGCTCGGTGACCGGCAGTCCGCGCCACTGAGGGAACTGCACCTCGACCAGCCGGCGGACGGTCTGCGCGTCGACGTGGAGCTGGTCGGCGTGCATCGTCATGCCGCCATCCTCCCGTAGGCGGCCGCGGGTGTCCTCCGACTTTCGCGCGGCAGGCTCGGCGCCGTCATCGCCCGACCAGCCGCCAGCGCCCGGTCGAGACGACGTCCACCTTGTCGCCGCAGACCCGGATTGCGGAGTCGTCGTCGAGCAGGTAGAGCGGGAAGTCCACGCTCGCCGCCAGCCGGTCCGCCCATGCCTCGTCGCGGTTGGGGAAGGACGGGGAGTCGAGGTGCGGCTTGACGTACCAGTCGAACAGCGGGCAGGCCGGCTTGATCCGCTCCTCGCCGAGGAGGTGGAGGTCGGCTAGGTCACCGAGCAGGTCGGCCGCCCGCTCGTCGAAGCGCCGGCTGAAGATCATCGAGCCAGCGCTGGTGCCGACGTACACCTTGTCGCGCAGCAGCCTCGGGAACGCCTGGGACAGGCCGGCGCGGGCGATGCTCTGAGCGAGATGGAACTGGTTGCCGCCGGTGACCCACCAGACGTCGGCCCTGCCCAGACGTCCCTCCAGCACGTCCTGCGGCAGGCCGTTGAGGTCGAGCACGTCGAGCTCGCCCCACCCCATGCCGTGCAGGTCGGCGAGCGCCTCGACGAACCAACCGTGGTCGCCGGGTTGGCCCAGCGAGGCGGTCACGATCGCGGCGACCCGGGCCTCGGCGCAGGGCTTGCCCAGCATCTCCGCAAACGCCTGTCGCAGTGTGTCGTTGGCCAGTCCGTTCGAGGTCAGCAGCATTCGCACGGCCCCGATTCTGTCGCACGCCGGCAGAGACGGCGTGGCCGGCCGGCCAGGCGGTGACACTCGGCGATCGGGCGACCAGCGTGTTGACGAATGCGTCCGGTAGGCCGCGATGCCGCCACCCCAAGGTCCACGCACGACCGAACAGCTCGAGACCGACCGGGTGCCGTCGCCTTCTCCTCGCAGCAGCACCACACAGCCGGGTGCCTCGTCAGGACTTTGACGCGGCCGGTCGCACGTCCGCACATCGGCACGAGCGTGCGTTCGGCAGTCGGACGATGGCGTACGGAGAGTGACAGGGCGTCGGTGTCCAGCGCGCCCGCTCGGCGGCATGACAGGATCCCGCCATGCCTGAAGATGTGGTCCTTGCCCATCCCTGGCGGGATCTGCACGGCCCGGGCGACGCCGAGCGACTTCAGGTCCAGGCGGTCACCCAGGAACTGCTCCGCGAACTCTCGCCCGGTCATGCGCTGTACGGCGTCGCATTCACCGTCGTCGGGCGGTCCGATGCCCGCGATGATGTGCTGCTCAGGTTCGGCGGCCGATGGGCACTGGTTCATTTGACCTGGAGCGGGAAGTCCGAGGTTGCACCATGGCCGACGTGCACCACATTCGATTCGGCCAGCGACGCCGGACGGGCTACAGCGCTCGGCTGACCCCAACCCACCCGGACTGCAGCAGATCAGTGCACCTGTGAAGCGTGCCATGCCGGAACTGGAAGGTCTCGGGTCTTCGTCTTGCGTCGCGGCGATGATGTTAGAACGATCGGCTGTTGGCTGGCAGGTATGGTGCCATGGAGTGATCGGAGAGGATAACCGCGTGGATTCCATACGGCTGCACTGGGCGTCACGCCGCTATCTGACGGCGCGATACGAGGAACTCCAGCGGGAGTACAGTCAGCTGCCCAACGATGGCCGCCAAGCTGATGGGTACCACTACACCACCGAAGCGAAGCGGATCTTCCCCCGTTACAACGTCGTGGACGCCATGCTCATAGAGGTTGAGCGGCTCGATCCGGACCGGCTTCCCGGCGTCGACATAGTGACCTCCACGCTGCTCGCGGCTTCCGAGAATGCGGAGTCTCCGTTCACCAAGCCACCGCACGACGAGATCCAGGCACAGGCCATGGCCGAGGAACGCCGGCTGTTCGCTGCAAACGTGCAGCGTTGGAAGGCGCGGCCCAGTCGCCGCGCCGACCCGGTCCCGTATCGGCGCGTGCTGACGCCCGAGGAGTCATCAGCCTGGCGCACCTCGCTGCAGCAGCGATGGGGTGTGCAGAACGGCGGTTGGCACCCGTTGCTGAGTAGTTCGGTTCTGCAAGATGTGCTGGTGCTGACCGGAGAATCGATGTGGGAGAACGACAGCGTTGACCGGGTCCGCCGAGTGCTGCGAGAGTTGGGCCGCCCGCGTGTGATCGAGTTGCGCGAGTATGGGGCCGATTACCTGCTGGATGTCGAAATCTTCGCACCGAGGTACACCGGGCCCGAGGGTCTCTGGAGCGACGAGCATCACGACTGGATCGTCTACGCATCCCATGAGGGAACCGTGGCATTCGGCGGCGCGCTCTCCACCGGGCTCGTGACAACCTGGCCGGAGGTCGACAGCTGGCGATGGCCCGGATGGCAGGAACGCGGCCATGGATAACCCCAAGCCATCCTGCAGGAAGCCGCGAACTGCACTCATCTAGACGATAGCGGATGCCCAGCATCTGGCGTCGGCATCGCAGGCAATGCAGATCGTGGCCGTATCCGGCGCCGCCGGTGTTCTACGGGATCAACTCAGCCACGGAAAGTGCCTCGTCCAGCCGACCAGCGGCCAGGTCGTCGTGACGAATCACGAAACTCCCGTCACTGCGGTAATAGAGCTCGTTGTCTACGGGAAAGCGGGCGAGCGACACCCACTCACTCGTCAGCCGGTGCGTCTCCTTCTCCACATGGGAATACCATTTCGCGACCGGGATGACGATCTCGCCGGTCTTCTCGCGCCACGCGAGGGTCTGTTCCGCAATACTCTTGATAACTTCCTCGTCGGCATACCCGCCGATATAGGCGCTGATGCACCTGTTGTGCGGCGGCCAGAGATCGTTGGCCAGAGCACAGAGTTCGTCCAGGTGCGGTAGGTCACGCTCGAGGTCACGGGCCAACTGCTGCTGGAAGGGCGACAGGTCCTCCTCGTCCTCCTCGTCCTCCCCGAACCAATCGGGGAACTCCGCGCGTAGCGTGGCGCCGACGTCGTACTGCTCGTCGACGAACGCGTCGTCGGTGGATCCTGCCGCCACCTCGGTATCGGTACCGGCCGGCAGATACACGACGCGCCCGTACCTCCGCTCCCCGGTGGCAGCGGCCTGCTCGTGGTCCTGGAAGAACAGCAGCGAGCCGTCTGCCGGCAGGCCGAAGCCGTCGACTCTTGGCAGCGCCGCACAGTCGACCGAGAAGATGAACGGCAACGGACTGACCCCGTCGGACGGCCAGTCCATGCCCACCGGCAGCCGGGCAACCCACCGAACTGCCCGACCGGAACACCGCCGGATCCCCCGCTCAACCGGATCGACAAGCGGAGGTGCTGGATGAACCGGCTGACCTCGTCGCCCGCGATGCCCAACGCGAGCGCTGCACGACCAAACTGCCCCTGATGATCCACGGCGCAACATGGTGTCACGTGGGCGAGCCCGGCGACCGGGTGCCCCACGGCCCGCAGGGGCTGACATCGGCATCGCTGCCGCCGTGATTGGGTGCGCACATCTCGGCATGTGAGTGCGCCTCGAGCCGGATTTCCCTCGGATCGTTGGATGGTGTGGGGGAGCAGAATGGGAGCGGGGCCGCGCTCCCAACGGCGCTGAACGGCGCTCAACGGCCTTGACCTGCACGTATCGTCCCCCGCCCGACCTGCGGGTCTTTTGTCGTTGCTGGTCAGAGCGTTGTGGTCCGTTCCTTGACACGGAAGAGGTCACTGGTTCAAACCCAGTATCGCCCACCAGTTATATACGCAGGTCAACTAGCTCGTTACCGGAATTCCGGTAACGAGCTAGTTCGCAATTGCTCCTTACATTGGGAGCAAACTGGGAGCACATGATCATCTGTGTCGCCCGTTGGCGGATTCGGCGGTGGTGACAGCCCGCTGAGGTCCTACCTCCCGGAGTTGGGCGTCTCGCCGCCGGTGCCGGTCGCGAGGTTGTGGGGGTCGACGGGCACGGCGACGATCACGGCCTGGTCGGTGGAGCCGGGAAGCAGTCGGAGGGTGGCGCCGGGCTCGGCCGAGGCGCTCTCGGCCGGGTCGGCGACCCGTGCCGCCTGGTACAGCACGCGACGCTTCGCCGTGACAGTGATCTCCCGGTCGCCCAGCCGCACGGTGAGGGGCCATTCGGAGATGAAACTGAACTCGGCGTCGGTTGGGGGGAGCCTGTCCGGCGTGACGACGGTCAGCGTCACCTCCGTCCACGGGGTCTCGATCCGCTCGCCTCGTAGGAGACGACCGGTGCGCAGGATGGTCTCGATGTCGTCGGCCGGGATCGTCTGGACGTCGGGGATCGTCACCCGCTGGTAGGTGTGGCGTTGGATGGCCTGGAGCGCGTCGAGGAGCGTGACGTGCCACTGGGCGTTGGCCCGCAGCGCGGAGTCGGTCACGTCCCAGGCAGAGGTCAGGGGCCTGCCGCCGCGTACGGCGAGCAGGATGCCGTTGCCGTCGACGAAGTCCGCTGCCATCCGTATCGCCGGCAACACGTCGGCTGGGGTCTTGCCTGCCAGGGAGCTCGCCTGGATGCGGACTTCGTCGCCGTCGGGTCCGTTCAGGTAGAACTTGAACTGTAGGACGTCGCTACGGTCCCGGCCGGAGAGCCACATTCCCGGGCCGCTGATGCCGCGGGACACCGCCACGTCGACGAGGTCGAGCGTGTGGAGCGGGGCTCCGTTGGCGGTGACGAGGCGGACCTCAAAGTCCGGGAGGTCGTCGGAGCTGGCCAGGGGCATGATACTGAACAGGCCGTCGCCTGTGCCGCGGTCGTGGCCGGGCGGTCCGGTGGTCTCGGTGACGGTGCCGGGGATTGCGTGGATCGGGGCGCCGAAGTGGCGGAATTCCTCGACCGCCTGGTGTTCGGCCGATCCGGTCGTGACTTCGAGCCGCAGCGAGGTGGTGATCGGGCGCAGGCGGGTCGACTCCGCGCACAGTGGCACGATCCGCATCACCTGGAAGTGCTCCGGGTCGAGCTGCGTGTACTGCACCTCCGCGACAGGGGAGTGGCGTCGCAGGTCGGCTTCGAAGGGGTGGTCACGCAGGTGGCCTGCCCGGATCTCCAACTCGTAGCGGTAGAACGGGTCGACCTCGTTGAGGGAGGCGGTCAGGCTTCGGTGGCGGGCGATGATGGCCTCGAGCAGGTCCTCCCCGGCGCTACCCGGGGAAGTGTCTCGGCCGGCGTGCAGCGCCTCGGCCATCAGCCGGTGCCAGCGTTCGCCGCCGTCGCCGAAGTAGTAGTCGACCAGGGACGGCCGCTGCGAGGCCATACCGTCGAGGGTGCGGCCGCCCATCCAGTGGACGGGGAAGTCGTGCCCGTCGGTCAGGCCCCGCAGCCAATCGAGCCGTTCGTTGCTCGGATTCCACGGCGTGACCAGGGTCCAGGAGCGGACCGGCAGCGCCGGCAGTGTCTGCGCGACGAAGGTGTGCCACGATTCTTCGATCATGGTCGCCTGCCGGGAGGTCAGTGGGCGGGAGTACCGCTTGACCTGGTAGATGTCGTAACCGTCGGGGTTCCACACCAGCACGTCGACGCCACGGTCACCGCTGGAAGGGGTGATGTGGTTGCCGTGCGGGTGGGTGAGCAGCAGCAGGGCGGCGACGAACTCCTCGATCTTCTCGCCGGGCTCGCGCTCCCAGTTCACGGTGACCATGGCGGGGAGTCAACCACGCGGGGCCGACGGTTTTCTCACACGCCGGTCACCGAGGACCTCCTCGCGGCCTTGCCGCAGATGCCGACGGCGGCGATGACGCAGGTGCCGCCGATGGCGAGCAGGACGGCGGTGTAGCCGCCGGTGGTGGTCAGCAGGGCGGCGGCGGCCAGGGGCACGCCGGCTTTGGCAAGGGTGACGGGGGTGGCGAGGACGCCGGCGATGGTGGCGTAGCCGACGGTGCCGTACCGGTCGGCGAGCAGGGCGGGCGCGGCGAGGCTGGCCACGCCGAACCCGATCCCGAACGCGGTCACACCGGCGTCCGCGCCGGCCTGGGCGGTGGCGGTGAACGGCAGGCAGATGGGCGGCGTGATTGGGATGTCGACGATCGTCGAACGAGTACCGATCGGCCTCGGTTCGCCAATGGACAGCCGGCGCAAGGCTGCACCGCTAGTCCGGATTCTCGTGCATGGTCGGCGTGTCAGAAGGCGAGTGGCGAGCTGCTCGCGGTCAGGGCGGCTCGGGCCAGGTAGCGCATCAACGGCAAGTCCCGTTCGATGTCGAGGAACTGAGGCGTCTGCGGCAGCAGCAGAACCTGCGCGTTGCTGCCCTCCTTGCTGTGCACCACCATGCAGCGCAAGTTGTAGACACGCTGGGCGACGGCCTCGACGACCGAAGTGGGCCGGCTGTTGGCGTTCACGCGTACCGGTGCGGCGCCGGTCAGTGCCTTCTCGTGCAAATGAGCCTTCAGCGCCGGGTCGGACAAGATCCGCTGTTTGAGTCCGGCGGCCGTCGCCGTGGCCTCGATCGTGGCCCGAAGCTGAGCCAATTCGGAGCGCTGCGAGCGAGCCACGTTAGCAATCGCGTCGAAGACTCTGCTGTGGAAGGCCATGCTCTGTAGATCCACGCCCGGCCGGGTCAGCAGCGTGGCGACCTCTTGGACGCCAAGGTTGTGGGCGTACCGGGTGAAGTGGTACTCCAGCACCTGATAGAAGGCCAAAAATTGCACGAATGGGGCGCGTGGCATGGCTCGGGCGTACCAGTAGAACGCCAAGGCTTCGGCTTCATACGCCCGGGACGGTACGTCAACCGTGGGCTCGATTGCCGCCGGCCGCGCTCCGCGCCGACGGCGCGGGTAGTTGGGCGGCGGCCACGAGGGACGCAGAGCGAGGCGGAAACCCAGCCCGTACTCCCCGTCGAGGTCAAACGACCAGGACTCGGCAACGAGGGTCAACAACTTCATTGCTTCGTCCGGAGTGGACGGCGAGTGGCTCCGAATCTTCAGCGTGGTATACGTAGGTTCGTCGCGACCCAGCTCCATCGTTGTCTCAACGAACCGCCCGCGTAGGCACCAAAATGCCGCCGACCCGGGGGACAACTCAACCTGCCCACCACCGTCAGGGGCCACGGCGCGAATGGTTCCCGGGCGGTAGCTGTCCCAGTGGTGGTACGCGTCTGGAGTGCCCGCCTCTGGTGCATGACCGGCCCCTACGACGAGGGCTTCGATGTAGCCCTGGTCGATTTGAGCGAACGCGCTGTAGTCGCCGAGCACCACCAAGCCCGGGCCCACCCTGGCCGTGAGGCTGTCGAGCTCTGGGTGGTCGTCGCGCAGCGGAACCTCGAACGGCTGCCCGCCGTGTTCTAAGCGGAGGGTCAGTCCGTACCTGCCTCGGATGAGGGTCATCCCGGTTGTGGCGGCGACAGCCAACAACCTGTCGACCGCCGCCGCGCGGCGACGTTCGCGCTCCTGCTCGTCCTGGCGTTCGCGGACGATTTCCTCCTGCCAGGAACGCATCACCGATGTTGGGAGACCAGGCCGGCGTCGCACCCGAGGCTTGCGAGAGGTCTGCTCTGTCACGGCCCTTCCCGATATCGAAGTCGATCTGGTCGTGTAACGGACAACTCGGGCGACGATACGCTCAGAGGCTGCCGGATGTCCTCCGCATTTTCTTGCCGGGTCGGCCGAGCCCGTCGGGAGACGTCTGGGAATGAGTCGCTCTTTGTCGTCTGGGGGTGATCGGGCGAGGCGGTCACGAAAGGGGTGCGCCCAGGCTCATGACCATGATGGTCAGTAGAGTGTCCCTCGGGTTCTTGCCGACGTCGATCGGGGCAGTGGGTGTGGATCTTTATCGCTGGCTAGGTGCTCCGATTGTGGATGCGGTGTGGGACCTGCGGGACGTCGAGAACGATAGTGACTCAAGGCCCGGCCCGTTGACGATCGAAACCAGGACGGTTGAAACGACTGACGAGGCGGGCCTGTTGGTCACGTTCGGCTGTGTCGCTCCGTAGCGCTGTCCTGCTGGTCGGGGATCTTGCGGACCCACATTTGCAGGCCGTGGCCGATCTTGTCCGGCCGGACCGGCTGGTAGTGATCGACGCCTCGTCGCTCCAGCCGGGTGTCGTGGCGGTGGCACCTGATCAGACAGTGTTCGAGACCGCCGATGGGACCCGGGTCAACGTGTCGGACCGCTCGATGCGAGGGTGGCTACGACGGCTTGCGCCCGCTAACTGGAGCCACGGGACCATGCTCGGCAGCCATGAGGCAGCGGTCATGGCGTCCAGGGTGGCGCTACTCGCCGCTATCATCCGGGACCCGAAGATCGAGTGGATCACATCGCTGGACAGTCTCTACGCCGCCGAGAACAAGGTCGTTCAGTACCGTGCAGCGGAAGCCGCCGGGATCCGGGTCCCGAAAACGCTCATCAGCGCCGACCCTGACCACCTTGCGGCCGAGCTGGGCGAACCGTTCATCCTGAAGCCACTAGGACCGGGAAATTTCGAGGCCGATGGCTCTCAGCATGTTGTCTATGTGACGGAGCAGCGAGTGAACGATATTCGCGATGCCGACCTGTTCGCGGCTCCGTTCTTGGCGCAGTCACTCGTCCACGCCCACACCCATTTACGTGTCGTTACCGTGCGCGAGGAGGCATGGGTGGCCGAGCTCGATGGACGCGGATTGCCAGTCGACTGGCGATCGCACATACCGGCGCACAGTTCGTTTCGGGCAGCGAGGTGGCCAACGGTAGCAGCCGAAGCTGGCGCGCTCGCCGCATCTCTGAGGCTGGGAATGACGTGCCAGGACTGGATGATCGACGATGACGGGCCCGTTTTCACCGACATCAACCCCGGCGGCCAGTGGCTGTTCCTGCCCGATGAGGTCGCTGAGCCCGCGACCCGGGCACTGGCCGGATGGCTCACGGATCGCTGATGGATGTTGTCACCGGCAGGCTACGTGAGGCACGACTCTATCTCCGCTATGCGATCTCGCCGTTTCGCCCTGGAGCGCGGCTCCCCACTTTTGAGAGGCCGGCGGAACTCAAATGGCCGATTAAGTCAGACCTCGACACCCCGCAGCTGGATTTGATCATAGGTGAGGCGCGTCGGCAGCTCGATCGCCAACGTCTCGATCTTGAAAGCCTGCGAACCAGGTCAAACGCACTGCTGGCCCTCTGCCTAGTCGAGATCGGTCTCCTCTCGGCCGCCCGAGTTCGGTCATTTCGTTAGTGCCTGAGGTCCGCTCGGGGTGAGGGCGTCGATGATGGCCTGCCGTTCGGGGTCGATCTGGGGTGGGAACGTCTGCGTGGCGTCGTTGATCGCGAGGGTCGC
>NZ_JADPUN010000176.1 GCF_015690345.1 Plantactinospora alkalitolerans | reverse complement strand
AGGTCTCGGCGTACCCGGACGCGTACGCCAAGTGGGAGAACCAGGCCGCCGACCTCGTCGCGGGCGCCTGGAACAACAGCTGACAACCGGATGGCAGCAGCAGTCCGGCTGGCCGGGTCCCGCACCACGGGGACCCGGCCAGCGGCGTCCGCTCCGCAACGCGGATGGCAGCCCGGACACCGGGAAATTCGCAGCGCGTACGCGCGGCAGTCGTTAGGTTCCCGGACATGGGCAGAGTCCTCTCCGTCAATCTCGCCGTTCCGGAGCCCAGTGCGGCGAAGCGGGTCGGCATCACCGGTATCAACAAGCGGCCGGTGGACGGGGCCGTGGCGGTCCGCGCACCCGGCCCGAAGACGATTGGACTGCACAGTGGTCTGGTGGGCGACCAGATTTTCGACATCGAGAACCACGGCGGTGACGACCAGGCCGTTTACGCGTACGCCCGTGAGGACTACGACTGGTGGGAGGCGCAACTCGACCGGGTGCTGCCGGGTGGCCTCTTCGGCGAGAACCTGACCACCTCGGGGGTCGAGGTGAATGGCGCGGTGATCGGCGAAACCTGGCGGATCGGCGACGATCTCGTCCTCCAGCCGACGTTCGGGCGCATTCCGTGCGCCACGTTCCAGCTCAAGATGGCAGAGCCACACTGGGTGAAGACGTTCACCCGGGAGAATCGCCCCGGGGCGTACCTGCGGGTCGTCGAGCCCGGCGAGGTCAGGGCCGGGGATCCGGTGGACGTGCTGCACCGACCGGCCCACGGGGTGACGATCGCGGACGCGTTCCGGGCGTACCTGACCGAGCCGGCGCTGCTGCCCCGGTTACTCGAGGTCGAGGGCCTGCCTGACGGCCTGCGGGACACGCTGCGCGCCCGCCTCCGCGGCTGAGACAAATCACCCGGCGGGGCTGTCCGGGCGGACTTCGGGCAGCTCGCGTCCCGGCTCTGGAGCCGACCCGTGATCAACCGGGTCCGGGGGTCTCCCGGCGGAATGTTGGCGGGGCCCGGTCGTTACATTACGCGTACGACCGAGTACCACGGCCTGTGAGCTGGGCTGATGGGCGGCGGGCCGGGAATGATCCAGGGCCCCCGGTCGTTACATATAGTGTTCGCCCGAGCACCCCCCGCTCGGGCGAGCGTGTCCCCGGGGTCTTCCGGCCCTGGCGTGGACATCTCCATTGACACCCCGCATCCCCCGCGGGGCGTTCATCCCCGAATGGAAGGCAACCATCGTGAACACGACTCTGTTCAGCCGATGGCTCCCGGCCATCGAGCAGACTTCGATCATTCGTAAGAGCGCGCTGGGACTGGCCGGTCTGGCCTTTGTCGGCGGTGCGGTCGCCGGTCCGGCAGTGGCGGCACAGGCCGCCCCGGAGCAGGGACAGCCGGTCTCGGTCGCCCAGGCGGTGGCCAACTCGGTCAAGGGTGACAAGGACCAGGGTTCCAAGGCCAAGCCGGACCGCCACAAGCTGGTTCCGCGTGGTGTGCAGGGCGAGCAGTCCTCGATCCGGCTCTCGGGTGAGCAGTCCGACAACGTCAAGGCGATCGTGAAGGCCACGAAGAAGGCTGGTCTGGATGAGCGTGCCGCCGTGATCGCGGTCGGTACGAGCCTCCAGGAGTCGAAGTTGGAGAACCTGGGTCACCTGGGTGACGCCAACGACCACGACTCGCTGGGCCTGTTCCAGCAGCGGCCGAGCTCCGGTTGGGGTTCGCCGGATCAGATCACCGATCCGGAGTACTCGACCACCGCGTTCCTCAAGGGCCTGAAGCAGGTCGACGGGTGGCACGAGATGCCGCTGACGGACGCCGCGCAGAAGGTGCAGGTGTCGGCGTACCCGGACGCGTACGCCAAGTGGGAGAACCAGGCCGCTGACCTGGTCGCCAGCGCGTGGACCAACAGCTGACAACCACATAACCGCAGCAATCCCGCTGGCCGGGTTCCCGAAGACGGGGACCCGGCCAGCGGCGTCTTCTCCTCAGGCCGGCCCGACCCGACGCCGATACTCGGCGGCGAGCATCTCCAGCGCCTGGTACACCTCGGCCCCGGCACGGACCCGCCGATCCTCGATGTATTCCCGGCAGAGGTCGAAGCACCTGGTCATCGTGCCGCCCCGCAGATTCAGCAGCAGCGGTACGTCGACGAGGCCCCGGACGGCGAGGACGGCGAGGAACTCGTAGTAGTCGAGCAGCGGGATGACGTGCCGCTCATCCTCCGGTGGCAGGTCCGCGTCCACCGCCCGTCCCGAGGTGATCCGCCCGGCCATCCAGACGTCCGCCGTACTGAGTCCCTCCGCGCTCTGGAACGCGGTCATCAGTCCGACCGTGTGCTGCCGACGCTGTGACTGACGCTGCTGGAGCACGGTCACGGCTCCGAACACGACGGCGACCAGGATCGACGCGGCGGTCTCGTTGATCTCACCGCTGGCCCGCAGGAACGTGAACCCGGTCAACGCCAGCGCGGCGAGCCCGACTCCCTGCACCAGGAGACGTAGGGGCTTGCGGGACAACCGCCAACGCACCCGCTCCCGGCGCAGGGTGCGGGCCAGTTGCCCGGTCACCGGGTCACCCTGGACCGATCTTGCAGGTCGCAGGCCACGAGCGAGAACGTCATCCGACCGAACCTCCCACCGACCTCGGGTACGACGGCAGCCAGCGGACGGCGGCGCACCCGAGGCGTTGATTTCCCGGCAGGATATCGGCCTTGGTCATCCGACCCGTACCGGGTTCCGCACCGGCCGCCCCGGGCCGGATCACCTCCGTGGGTCCGGCAGCGCGTCCGGCTCCGGCAGGTCGCGCAGCTTCCGGATCGGCGACGGGAGCACCCAGAGCAACCCGGCGAGCGCGCCGACGGTGGCGATCCACAGCGTCGGGCGTACCTCGATCCAGGCGCCCAGCGTGCCACCCAGCAGGGCGCCCACCGGGCGGATCCCGTAGTTGACGGTGCGTTTCGCGCCGGCGACCCGGGCGAGCAGGGTCTCCGGTATGACGGCGGTCTGTAGCGAGCCGACGGTGATGTCCATCATCATCACGCCGAACCCGGCGAGGAACTCCGCGAGGACGAGAGCGGCCAGGATCAGCGGGGTGGGGCCGTCGGCGAGCGGTACCAGTACCAGGGGAGCCGGGAAGAGGACGAAGCTCAGAATCATCGTCGGGCCGATCCCGTACCGCCGGACGAGCCGACCGGTGAGCGCGGCCCCGAGCAGGGCGCCCACCGAGCCCACGCCGATCACCAGGCCCAGCAGGCCCGGTGAGATCCGCAGTTCGGTGCTGACGTAGAGCACGAAGAGCGCGTGGAACATGTAGTTGAAGAGGTTCAGGGTGGTGGTGCCGAGCAGTGTCGAACGCAGGATCGGGGAGCGGAAGACGAACCGCAGTCCCTGGCCGATGTCGAGACCCGCACCGTCGGCGGGCGCCGGTTCGGTCGGCCGGATCCTGGTCAGGAACGCCGCCGAGACCAGGTACGAGACCGCGTCGGCGAGCAGCGCGACCGGTGCGGTGAGCACCTGGACGAGTACGCCGCCGACGCTCGGCCCGGCCACGTACGACATCGCCCGGCTGCCGTTGATCAACGCGTTGGCGTCGACGTAGTCCTTCCGGGGCACCAGTGACACGAACAGGGTGCTGTGCGCGACCTCGAACAGCACCGCGAGGCTGCCGGTCAGGAACGCCACGACGTAGAGCTGGCCCAGGGTGAGCATGCCGAAGAGGTAGGCCAGCGGCACGGCGGCCAGCAGCACCGCCCGGCCGAGGTCCGCGATCACCATCATCCGGCGCTTGTGCGGGTAGCGGTCCATCCAGGCGCCGGCGACCAGCGAGAGGAGCAGGTTCGGGATCAGCGCGGCGGCGGTCAGGTAGCCCATCTCGGCGGGACCGGCCCCGGTGCCGAGGACCGCCAGCAGGGGGAGGGCGAGCATCGAGATCTGGTCGCCGAACAGCGACACGGTCTGCGCCGACCAGTACCGCCGGAACGGCGCCTGCCGGAGCAGGACCGGAAGCCAGCGTCGGCCACGGTGGGCCGGTGCCTCCGGTGGGGCGAGCGTGCCGGTCATCGGCCCGTCCCCTCCGCCGCTGCCGGACCCGGTTCGCGGGCGGGGCCGGGTTCGTCGGCCGGGCCGGGTTCGCCGGGTTCGGCCGCCGAGAAGGGTTCGACGGGCACGACCAGTTGGATGACGCCGATCGCCCGGGACCCGGCGGGCCGGGTCGACGGGTCGGTGAGGCGTTCGTCGTACTCGGCGAGCAGGGCCTCGATCCGCCGGGTCAGCTCGGCCAGTTCCGCCGCCGTCACGTGCACCAGCGCGTCGCCGAAGCCGAGCACGGCCCGCCAGTCGACCGGTTCGAAGGCGCGCTGGGCCAGGTGGGTCCGGGCCCGGGCTACGTAGTGGTCCAGGATGCCCGCGTTGAGTTCGTTGGCCGCCGCGCGTACCGCCGGGTCGTCGGAGAGGTCGTCCCAGGTGGTGTTCTGCGCGGTGGCCCGCCAGGGCCGTTCCCGTGCGTCGGCGCCCTCGGCCCGCTCGGCGAGGCCGTACCTGGCGAGCTGGCGCAGGTGGTAGGAGCAGTTCGGAACGCTCTCGTCCAGGTGCTCGGAGGCCTGGGTCGCCGTCATCGGGCCCTCCCGGCGGAGCAGTCCGACCAGGGCCATTCGCAGCGGATGCGCGTACCCCCGGAGAGCGCGCGGGTCGGTCAGCCGTATCTCGGGCTTCATATCCTAAAGATATCTTTCTAGAGATGTCTTTAGCAAATCTCGGCAGTCGTCCGCGAGGCCCGGCGCCCGGCCGGATTGCGACGGCCGGGTAGATTACGTCTCCAACCTCGCCGGCTGGTCGACCGCTCGGGACGTGCCCATCGGCGCGTACCGTCGATCCGGCAGGCGCGTACGGCTGGGGGTGGAGCATGAGTGGGACGCGGGTGGCGCCCGACGGGTTGCCGACGGGCGAGATGCCCGAGGCGGAGCCGGGACCGGAGGGGGTACGGCCGGTGCAGGTCCGATCCGAGGCGGACCCGACCCGGTCCGACACGGCCCTGGTCGTGGTGACCGGGGTCTCCGGCGGCGGACGCAGCACCGTCGCCCGGGCCCTGGAGAACGTCGGCTTCTACGTCGTGGACAACCTCCCCCAGGCGCTCATGCTCGACATGGCGGAGCTGGCCTTCCAGGCCGGTGGTGCGGCCCGGAAGACTGCGATGGTGCTCGACGTCCGCAGCCGGGCCTTCTCCACCGATCTCGCCGGGGCGATCCGGGCGCTGAAGGAGCGCGGCTTCCAGCCCCGGGTGGTCTTCGTGGACGCCGACGACGAGGTGCTGATCCGGCGCTTCGAGAGCGTCCGACGCTCGCATCCGCTTCAGGGAGACGGCCGGCTCGCCGACGGCATCGCGGTCGAGCGCGGGCTGCTCGAAGAGGCCCGCGACCTGGCCGACGTGATCATCGACACCAGCCACCTGAACGTGAACCAGCTCCGTCGCCGGGTGGAGGAGCTGTTCGGCGGCGAGGACGCCCGCCGGCTGCGGGTCACCGTGCTCTCCTTCGGCTTCAAGTACGGCCTGCCGCCGGACGCCGACTTCGTGCTCGACGCCAGGTTCCTGCCCAACCCGTACTGGGTGCCGGAGCTGCGCGAGCACACCGGTCGGGACGAGGACGTCAGCCGGTACGTGCTCGGGCAACGCGGTGCGGTGACCTTCGTCGAGACGTACGCCCGGTTGATCAACGCGACCGCGCCCGGTTTCGAGCGGGAGGGGAAGCGCTACCTGACCGTGGCGGTCGGCTGCACCGGCGGCAAGCACCGCAGCGTGGCGATCGCCGAGGAACTCGCCTCCCGACTGCGCCAGGCCCGGCTCTCCGCCAACGCCCAGCACCGCGACCTGGGGCGGGAGTGAGACTGCGGGTCGTCGCGTTCGGCGGCGGACACGGCCTGGCAGCGTCGCTGCGGGCACTGCGGCACTGCGCGCCTGACCTGGACCTGGGCATCACCGCCGTGGTGACCGTGGGCGACGACGGCGGCTCCAGCGGACGGCTCCGCGCCGATCGTGGCGCCCTGCCCCCGGGCGACCTGCGGCAGGCGCTCGCCGCGCTGGCGGCGGACCGGCCCGGTACGCGGCGCAGCGCCGAACTCTTCCAGCACCGGTTCGACAGCGGCGGCGCGGGCCGTGATCCGCTGGCCGGGCACGCCGTCGGCAACCTCGTGCTGTGCGGGCTGATGGAGCTGCTCGGCGATCCGGTTGCCGCGCTGGACCACGCCGCGGAAATGCTCGGCGCTGTCGGCCGGGTGCTGCCGATGTCCTGTCAGCCGGTGGGGATCGAGGCCCGGGTACGCGGCGCCGATCCGCGCCGGCCCGGTGCGGTGCTGACGGTGCGCGGACAGCACGCGGTGGCGGTCACCGACGGCCGGGTCGAGTCGGTACGGCTCACCCCGGAGGGCCCGACCGCCTGTCCGGAGGCGCTCGCCGCGGTGCGGAGCGCCGACTGGTTGATCTTCGGACCCGGCAGCTGGTACACCAGCGTGATCCCGCACCTGCTGGTGCCGGACCTGGCCGCCGCCATCGTCGCCAGCCCGGCCCGGCGGCTGGTCACGCTCAACCTCGCCAACGAGGCGGAGACCCTCGATCTCTCGCTCGCCGACCACCTGGCGGCGCTCGGCTGGTACCTGCCCGAACTCAAGATCGACGCGGTGGTCGCGGACGGAAAGGCGGTGGGTGACCCCGAGCCGGTGCATCGTGCGGCAGAATCGCTGGGTGCGCGGCTCGTGCTCGCCCCGGTGGCCGTACCGGACGGTGGTCCCCAGCACGATCCGGCAGCGCTGGGAGCCGCGCTGGTGCCTCTCCTGGGCGCCGATCGTTAAGCACGTACGAATCACGAAGCACGTACGAAATCACCGGCACCCGCCGGAACCGGCTCACGAGGTGACGACAAGATGGCGATGACGGCTGCGGTCAAGGACGAGCTGAGCCGGGTCGACGTGCCCAAACCCTGCTGCCGGCGGGCGGAGATGGCCGCCCTGCTGCGCTTCGCGGGCGGACTGCACATCGTCTCCGGACGGGTGGTGGTCGAGGCCGAACTCGACACCGGAGCGGTGGCCCGCCGGCTCCGCCGCGAGGTTGCCGAGGTCTACGGCTATCCGAGCGAGATACACGTACTCGCCTCCGGCGGGCTGCGTAAGGGCAGCCACTACATCGTCCGGGTGGTCAAGGACGGCGAGGCGCTCGCCCGGCAGACCGGCCTGCTCGACGTACGCGGCAGGCCGGTACGTGGCCTGCCGCCGCACGTGGTCGCGGCGAACGTCTGCTGCGCCGTGTCGGCCTGGCGGGGCGCCTTCATGGCGCACGGATCACTGACCGAGCCCGGCCGGTCCTGCGCGCTGGAGATCACCTGTCCGGGGCCGGAGTCCGCGCTCGCCCTGGTCGGCGCCGCCCGGCGGATCGGCATCACCGCGAAGGCCCGGGAGGTCCGCGGCGTGGACCGGGTGGTGGTCAAGGACGGCGACGCGATCGCCGCGCTGCTGACCCGGATCGGCGCGCACTCCAGCGTGCTGTCCTGGGAGGAACGCCGGGTCCGCCGCGAGGTGCGGGCCACCGCCAACCGGCTGGCCAACTTCGACGACGCCAACCTGCGGCGTTCGGCCCGGGCCGCGGTCGCCGCCGCCGCCCGGGTGACCCGGGCACTGGAGATCCTGGCCGAGGACGCCCCCAACCACCTCACCTCGGCCGGGCGGCTGCGGTTGGAGCACCGGCAGGCGTCCCTTGAGGAGTTGGGCGCCCTGGCCGATCCGCCGCTGACCAAGGACGCCATCGCCGGACGGATCCGGCGGCTGCTCGCCCTGGCCGACAAGCGGGCCCGCGACCTCGGCATCCCGGACACCGAGGCGGCGGTGACCCCGGACATGCTCGCGGTGTGAGCCCGGACATGCTCGCGGTCTGAAACCCGGCGGCCGGCTCGTCCCTCGCTCCGGTCGGCGGCGGCCACGCCCCGGCCGGGGGTGATCCAACCCCCAGGTCAGCCGCATCCGACCCGGTCCGTGCGGCGAAGGGGTCGGATTATGCCCCGACGCAGCGCGACGTCTCGCGCTCGGATAGGGTCGCAGCGTACGGCGACGGGGCCGGAACCGGCTTTCTCGCCGCGCTCTCCGCCTCGGGGCCCATCGCCTCGACGCGGTCAGGTCGGGTCGCGGCGGGGCGGCCGGGTGACATGTCAGCCGCCGGCTTCAGCGGTCGGCGCAGCCACTTTCGCCGCCGCCTGGCTGACAGCGGCGAACCAGAACACACGAGGAGATGGACCCAGTGACCATCCGGGTTGGCATCAACGGCTTCGGCCGGATCGGCCGCAACTTCTTCCGCGCGGTACTCGCGTCGGGCGCCGACGTCGAGGTGGTCGGCGCGAACGACCTGACCGACAACGCCACGCTGGCGCACCTGGTCAAGTACGACAGCATCCTCGGCCGGCTGAAGCAGGAGGTCAAGGCGAGCGCCGACGAGATCACGGTGGGTGGGCACACCCTGAAGGTGTTCGCCGAGAAGGACCCGGGCAAGCTGCCCTGGGGTGACCTGGGTGTGGACGTGGTGATCGAGTCGACCGGCTTCTTCACCGACGCGACCAAGGCGAAGGCACACATCGACGGCGGGGCCAAGAAGGTCATCATCTCGGCGCCGGCCAAGAACGAGGACGTCACGGTCGTGATGGGCGTCAACCACGAGTCGTACGACCCGGCGAAGCACAACATCATCTCCAACGCCTCGTGCACCACCAACTGCCTGGCGCCGATGGCGAAGGTACTGCGGGACACGGTGGGCATCGAGAAGGGGCTGATGACCACGATCCACGCGTACACCCAGGACCAGAACCTCCAGGACGGTCCGCACAAGGACCTCCGCCGGGCCCGCGCGGCCGCGCTGAACATCGTGCCGACCTCGACCGGTGCCGCCAAGGCCATCGGCCTGGTGCTGCCCGACCTCAAGGGCAAGCTGGACGGCTTCGCCCTGCGGGTGCCGATCCCCACCGGCTCGGCCACCGACCTGACGATCGACGCCGGCCGGGACACCTCGGTGGAAGAGATCAACGCCGCGATGAAGGCCGCCGCCGAGGGCCCGCTCAAGGGCATCCTCACCTACACCGAGGACGAGATCGTCTCCAGCGACATCGTCACCGACCCGGCCTCCTGCATCTTCGACTCGGGGCTGACCAAGGTGATCGGCAACCAGGTCAAGGTCGTCGGCTGGTACGACAACGAGTGGGGCTACTCCAACCGCCTCGTCGACCTGGTCAAGTTGGTAGGCAAGTCGCTGTGAGCATCCGCAACCTCGACGATCTTCTCGCCGAGGGGGTGTCAGGTCGGCGCGTGCTGGTACGCGCCGACCTGAACGTGCCCCTCGACAAGGAGACCGGCGCCATCACCGATGACGGCCGGATCCGGGCCGTCCTGCCGACGCTTACCGCGTTGCGGGACGCCGGGGCGGCGGTCGTGGTCTGCTCCCACCTGGGACGCCCCAAGGGTGCGCCCGACCCGAAGTACAGCCTGGCCCCGGTGGCCACCCGCCTGGGTGAGCTGCTCGACTCCCCGGTGGCGTTCGCCGCCGACACGGTCGGCGAGTCCGCCCGCAAGACGGTCGAGGGGCTCGGCGACGGTCAGGTAGCCCTGCTGGAGAACCTGCGGTTCAACCCGGGCGAGACCAGCAAGGACGACGCCGAGCGGGGTGCCTTCGCCGACCAGCTCGCCGCGCTCGCGGTCGCGTACGTCGACGACGCGTTCGGCGCCGTGCACCGCAAGCACGCCAGCGTCCACGACGTACCGGCCCGGTTGCCGCACGTCGCGGGCCGGCTGGTGCTGCGCGAGGTCGAGGTGCTGGCGCGGCTGCGGCACGAGCCGGACCGGCCGTACGTGGTGGTGCTCGGCGGTTCGAAGGTCTCCGACAAGCTCGCCGTGATCGAGGCGCTGCTGCCCACCGTCGACAAGCTGCTGATCGGCGGCGGAATGTGCTTCACCTTCCTCCGCGCCCAGGGCCACGAGGTGGGGAAGTCGCTGCTCGAAGAGGAAATGGTCGACACCTGCCGCGAGCTGCTGGAGCGCGGCGCCGGCCGGATCGTGCTGCCGGTGGACGTGGTGGCGGCGACCGAGTTCAGCGCGGACGCCGAATACGACACGGTTCCGGTCGACCAGATCCCGGCCGACCGGCTCGGCCTGGACATCGGCCCCCGGACCGTCGCCGAGTTCGCCGAGGCGGTCGGCACGGCCCGTACGGTGTTCTGGAACGGCCCGATGGGCGTCTTCGAGCTGGCTCCGTTCGCCGCCGGCACCCGGGGCGTGGCCGAGGCGATCACCGGCGTGAAGGGCTTCACCGTGGTCGGTGGCGGTGACTCCGCCGCCGCCGTACGGGCGCTCGGTCTGGACGAGTCGTCGTTCGGGCACATCTCCACCGGCGGGGGAGCCTCGCTGGAATACCTGGAGGGCAAGGCCCTCCCCGGCATCCTCGCTCTGGAGCAATAGTGGCCACCCCCACACCCGCCCGCCGGCCCCTGATGGCGGGCAACTGGAAGATGAACCTGAACCACCGGGAAGCCAACCTGCTGATCCAGAAGCTCGCCGCGAGCCTCAACGAGAAGCAGCTGACCGACGTCGAGACGGTGGTGCTGCCGCCGTTCACCGACCTGCGTACCGTGCAGACCCTGGTCGACGGCGACAAGCTGATGATCGGGTACGGCGCGCAGGACCTGTCCGCGCACAAGTCCGGCGCGTACACCGGGGAGGTCTCCGGGGCGATGCTGGCCGCGCTGGGCTGCGGATACGTGGTGGTCGGCCACTCCGAGCGGCGGGCGTACCACAACGAGGACGACGCCCTGGTCAACGCCAAGGTCAAGGCGGCGCTGGCCAACGAGCTGACCCCGATCCTCTGCGTGGGCGAGGGGCTGGACATCCGCGAGGCGGAGGGGCAGGTGGCGTACACCCGCGACCAGCTCGACGGCGCGCTGGCCGGGCTGACCGCCGAGCAGGTGCTCAAGGTGGTCGTCGCCTACGAACCGGTCTGGGCGATCGGCACCGGCAAGACCGCCACCCCGGAGAACGCCCAGGAGGTCTGCGGGGCGATTCGGGCGCGGATCGCCGAGCTGCACGGCGCGGCCACCGCCGACCAGGTTCGGGTACTTTACGGTGGCTCCGTGAAGGCCGCCAACATCGCGGCTATCATGGCGCAGCCTGATGTGGATGGCGCCCTGGTCGGCGGCGCGAGCCTGGACCCCGAGGACTTCGCGCAGATCTGCCGGTTCCCGGAGCACATCGCGCGCTGACGGTCGCTATCCTTGACGGGCCCCGCGTAGCTGAGAGGACTGACCCCTACCATGCCGATCTGGTTCGCATACACGATGATCGTGTTGCTGGTCATCACGAGCGTGCTGCTCACCTTGCTGATCCTGCTGCATCGGGGCAAGGGCGGCGGGATGTCGAGCATGTTCGGCGGAGGGGTCAGCTCCAGTCTGGCCGGCTCCTCGGTCGCCGAGAAGAACCTTGACCGATACACCGTTCTGGTGAGTCTTGTCTGGTTTGCCTGCATCGTCGGCCTGGGCCTGTGGCTGAGGCTCGCCGAGACCACCTGACAATCCGGGTCGTTTCCAACCGACCCAGGGCGTACAAACTGCGCGCGGTCCGCTAACGTGGGCCGCGCGCAGTTGTCTGCGCCGCACCGTGCCATACGCCCACCGCGTCATACCGCCGCTGTCGTGGCGGACCCCCTCTGACGAACGGAGCGAGCAGCCGTGCCAAGTGGCAGTGCCATCCGTGGCAGCCGAGTTGGTGCCGGACCAGCCCGGCCCACCGAACGATGCGAACCCGCCCCCCGTCGCCCGGTCACCTACTGGTGTGCGAACGGGCACAGCGTGGAGATCCTGCTGGCGGCCGAGGCGGAGCCCCCGGCCACCTGGGACTGCCCGCACTGCGGGCAGCCGGCCGGGCAGGACGTGCAGAATCCGCCGGGGCGGCAACGGGCCGAGCCCTACAAGTCGCACCTGGCCTACGTGAAGGAACGGCGGAGCGAAGCGGACGCCGAGGCGATCCTCGCCGAGGCGCTGGCCGAGCTGCGCCAGCGCCGCGGCGAGCGCTGAACCCTCAGCGCAGGCTAGGAAACGTCGGCCGGACGTCGGCCGCCGCAGCCCGGTCCAGCAGCCAGCGGGTGGCACCCAGCCCGTGGACGCCGGCAGCCGGTAGCTGCGCCGGCCCGGCGCCGGCCAGGGCCATCCGGACCGCAGCGGACTTGTCGGCACCGGCGGCGATCAACCACACCTCCTCGGCGCTGTTGATCGTCGATCGGGTCAGGGTGACCCGGACCGGCGGCGGCTTGGGGCTGTCCCGGACCGCCGCCACCGCACCGTCGGAGTAGCCGACCGGATGCTCCGGGAAAATCGACGCGACGTGACCGTCCTCGCCCACCCCGAGCATCAGCACGTCGAAGTGGGGCAGTGCCGCCGGCCCGGCCGCCGCGACAAGCGTTTCGGCGTACCGGGCTGCGGCGGCCTCCGGGTCGGCGCCGTCCGGCCCGTCCGAGGGCGGCATCGGGTGCACCCGCGCCGGGGTCAGCGGCAGATGATCGAGCAGGGCCGCACGGGCCTGGGTCTCGTTCCGGTCCGGATGCCCGGCCGGCAGGAAGCGTTCGTCGCCCCACCAGACGTCGACCCGGGACCAGTCGACGGCGTCGCGTGCCGGCAGGTCCCGGACCGCCCGGTAGACGGCAGCGGCGATCCGGCCGCCGGTCAGCACGATGCCCGCCTGGCCGCGCTCGGCCTGCGCGTCGATCACCTTGACGACGAGCCGGGCGGCGACAGCCTGGGCGAGGAGATCGGGGTCGGCGTGCACCACGAGAGTTTTGTCGGTCACGCCGTGGCCACTCCCTGCGCGGCGGCGGTGGACGGCTGCTTCGACGGGTCCTTCCAGACGTGCACCCGCTGTGCCGGCCGGGTGTCCAGGCCGGAGATCCCGGCGGCGGCACCCAGCGCGCCGGCGTAGATCTGGTCGGGGTCCAGCCGGCGCAGCTCCTCGGCCAGCTCGTCCCCGAGCGGCCGGCGGACCAGCGGCAGGTTCCGGTCGGCCTGCCCGGTACGCCGGAACGTCGCCAGGCTGTCCTCCCGGCTCAGCGCCATCTCGTCGCCATTGACACAGCGCAGCGTGACCGAGCGCATCCGGGGATGATCACTTGTGTGCTGCCACTGCGGATTGAGCCCGAGCCGGGACTTCAGCCAACCGATCATCAGCGCCGCGGTCGGATCGGTGTGCGGCGCCACCACCGTTGCCGAGGTGACCTGGTTGCCCTCGGTGGTGTCGAACGCGCCGGCGACCAGGGTGCGCCAGGGCGTGATCCGGGTCCAGGCCAGATCGGTGTCCCCGGGAGCGTAGTCCCGGGCCCGCTGCCGCAGCGCCTCCACGGGGTCGTCCGCCTGGGCGGTGTCGGTGATCCGGCGGTCCGCGACCACCCCGAGAAAGTCGTTGGCGATCTCCGCCGGTGGCGGACCGTGCCACCAGGTCACCACGGGTACGTCCGGCACCAGCAGCGGCATCACCACCGACTCGGCGTGCAGGGCGAGCCGACCGTACATCCGGGTCACCACCGCCTCGCCCGGACCGAGCCGACCGCCGACCACGATCTCTGCGTCCAGCCGGTTACGGTCGCGTTCGACGTCGGAGCGGACCACGACCACCATCCGGCACGGATGTGCCGCGGAGGCGATGGTCACCGCCGCCTCGGCCTCCCGGACATGCGCCTCGTCGACCACCACGATCAGGGTGAGCGCCATCCCGCTCGCCACCCCACCCGCGCTGCGCCGTTCGGCGGCCAGCGCCTTCACCACCTCGTTACCGGTGGTGTCCCATAGGCCGATCAACGGTGCCTCCTGGTCGTCGTGATGTCAGATCCTCGGGGAGTCACGCCCGCCGCCACGACCGGCCCTCCCGGGCCAGCAGCTCGTCCGCCGCCCGTGGACCCCACTCGCCGGCCCGATACGGCTCCGGCTTGACGCCCGCCCAGGCATCCTCCAGCGGATCGATCACCTGCCAGCTCTGCTCGACCTCGGCCGCATCGGGGAAGAGCGTCCGATCACCGATCAGCACGTCCAGCACCAGCCGCTCGTACGCCTCGGGGCTGGCCTCGGTGAACGCCTCGCCGTACTGGAAGTCCATCGCGATGTCCCGGACCTCCATCGTCGTACCCGGGACCTTGGAACCGAACTTCAGCACGACGCCCTCGTCCGGCTGGACCCGGATCACGAGCTGGTTGTTGCCGAGCATTTCCATGTCGGCGGGATTGAACGGCAGGTGCGGCGCCTTCTTGAACATGATCGCGACCTCGGTCACCCGGCGCGGCAGCCGCTTGCCGGCCCGGATGTAGAACGGCACCTCGGCCCAGCGCCGATTCTGGATGCCGAGCCGGACGGCCACGTACGTCTCGGTGGTCGAGTCGGTCGGCACGCCCTCCTCGTCGAGGTAGCCGACCGCCCGCTTGCCGGCCACCCAGCCGGGCAGGTACTGCCCCCGGACGGTGCCCGCGCCGATGTCCTTCGGCAGGGTGATCGCGCGCAGCACCTTGAGCTTCTCCGCCCGGATCTCGCTGGCGTCGAAACTGGTCGGTTCCTCCATCGCGACCAGGGCGAGCAGTTGCAGCAGGTGGTTCTGGAGCACGTCCCGGGCGGTCCCGGTGGCGTCGTAGAAGCCGGCCCGGGAGCCGATACCGACGTCCTCGGCCATGGTGATCTGGACCGAGTCGACGTACTTGGAGTTCCACAGCGGCTCGAACAGATTGTTGGCGAACCGCAGGGCGAGGATGTTCTGGACCGTCTCCTTGCCCAGGTAGTGGTCGATCCGGAAGACGTCCTCCCGGGTGAAGACGTCGTCGACCAGGTCGTTGAGCGCCTTCGCCGAGGGCAGGTCGTGCCCGAACGGCTTCTCCACCACCACCCGGCGCCAGCCGCCGGCCTTGTCGTTGTCCGACATGCCGGTCCGGGCGAGCTGCTTGAGCACGGTCGGGAACGCGGCCGGCGGGATCGAGAAGTAGAACGCCGCGTTGCCCGCGATGCCGTGGGTGTCGCGCAACTCGTCCAGGGCGTCGGCCAGGTGGTCGAACGCGGCGTCGTCGTCGAACGCGCCGCCGACGAACTTGATGTTGCCGACCAGCCGGGCCCAGACCTCTTCCCGCCACGGCGTCCGGGCGTGCGCCTGCGCGGCGTCCCGGGCCACCGACTCGAAGTCGCCGTCGCCCCAGTCCCGGCGGGCGAACCCGAGCACCACGAAGCCGGGCGGCAGCAACCCGCGGTTGGCCAGGTCGTACACCGCCGGAATCAGCTTCTTACGGGCCAGGTCGCCGGTCACGCCGAAGATCACCAGCGCGCACGGCTCCGGGATCCGCGGCAACCGCCGGTCCTGCGGGTCGCGCAGCGGATTCACGGCTTCCCTCCTTGCCTCGTCCGACCTCTACTTTCAGCATGCCGGCTCGCCGTCAACTCCGCAGACCCCGTACCGCATCGAGCACGTGCGGCACCCCGGCCGCCCGGTCGCCCAGATGCAGCCGCAGCACCGGCCGACCCCGCTCGGCGAGCGCCTGCCGGTCACCCGCGGCCTGCGCCGCCTGCAACTGCGCGAAGGAGTACGGCTTGCCGGGCACCGGAAGGTCGTCCGTCACGTCCCCGGTGATCTGCAGGAACGAGCCGAGCTGCGGACCGCCCTTGTGGTACTGGCCGGTCGAGTGCAGGAAGCGGGGCCCCCAGCCGAAGGTGACCGGCCGACCGGAGGCGGTGGCCAGTCCGGGCCGGACCTGCCCGGCCTTGGCGTCGCCGAACCGGTCCAGGTACGCCATCACGGCCAGGTAGCCGTCGTCGGCCAACCCGTCGATCAGCAGTCGCAGCGCGCCCGCCAGGTCGCCGGGGAGCGGCGCCTCCTGCCGGCTCCCGCCCGGGAACCAGTACCCCTCGACACCGGCGTCGACGAACGTCGGCGTCTCCACCGGCAGGCCGGTGCCGAGCAGCCGGTTGGTGTTCTCCTTGGACTCGGTGACGTTCGGCTGGTTGAACGGGTCGATCCCGAGCACCACCCCGGCGACCGCGGTGGCGTACTCCCAGGCCATGAACTGGGCGCCGAGCGGACCGTTCACGGCCACGTGTGCCTGGATCCCACCGCCCGGCACCGCCCCGGCCGGCAGCCCGCCGCCGTAGGTCACGGTCAGCACGTCCGGTCCGGTCGCCCCCGGGCTGCTCGGGTCCTCGATCACCACCGGCAGGATCCCGACGCCGTTCTTCCCGGTGGACTCGGCGATCAACTGTTCGGCCCAGTCGCCGAGGCCGTCGATGCCGGTTCCGTCCGAGATCAGCGCGACCTTGTCCCGCCCGTTGGTGGCGGCGGCGCCGAGCGCCGCACCGAGGCCCAGCCCCGGGTTGTCCCGGTCGCCGCCGAGCGCGCCGAACAATTCCTCGGCCTGGTCGAGCAGTTCCGCCACCTCGACCCCGGCCAGCGCCGAGGGGACCAGCCCGAACGCGGTCAGCGCGGAGTACCGCCCACCCACCTCCGGATCGGCGAGCACCACGAAGGCACCCATCTCGGCGGCGGTCTCGGCCAGCGGCGAGCCCGGATCGGTGACCACGACGAAGCGCCGCCCGGCCTCCGCCTCGGTCAGCCCGGAGTCGAGGAACGCCTGCCAGTACGCCCGCCGGTGGCTGTCCGTCTCCACCGTCGAACCGGACTTGCTGGCCACGACCACCACGGTACGGTCCAGCCGGTCGTTCAGCGCCGCCCGGACCTGCCCGGGGTCGGTGGTGTCCAGCACGGTCAGCGACTTGCCGAGGGTACGGGTGATCACCTCGGGGGCCAGCGAGGAACCGCCCATTCCGGCCAGCACCACGTGGTCGAGGTCGGCGAGTTCCGCCTTCAGCTCGGCGAGCTGCGGCAGCAACTCCCGACTGCGCCGGAAGGTGTCCACCCAGCCGAGCCGGACCGCCGCCTCGGCCTGCGCGTCCGGCCCCCACAACGTCGGGTCCTTCCGGGTCAGCCGGGCCGGTACGTCGTCGGCGAGCAGCGCGGCCCGGGCCGAGGCCGGGGCCTCCGCGTCGACCGCCTCCGCACCGTAGACGGCGAGCCCGGCCGCCCCCTCACATCCGCCGTCCAGGAGATCCTGCGGCGCGTTCACGCGTTGCCTCCGGCGCGCTGTGCCGCCGCCGCATTGCCCTGGGCGGCGCGGCCGGGCTTCGTGGCACCCTCGGCCGCCGCTTCGAGCGACTTCCGTACCCCGTCCAGCAGTTCCAGCCAGCTGGTCTCGAACTTCTCCACACCCTCGCGTTCCAGGGTGGCGATCACGTCGTCGAAGTCGATGCCGGCCGCGGCCAGTCCGGCGAAGACCTGACGGGCCTGCGCGTACGCCCCGGTGACGGTGTCCGGGCGTACCTCGCCGTGGTCGGCGTACGCGTCGATCACCGGCTCCGGCATGGTGTTCACGGTCCCCGGCGCGATCAGCTCCTCGACGTAGATCACGTCCCGGTAGTCGGGGTTCTTCGTGGAGGTCGACGCCCAGAGCGGGCGCTGCGGATGGGCGCCCGCGTCGGCCAGCGCCTGCCACCGGTCCGAGGAGAACACCTCCGAGTAACGCTCGTACGCGAGCTGGGCGTTGGCGACCGCCGCCTTGCCCCTCAGCGCGGCGAGGTCCGGTCGACCGTCGGCGCCGAGCTTGTCCAGCCGCTTGTCCACCTCCGAGTCGACCCGGGAGACGAAGAAGGACGCCACGGAGGCGATCTTCGTGAGGTCGTGCCCGTTCGCCTTCGCCTGCTCCAGGCCGGCCAGGAACGCCTCCATCACCTGCGAGTAGCGGTCCAGCCCGAAGATCAGCGTCACGTTCACGCTGATCCCCTCGGCGAGCGTCGCGGTGATGGCCGGCAGCCCGGCCTCGGTCGCCGGGATCTTGATGAACAGGTTCGGCCGGTCGACCAGCCACCACAGGGCCTTCGCCTCGGCCACGGTCTTCTCGGTCTCGTACGCCAGCCTCGGGTCCACCTCGATGGAGACCCGGCCGTCGACGCCGGCACTGCTGTCGTACGCCGGGCGCATCACGTCGCAGGCCCAACGCACGTCGTACGTGGTGAGCATCCGGACCGTCTCCTCGACGGTGACCCCGCGCAGGGCGAGGTCGTGGAGCTGCCAGTTGTACTCGTCGGCGTCGCTGAGCGCCTTCGCGAAGATCGTCGGGTTGGTGGTCACCCCGACCAGGTGCTTCTCCCGGCGCAACTGGTCCAGGTTGCCCGAACTCAGCCGTACCCTTGAAAGATCGTCGAGCCAGACCGCCACGCCCGCGGCGGTGAGCTCACCCAACCGGTCAGTCATAGTCGCTATCGCTCCCTTTAGTTGCCGGTGGTCGTACCGGTGATGTCCCCGATCCGGGTCAGCGACGCGTGCGCGGCCGCCACGATCCGGTCCGGGGTGAATCCGAACTGCTCGAAGAGCACGGTGTGCGGCGCGCTCGCGCCGTAGTGCTCCAGGCTCACGGCCTCACCGGCGTCGCCGATCAGGTCGCGCCACGACATCGCGATGCCAGCCTCGACGCTGACCCGGGCCTTGACGTCACGGGGCAGCACCGAGTCCTGGTAGGCCGAGTCCTGCTCCCGGAACCACTCCTGGCAGGGCATCGAGACGACCCGGGTCGGGGTGCCCTCGGCCTCCAGCCGGTCCCGGGCGGTGAGGCAGAGCTGCACCTCGGAACCGGTGCCGATGAGGATCACCTGCGGTTGCGCGTTCGACGCCTCGGCCAGCACGTAACCGCCCTTGGCCGTCTGGTCGGCGCTGGCGAATTCGGTGCGGTCCAGCGTCGGCAGCGGCTGCCGGCTCAGCGCCAGCGCGGCGGGCCGGTCGGTCTGCTCCAGTGCCCGCCGCCAGGCCCAGGCGGTCTCGTTGGCGTCCGCCGGCCGGATCACGTCGAGTCCGGGGATGGCCCGCAGCGCGGTCAGGTGCTCGACCGGCTGGTGCGTCGGCCCGTCCTCGCCGAGGCCGATCGAGTCGTGCGTCCAGACGTACGTCACCGGCAGCTTCATCAGCGCGGCGAGCCGTACCGCCGGACGCATGTAGTCGCTGAACACCAGGAAGGTGCCGCCGTACGGCCGGGTGCCGCCGTGCAGGGCGATACCGTTCAGGATCGCACCCATCGCGTGCTCGCGGATGCCGAAGTGCAGGGTACGGCCGTACTCGTTGCCGGGGAACGCCTTGGTCGCGTACTCGCTGGGGATGAAGGAGGGCTCGCCCTCCATCGTGGTGTTGTTGCTCTCGGCCAGGTCGGCGGAGCCGCCCCAGAGTTCGGGCAGTACCGGGGCGAGGGCCCCGAGCACCTTGCCGGAGGCGGCCCGGGTGGCGATGCCCTTGGCGTCGGCCGGGAACTCCGGGAGCGCGTCGGTCCAGCCGGCCGGCAGCGTACGGCTGGCCAGCCGGTCGTGCAGCTCCTTGCTCTCCGGGTTCGCCCCTGCCCAGGACTGGTACGCGGTCTCCCACTCGGCGTGCGCGGCCTGACCCCGCTCGATCACCTGCCGGGCGTGCGCCAGTACCTCGTCGTCGACCTGGAAGTGCTGCCCCGGGTCGAAGCCGAGCAGCTTCTTGGTCGCGGCGACCTCGTCGGCACCGAGCGCCGAGCCGTGGATCTTGCCGGTGTTCTGCTTGGTCGGTGCCGGCCAGCCGATGATGGTGCGCAACGCGATGAACGAGGGCCGGCCGGTCTCCGCCTTCGCGGCCAGCAGCGCGGCGTACAACTCCTCGACGTTCTCGTGGTAGTCGCCCTGGTCCGCGTCGCCGGTACGCCAGTCCACGGTCTGCACGTGCCAGCCGTACGCGGCGTACCGGGCGGACACGTCCTCGCTCTTGGCGATCCGGGTGTCGTCCTCGATCGAGATCTCGTTGTCGTCGTAGATCAGGGTGAGGTTGCCGAGCTGCTGGTGTCCGGCGAGCGAGCTGGCCTCGTGGCTGATCCCCTCCTCGATGTCGCCGTCCGAGGCGATGCACCAGATGTGGTGGTCGAACGGCGAGGTGCCGGCCGGGGCGTCCGGGTCCAGCAGGCCGCGCTCCCGGCGGGCCGCCATCGCCATTCCGACGGCGTTGCCGAGCCCCTGGCCGAGCGGGCCGGTGGTGGTCTCGACGCCTCGGGTGTGACCGTGCTCGGGGTGGCCCGGGGTCAGCGAACCCCACTGGCGCAACGCCTTGAGGTCGGTCAGACCCAGCCCGTAACCGCTGAGGTAGAGCTGGATGTAGAGGGTGAGACTGCTGTGGCCCGCGGAGAGCACGAACCGGTCCCGGCCGGTCCAGTCGGGATGGGTGGGGTCGTGCCGCATCACCCTGTTGAACAGAAGGTATGCGGCGGGCGCGAGACTCATCGCCGTACCCGGATGGCCGTTGCCGGATTTCTCCACGGCGTCGATGGCCAGCACGCGGACGGTGTCCACGGCACGCTGGTCGAGATCGGACCAGCTCAGCGAGTCTTGGGCGGGTCGATTGTCAGCCACGATCGTGTGCGCTCCTCAACAGATGGGCGGAACCCTCACTGATGACCCTAGCGACCCCTTCCGAAACCCAACCCCCGGATGTCGCACCCGGTGCGTCGCTTCGTCGGGAGTGTGATCGTTCGCACCGTTCAAGGGTCGCCCGGGCAGCGCAAACGGCGACGCGTAGGCTGTCGGTCGGCGTGCTGGTCCGGCTGGTCGCCCGCCGCCCACGCTGTTACGCACCGTTTCTCCCTGTGCCGACGCCGGAAGGTGGCAATCCGTGAGCACGATCACCGAGCGCCCCGCGACCGGCGGTGCCCCGACGGCGGGGACGAAGGCCGACCGCGAGGTGTCCCGGCGCGCTGATGTCGCGGCCCGGATCAGGGCGTACGTCGCGCTTACCAAGCCGCGGATCGTGGAGCTGCTGCTCATCACCACCGTGCCGACGATGATGCTGGCGGCCGACGGACTGCCGTCGCTCTGGCTGGTCGGCGTGGTGCTGCTGGGCGGCTCGCTGGCCGCCGGTGCCGCCAACGTGCTCAACTGCTACATCGACCGGGACATCGACCAGTTGATGCAGCGGACCAGGCGTCGTCCGTTGCCGACGCACACCGTCGCGCCGCGCAGTGCGCTGGTCTTCGGGCTGGTGCTGGCGGCGGTCTCGGTGACCCTGATGGCGGTCTTCACCAACTGGCTGGCCACCGCGCTGACCCTGGCCGCGATCGTCTACTACGACGTGGTCTACACGATGTGGCTCAAGCGGAACACGTCGCAGAACACGTTCTGGGGCGGTATCTGCGGGTCGGCGCCGGTGCTGATCGGCTGGGCCGCGGTCACCGGGTCGCTCGCACCGCAGGCGTGGGGCCTGTTCGCGGTGGTCTTCTTCTGGCAGTTGCCGCACTTCTACGCGTTGGCGATCAAGTTCAAGGACGACTACCGCCGGGCCGGGATTCCGATGCTGCCGGTGGTCGCCTCGATCCGCCGGGTCAACCTGGAGATCGTGCTCTACACCTGGCTGACCGTCCTGGTGTCCGTGTTGCTGTGGCCGCTGGGCATGGGTCTGGTCTACGGGGTGACGGCCCTGGCGGTCGGTGGGATGTTCATCGTGGAGTCCCACCGACTGAGCCGGCGGGCCGGGCGGGGCGAGCCGTTGAAGCCGATGCGGCTGTTCCACTGGTCGATCACGTACCTCACGATCCTCTTCGCCGCGGTCGCGGTCGACGCCCTGCTCTGACCCCTGTTCTGTGGGGGTATGTCGCGGTTCATCCCTCTTTGCCCGTTTTGAACGTGAATAGTGGCTTTAATTTGGTCACTTATAGCCCGAAAAATCGGTCGAAGATGCGCGGGTGGAACGCCAAACCGAGAGTAATTGGCATCACAAAATATCGGTAGGCGCCCCGCATGGCGGTCGAAGTCTGCTTAGGCTTCGCGTTATGGCAGATGGTTCCGATACGACGCCGACGGCCGATCAGACCGCCGTCGCGGGCCAGACCCCCAATGGTCTGGTCTCTGGCATCCAGTCGTTTGCCGCCGGCCACGGCGGCGCGAAGGCGGTCATCGAGTACGTCGGCAAGCGGGGCGCGCGCATTGTCCTGGTGGGGGAGGACGGCGTGTGGGCTGACCAGTTCGCGGAGAGCACGGATGTCGCGAGACTGGCCTGCGCCAAGGCGGGGGTCGCCGTGGAGAACGAATGGGAGCGGGAACTGGTGGACCAGATGCGTCCGGGTCACGATCTGTGGCGGTCGATGGCTCGCCGCACCTTTGCCCGTTGATATCTTTTGTCCGATAACCACGCGACCCGGGGCCTGCCCCGGGTCGCTCTCATTACCGGCGCCGCCGGGGTGCTGACCGGTTAGGAAGGGCCCCTTCTTCTACAGAAAACGATAAGAAGGGGCCCTTCCTTACACCAGTGCGACGGCGTGTGGCGTTGGTGTGTCGGCGGGGGTGGCCGTCGGCTGGCGTTGCCGGGTCGACCAGAGCACGGCCAGGGCGGCCAGCCAGACCAGGCAGGAGCCGAGCATGTGCGCGCCGACCAGTGCCACCGGCAGGCCGGTGAGGTACTGGACGAAGCCGATCAGGCCCTGGCCTCCGATGGCGAGGAGGAGCAGGCCGGCCGCCCGGAGTGCGCCGGCCGGTGCGTGCACCGCCCGCAGCGCGAACCACAGCGCGATGGCGAGGCCCAGGAGCAGGAACACCATGTCGGCGTGCACCTGGGAGATCGTCTCCGGGTCCAGGTCGTTGCGGGCCGCGCCCGCGTCGCCGGAGTGCGGGCCGCTGCCGGTCACCCAGGTGCCGACGACCAGTACCGCCGCGGTGACCCCGGCGGTCACCCGGGCGAGCGCCCGCAGCGGTGCCGGCACGGTCGGCCGGGCGGGGCCGTCCGGTTCGAGGGTGCGCCGCCAGAACGCGAAGGCCGCCGCGATGACGGCCATGGAGGCCAGGAAGTGCAGCCCGACCACCCAGGGGTTGAGGTTGGTGAGCACGGTGATGCCGCCGACCACCGCCTGGGCCGGGATGCCGAGCGCGGCGGCGACGGCGAGCAGCCGCAGGGGCCGGCGACGGGGACGCTGCCGCCAGGCGACGACCACCGCGGCGATGACCACGGCGGCGAGCGCGAAGGTGAGCAGCCGGTTGCCGAACTCGATGGCCCCGTTCACGCCCATCTCGGCGGTCGCCACGTACGACTCGTCGGTGCAGCGGGGCCAGGTCGGGCAGCCGAGCCCGGATTTGGTCAGTCGGACCGCACCGCCGGTGCCGACGATCAGGACGTTTCCCACCACGGAGGCGAGAGCCAGCCGCGATAGGGTGGGTTTGCCGGGAAATTCGCCGAATCGGCTCACGCCGGCCATCGTACGTGCAAATGTGATCATGCTGGACGGCAAGCCCGCCGCCCGGTGGTCCGGATCACCGGAGCCCGGGTTTGCGGACCTTGGATGAAATACGTAACGTTGACGTTGTGAAAAACCTGGCGGCGTACTCCGAGCAGGAGCGGGCGACCGAGCCGGTCGTCGGTCCTGTCGTCGCCGCAGGTATCGCCGGCCCTGTCGTCACTGCCGGGGTTGTCGCCGGGTCCGACGGGCGTACCACCCGGGATCGGGTGACCCAGTTGCTGCTGGAGCACGGCGCGGCGACCGCCGCCCAGCTCGGCGCGGAACTGGGCCTCGGCTCCGCGGCGATCCGCCGGCACCTCGACGCGATGCTCGCCGACGGCGAGGTCACCGCCCGCGACCAGGCCGTACGCGGCCAGCGTGGTCGGGGACGGCCCGCCAAGCTCTTCCGGCTCACCGACTCCGGGCGACGGCGCTGCGGCACGCACACCTACGACGGGATGGCCACCGCCGCGCTGCGGTGGATCTCCCGGCACGACGGCCCGGACGCGGTGGGCGCGTTCGCCGCCGAGCAGGTTTCGGCGCTGGAGGCCCGCTGCCGGGCGGCCATGGAGGGCGCCGGGGACGATCCGCTGGCCAGGGCCGAGGCACTTGCCGAGGCGCTCACCTCCGAGGGATACGCTGCCAGCGCTTCCACGATCGCCTCCGGTGGCCAGTTGTGCCAGCACCACTGCCCGGTGGCCCATGTGGCCGCGGAGTTTCCCCAGCTGTGCGAGGCCGAGACGGCGGTCATCTCCCGCCTGATCGGCAGTCACGTGCAGCGCCTCGCCACCATCGCCCACGGCGACGGCGTGTGCACCACGCACATTCCGGCCCAGTCGATACATTCCGTCATCAATGTGAGGACAGACAGATGACCGAGCAGATCGTCCAGCCCCTGACGCAGGAGGAGCAGCTCGCCGCTCTCGGACGCTACGAGTACGGCTGGGCCGACTCCGACGTGGCCGGCACGAGCGCTCAGCGTGGCCTCAGCGAGGCGGTGGTGCGGGACATCTCCGCCAAGAAGAACGAGCCCGCCTGGATGCTCGACCTCCGGTTGAAGGGGCTGCGGCTGTTCGGGCGCAAGCCGATGCCGAACTGGGGCGCCGACCTGAGCGGGATCGACTTCGACAACATCAAGTACTTCGTCCGCTCCACGGAGAAGCAGGCAGCCAGCTGGGAGGACCTGCCCGAGGAGATCAAGAACACCTACGACCGGCTGGGCATCCCGGAGGCCGAGAAGCAGCGACTGGTCGCCGGTGTCGCGGCCCAGTACGAGTCCGAGGTGGTCTACCACAAGATCCGCGAGGACCTTGAGGAGCAGGGCGTTCTCTTCCTGGACACGGACACGGCGCTCAAGGAGCACGAGGACGTCTTCAAGGAGTACTTCGGCACGGTGATCCCGGTCGGCGACAACAAGTTCGCGGCGCTCAACACCTCCGTGTGGTCCGGCGGCTCGTTCATCTACGTGCCGAAGGGCGTGCAGGTGGAGATCCCGCTGCAGGCGTACTTCCGGATCAACACGGAGAACATGGGCCAGTTCGAGCGGACGCTGATCATCGTCGACGAGGGCGCGTACGTGCACTACGTCGAGGGCTGCACCGCGCCGATCTACTCCTCCGACTCGCTGCACAGCGCGGTCGTCGAGATCATCGTGAAGAAGAACGCACGCTGCCGCTACACGACCATCCAGAACTGGTCGAACAACGTCTACAACCTGGTCACCAAGCGGGCGGTCTGCCACGAGGGCGCGACCATGGAGTGGATCGACGGCAACATCGGCTCCAAGGTGACCATGAAGTACCCGGCGGTCTACATGACCGGCGAGCACGCCAAGGGCGAGGTGCTCTCGGTGGCGATGGCCGGCGAGGGCCAGCACCAGGACGCCGGGGCCAAGATGGTGCACGCCGCCCCGCACACGTCGAGCACGATCGTCTCCAAGTCGATCGCCCGTGGCGGCGGCCGGACCTCCTACCGGGGCCTGGTCCAGGTGCTGGAGGGCTCGCACCACAGCCGGTCGACGGTGAAGTGCGACGCGCTGCTGGTGGACGCGATCTCCCGCTCGGACACCTACCCGTACGTCGACATCCGCGAGGACGACGTGTCGATGGGGCACGAGGCGACCGTGTCCAAGGTCAGCGAGGACCAGCTCTTCTACCTGATGAGCCGGGGCATGACCGAGGACGAGGCGATGGCGATGATCGTGCGCGGCTTCATCGAGCCGATCGCCAAGGAACTCCCGATGGAGTACGCCCTGGAACTCAACCGGCTGATCGAGTTGCAGATGGAGGGCGCGGTCGGCTGACGCCGGTCGCGACGACCCCCCGGATTCGCCTCGGACCTCGCGATAGAAGACCAAGGAAGAGATGACTACCGAAGCATTCGCGCCCACGGCACCAGGCGGGCCGCAGACCAAGGCGCAGACGCTCCGCTCGTACGACGTCCGCGACTTCCCGGCCCTCACCGGCCTGGAGGAGGAGTGGCGGTTCACTCCGCTCAAGCGGCTGCGTGGGCTGGCCGACGACGGGTTCACCCCGACCGACGGCCAGCTGCGCTACGAGGTCGACGCGCTGCCCGACGGAGTGACGTTCGGCGGCGTGCACGAGGGCGACGCCCGGATCGGCAGCGTGCTGACCCCGTTCGACCGGATCAGTGCGCTGGCCCACGGCCGGGCTGCTGAGGCGGTCGTTGTCGCGGTGGCCCCGGAGACCCGGCCGGCGGCGCCGGTGTCGGTCCGGTTGGTCGGGCAGGGCGCCGACGGCGCCTCGTTCGGGCACACCTTCGTCGACGTCGGCCGGTTCGCCGAGGTGACGCTGGTGCTGGAGCAGACCGGCTCGGTGACCCTGGCCGACAACGTCGAGGTGGCGGTCGCCGAGGGTGCGAGGCTCACCCTGGTCACCGTCGCCGACTGGGCGTCCGACTCGGTGCAGGCCCAGCACCTGAAGATCCGGCTCGGCCGGGACGCCAAGGTGACGCACGTACAGGTCACGCTCGGCGGGGAGCTGGTCCGGCAGTACACCAGCGTGGAGTACACCGGCCGGGGCGGCGAGGCCGAGCTGTACGGCCTCTACTTCGCGGGCGCCGGGCAGCACCTGGAGCACCGGCAACTGGTCGACCACAGCGTGCCGGACTGCCGCAGCTACGTCGGCTACCGGGGCGCGTTGCAGGGTGCCAGCGCGCACACCGTCTGGGTCGGCGACGTGCTGATCCGGGCGGCGGCCACCGGCACCGACACCTACGAGATCAACCGCAACCTGGTGCTGACCGAGGGCGCCCGCGCGGACTCGGTACCCAACCTGGAGATCGAGACCGGCGAGGTGGCCGGTGCCGGTCACGCCAGCACGACCGGGCGGTTCGACGACGAGCAGCTGTTCTACCTGATGGCCCGGGGAATCCCGGAGGACCAGGCGCGCAAGCTGGTGGTCCGGGGCTTCTTCGCCGAGCTGCTGAACCGGATTCCGGTCGAGGCGCTGCGCGACCGGCTCGGCGAGCAGATCGAGGTACGGCTCTCGAAGGCCGCCGCCTGATGATCCGGATCTGTTCGACCGAGGACGTGCCGAAGGGCACCGCGATCCAGGCGGACGTCGAGGGCACCGAGATCGCGATCGTGCACGCCGAGGACGGCAACTTCTACGCCGTACGCGACGAGTGCTCGCACGCCGCCGTCGCGCTCTCCGAGGGCGAGGTCGACGGCTGCACCCTGGAGTGCTGGCTGCACGGCTCCCGCTTCGACCTGCGTACCGGCGAGCCGACCGGACTGCCCGCGACCGAACCCGTACCCGTGTACCCCGTCGAGGTCCGCGACGGTGACCTCTACCTCAATCTCACGCCGAGTAATGGAGTTACCGCACCATGAGTGTTCTGGAGATTCGTGACCTGCAGGTGTCGGTCAAGCTGCCCGATGGCGAGCTGAAGCCGATCCTGGCCGGGGTCGACCTCACCGTGCGGGCGGGGGAGACCCACGCGATCATGGGCCCTAACGGGTCCGGCAAGTCGACCCTCGCCTATTCGATCGCCGGCCATCCGAAGTACGAGATCACCAGCGGCGAGGTTTTGCTGGACGGTCAGGACGTGCTGGCGATGACCGTCGACGAGCGGGCCCGCGCCGGCCTCTTCCTGGCCATGCAGTACCCGGTCGAGGTGCCCGGGGTGTCGGTGGCGAACTTCCTGCGTACCGCGAAGACCGCGATCGACGGCGAGGCGCCGAAGTTGCGCACCTGGGCCGGCGAGCTGCGCGGCGCGATGGAGAAGTTGCAGATGGACCCGGCGATGGCCCAGCGGAACGTGAACGAGGGCTTCTCCGGCGGTGAGAAGAAGCGGCACGAGATCGTCCAGCTCGAACTGCTCGCGCCGAAGGTGGCGATCCTCGACGAGACCGACTCCGGGCTCGACATCGACGCCCTGCGGGTGGTCAGCGAGGGCGTCAACCGGGTCCGGGACACCGGACAGACCGGGCTGCTGCTGATCACCCACTACACCCGGATCCTGCGCTACATCAAGCCGGACCACGTGCACGTCTTCGTCGGCGGGCGGATCGTCGAGCAGGGCGGTCCGGAGCTGGCCGAGAAGTTGGAGGCCGAGGGCTACGAGCGGTACGTCGCCGGCGCCGGTACGGCCCGGGCCTGAGCAGAAGGGCACCGTCGAGATGACCACGATCGCGATCCCACCGGGGATGCCACAGTACGACGACGTGCCACGGTTCGACGTGGAAGTGGTACGGGCGGACTTCCCGATCCTGGGTCGCGAGGTCAACGGTCACCGGATGGTCTACCTGGACAGCGCGAACACCTCGCAGAAGCCCCGCCAGGTGCTCGACGCGCTGCGGGAGCACTACGAGCGGCACAACGGGAACGTCTCCCGCTCGGTGCACACCGTGGGCACCGAGGCGACCGAGGCGTACGAGGGGGCCCGGGGCAAGGTCGCGGCGTTCATCAACGCGCCGAGCCCGGACGAGGTGGTGTTCACCAAGAACTCCACCGAGGCGATCAACCTGGTCGCGTACGCCTTCTCGAACGCCTCGATCGGCACCGGCGGTGACCCCCGGTTCCGGATCGGTCCCGGCGACGAGATCGTGATCTCCGAGATGGAGCACCACTCGAACATCGTGCCGTGGCAGCTCCTGTGCGAGCGGACCGGCGCCACGCTGCGCTGGTTCGGCGTCACCGACTCCGGCCGGCTCGACGAGTCCAATCTTGAGGAGCTGGTCAACGAGCGGACCAAACTGGTCTCGTTCGTGCACATGTCCAACATCCTCGGCACGGTCAACGCCACGGCGCGGATCACCGAGCGGGTCCGCCAGGTCGGCGCGCTGCTGCTGCTCGACTGCTCGCAGTCGGTGCCGCACCTGCCGATCGACGTGGTGGACCTGGACGCCGACTTCATCGCCTTCACCGGGCACAAGATGTGCGCGCCGAGCGGCATCGGAGTGCTCTGGGGGCGGGGCGAACTGCTGGCCGCGATGCCGCCGGTGTTCGGCGGTGGTTCGATGATCGAGACGGTCACCATGGCCGGTTCGACGTACGCGCCGCCGCCGGCCCGGTTCGAGGCGGGCACCCCGCCGATCGCCGAGGCGGTCGCGCTGGGCGCGGCGGTCGACTACCTGTCCGGGATCGGAATGCGGGCGATCCAGTGGCACGAGAAGGAGTTGACCGCGTACGCGCTGGACGCCCTGGACACGGTTCCCGGGCTGCGGATCTTCGGTCCGACGGTGCCGGTGGGCCGGGGTGGCACCATCTCCTTCGCCCTCGACGGCATCCATCCGCACGACGTGGGTCAGGTGCTGGACGCCGAGGGCGTCGAGGTGCGGGTCGGCCACCACTGTGCGCGGCCGGTCTGCGTGCGGTTCGGCGTACCGGCGACCACCCGCGCGTCGTTCTACCTGTACACCACGACCAGTGAGGTCGACGCCCTGGTGCGCGGGCTGGAACAGGTACGGAAGGTGTTCGGGTAATGCAGGTCGACCAGCTCTACCAGGAGATCATCCTGGACCACTACAAGCATCCGCACGGGCGCGGGCTGCGGGAGCCGTTCGCCGCCGAGGCGCACCACGTGAACCCCACCTGCGGCGACGAGGTGACGGTACGGGTCGCCCTGGACGCCGAGACCGTCAGCGACGTCTCGTACGACGGCATGGGCTGCTCGATCAGCCAGGCCTCGGCGAGCGTGCTGCACGAACTGCTGTCCGGCCGGAGTGCCGGCGAGGCGTACGCGGTGCACGCGGCCTTCGTCGAGTTGATGTCGGGTCGGGGACAGGTGACCCCGGACGAGGAACTGCTGGGGGACGGGGTGGCGTTCGCCGGGGTGGCCCGCTATCCGGCCAGGGTGAAGTGCGCGTTGTTGCCGTGGATGGCGTTCAAGGACGCCGCGGCGCGGGCCGGGGTCGAATTCGGAGCCGGTAGTGATGACAAGAACGAGCGGAGCGAGGTGAAGACGGCATGACTGATCAGGACATGGCGACCGCGTCGACCGGCAAGGCCGCGGTCGCCGACGTCGAAGAGGCGATGAAGGACGTCGTCGACCCCGAACTGGGCATCAACGTGGTCGACCTCGGTCTGGTGTACGGGGTGCACGTCGACGACGAGAACGTCGCGACCCTGGACATGACGCTCACCTCGGCGGCCTGCCCGCTGACCGACGTCATCGAGGACCAGGCGCGGTCGGCGCTGACCACCGGCCCGGGTGGCGGGCTGGTCTCGGACATCCGGATCAACTGGGTGTGGCTGCCGCCGTGGGGCCCCGACAAGATCTCCGACGAGGGCCGTGACCAGCTCCGGGCGCTCGGTTTCAACGTGTAGTCCGCTCACCGTGGATGTTGGCGGCCCGTTGTCGTGGGAACGGCAACGGGCCACCGCCGTTCGGAGTCAGTGGGCGTGGACCTGGAACTCCCAGAGGGAGAAGCCGTAGCCGGTGCCCCGGGTGAGTCCCTGCATCCGGACGTAGCGGGCCGGGGCGGCGGCGAAGTCGACGTTGTCCGTACCGCCGTCGCCGGCGGTGGTCGACCAGACCGGACGCCAGGTGCCGCCGTCGGTGGAGACCTCGATCCGGTACGACCGGGCGTAGGCGGCCTCCCAGCTCAGCACCGCCCGGCTCACCGACCGGACGCTACCCAGATCCACGGTGATCGACTGGTTGTCGGCCCAGGAACTGGCCCAGCGGGTACCGGGGTTTCCGTCCACCGCTCGGGCCGCGCCGTAGCCGAACTGGCTGCTCGACGCGGCAACCGCCCGCCCGGCGGCCAGATTGGTCAGGTCGTCGCCGCGACCGGCCGGAAACGACACCACCTGCTGGTACGTCGGCCGGTTCTGCCAGGCGATCGTGGCGTGTTTGATCCCGCCCAGCGGGGACTGCACGATGGCGTCGGCGCACCACTGGTCCCCGGCCGCGCAGTGGTCGTCGCCGGGATAGACCTCGGTGGCCGGCTGGGCGGTGGCGGTCCGCAGCGTGTCGAGCAGGATCCGCCGGCAGGCGGACAGGCTTCCGTCGCCGCAGTAGGTCCGGCCGGGCCCGCCCGGCACCGGCTCGCCCAACACGGCCCGCAGGTCGGCGTCGACATAACTCCACCAGCCGTACTGGAACGACGAGCCCTTGTGGGTCTGCGCCTCGGCGGCCGAACCGGGCAGATCCGAGGTGTCCCCGCGCTGCTGTCCGGACGGCGACTCGTTGATCTGCATGGCGTCGACCATCGCCCGGTAGAGGTCGGCGCCGAGCGGAGTGGCGAACTGGCCCCGGACCAGCAGCGGCCACCAGGCGTCGAAGATCCGGATCGCCTCGGCGTGCTGGTACGTCTTCGAGCCGCGTGCGGTCTCGACCCGCAACGCACCGGCCTGTCGCCACGCCCTCAGTCTGCCGACGGTCCCGGCCAGGGCGGTGTCGTCGACCGGTTGGCTCTCCAGCACCCGGATCAGCTCGTCCAGCACCTCGATGCCGCGTAGGTCGGTCAGTCCGGCGCGCTCCACCAGCGAGGTCAACGAGGCCCGGTCGAACTTCCGGCCGTCCGCCAGCGCCGCCCGGATCGGCTTGTCCAGCAGGTCACCCCGGTGCACCGCGCCGAAACTGAAGTTGCCGTCGGCGGCGCCGAAGTCCTTGGCCTGCTTGTTGTTCCAGGAGACGTAGTAGTCCTGGTCCACCGACTGGGGGTGCGCCGCGAGCGGGGCGTAGTCGGCCGTGTTGGTGTCCGGGTCGTAGCCCTGCCACTCGTACGCCGGCTCGGCCCGGATCGGCAGGTTCGGGTTGGCCCCGGCGGCCCGGACCGGATTGAGCCCCGAGTTGTAGTACGCCGACTCGTCCGCGTTGACGTAGAACCAGTTGAAGGCGTACTCGACCTCGGCCGCCGCCGTGATGAACTGTGCCGCGCTGCCCATCGCGGCCGGATCGTTGAAGAGCTGGAACCCGATCGCGGAGTCCGCCTCGTGCCGGTAGGTGGAGCGGAGCTGGGTGAACGCGTGCGGCGCACCTGCCACGGTGCCCCGCCAGCCCACCAGTCCCAACTTGGTCCGCCGGGCGATCATCGTGTACGAACCGGCGGGGGTGCTGTCCGCGACGGTCGGCCGCCACGAGTTGACGTGGGAGATCTCCTCCATCGCCAGACACTGTCCCCGGTACCGGTAGTGGTTGCTGGCCAGGGTGGGCGTGCTGCCGTCCACTGTGCACAGCGGCAGGGCGTAGGTGTCGGTGATGTCGTGGCTGGAGGAGGTGGCGCTCCACGCGTAGTCCTGGCCCCGGCCGAGCAGCACGTAGAGGTTGACCCCGGCGAAGGCGGCGCCCCGGGCGCTGATTCCCGGGCCCTGCAACTCCTGCACCATCAGCAGCTGTGGGGAGAAGTACCCGGTCTGTGGTCCGAAGACGGCGATCGGATGGCCGCTGGAGGAGTGTGCGCCGGAGATGACGGCGGCGTTGGACATGCCCCGGTTGGCCGGGGTGATGGTCAGGCCGGAGAGTGCGGCGGCCAGCTCGGAGGGGCCGCCGGTGGATCCCCGGGCCGATCCGGTGGGATCGGCGGTCACCGCCTCCACCCGGGCGGAACCCGGATCGGGCAGTACGACGCTCGGCGCGTCCGGGTCCGCGGCGCCGTACGGGAAGCTCTGTCCCTCGTGCAGGGTCAGCACCGCCTCCGGATTGTTCTGCGCCCGGAACGCGGTCCACACCCGGTCGCCCTCGACCGGCCCGTACCTGGCCCGGGCGGCGATCCGGACCAGCGCGGACTGCATCTCGTGGCCACCGCCGCCGCCGAACAGGCCGCCGACCACTCCGGCGATCGCGATCAGGTCCGTCATCTGGAACAGTTCCGGCCCGCCCACGTTGGTGATCGCGTCCAGGTGCCCGGTCAGCACGTACTCGCCGGGGCAGTTGCGGCCCGCCATGCAGTGCCGGATGTAGGCGTTGATTCCGGCGATGTACTCCTGCACGTCGGCGTGCAGTTGCTCGCCCCGGGCACCCTGGTCGCGCAGCGCCGCGACCTGGGCCTGCAGGTCCTCCTCCCGGTACGGCGAGTTCCGCCAGACGCTCTGCTCCAGCGCCCGGTTGCCCGGCGCCCCACCGGCGAACGGGGTGAGCGTGCCCCGGCCGACGTGCCGGAGCAGGTCCATCGTGAAGAGCCGGTCCTCCGCGCCGGCGTATCCGGCGCCGTACATCGTGCCGCCCCGGGTGGTGCCGGTGACGTGCGGGATCCCGTTCGCCCGGTCCCGCACGATCGTCACGTCGGACCGTGGGGAGTAGGTGCGTTCGGCCTGGCCCGCCGGCACTCCGAAGGAGGCGTCGTTGAAGAACGCCCCGATCTGGTCCTCCCGCAGGCCGGCGTAGGAGTAGACCAGGTCGGCGTACGGGCCGAGCTGGTCGCCGGAGTGTGCCGGCAGGATGCCCAGTGCCTGGTTGGCGAGCACCTCGACCAGTGTGGCGTTGCCGTTCTGGCCGGGCGGCAGGATGTCGGCGCACTCGCCCAGGCAGTGGTCGCCGGCCGCGAACGCGGTCGGGTCGGCCTTCGCGGTCGGGTCGGGCGCGGGTGCGACGGCCGCCGAACCGGTGTTGGCCGGCGCGGCCGGCGCGGGGGTGGCGGTCAACGCGATCGCCGCCACGGTGAGCGCGGCGAGGCCGGCGACGGATCCGCGTCGGAAGGTGGCGCGTCGGAGCATGGGGGGATCCTTCCGCCGGCGTCCGGGCATACCTGAAGGACACTCAGGTTTCAAATGGTATCTATGTCACGCTGTCGATAGATAGACCAGTGGCGCCCGATCGCGGTTCCGCCAGCCAAGGGATCCGGGGCGATCCGGTGGCCGCTGGAGGCGGTACGGTCGCTGCTCGGTACGGTCCGGGCCCGGATAATCCGTCGCGGGACGGCCGGCTCCGCGCCAGAATCAGCACATGATCGCGCCGACCTTCCGCACCAGTGCTTCCGCCGTCGTGGCCTCGGCCGCCCGGCGACAGCAGCGGTGCGCCGGTCCGGTGCCGATCAGCCCTCCGCCGTCGTGACCGACGCGTTCGTCGCCGGCCTGCTGGCCGGGTACGGCATTGCCGTACCGGTCGGAGCCATCGCGATTCTGGTGATCGGTCTGACCGCGCGTACCTCGATCCGGGTGGGTGCGGCGGCAGCCCTCGGGGTGGCCAGCGCCGACGGGCTCTACGCCGCCGTCGCCGTGCTCGGTGGCGCCGCGCTCGCGGGTCTGGTCGAACCGGTCGCCGAGCCGCTGCGCTGGACCGCCGTCGCCGTGCTGCTCGGGCTGGCCGTCTCCGGTGCCTACGGCGCCCTCCGGCACCGCCGCGATCCGGGTCGGGCCGCTTCCACCGATCGCAGTCTGGGCACGCCGCTCCGGGCGTACGGCGGGTTGCTGGCGCTGACCCTGCTGAATCCGATGACGGTCCTCTACTTCGCCGCACTGGTGCTCGGTCGGCGGGCGGCCGTGGACTGGCCGGCGGGCGGGGAGGTGGTGTTCGTGGCCGCCGCGTTCGGTGCGTCGGCGAGTTGGCAGTTGCTGGTCGCCTCCGGTGGTTCGCTGCTCGGCCGCCTGCTGGCCGGGCCCCGGGGTCGGCTGGGCACCGCGCTCGTCTCCAGCGTCCTGGTCGCGGTGCTCGCCGTCGAACTTCTGCTGCGCTGATCCGGCGGTGCCGTACGGTCTGGGCATGAACAGCCGCCCCGCTGCCGGAGGTGGCCGGTGGGTGGACGTCCCGCCGGCCCGGATGGCGCGCTGGATCGAGGGCTTCACCGAGCGCCACGGCGGGCCGCCGGAGATCGGCCCGGGACCGGACGGGCTCCGGCTCGCCGCCCCGGACGGCACCACCGCCGTCCTGCATCCGCCACCGGGGATGCCCGGCGCCGACGACCTCGCCGGATTCCTCGCGGCCGTCGGGGCGCCGCGCCGGCTGGGCCTGCTGCTGGCCCGCAAGGGCGCCGTCGCGGTCGGCGTCGCCGACGGCGGGCGGCTCGTGGTGTCCAAGGTGGACACCCGGTACGTCCAGGGGCGTACCGCCGCCGGTGGCTGGTCCCAGCAGCGCTTCGCCCGGCGGCGGGACAACCAGGCGAAGGCGGCCCTGGCGGACGCGGCGGAGTTGGCGGTCCGGCTGCTGCTGCCGGAGGCCGACCGGCTCGCGGCGCTGGTGGCCGGTGGCGACCGGCGGGCGGTCGACGGGATCCTCGCCGACCGGCGGTTGGCGCCGCTGGTGCCGCTGCGGGCGGAACGCCTGCTCGACGTGGCCGAACCCCGACACGCGGTTCTGGTCGACGCGGTCGCCGCCGCCCGCGCGGTACTCGTGCTGGTCCGGGACCCGGGGTGAGTTCCGGCCGGGGCGCCGGGGCGCCGGCCCGTCCTGGCGGGGCCGGGTGGTTCAGCCGGCGGCCTTGAAGGTGTCGCAGGCGGTCGGGTTCCCGTTCTGGTAGCCGGTGTTGAACCACTTCTGCCGGTCCGCCGAGCTGCCGTGGGTGAACTGTGACTCGTCGATCCGGCCGCCGGACTTCCGCTGGATCGCGTCGTCGCCGATCGCCGCCGCCGTGTCCAGGCCCTCCTGGATGTCCTGCCCGCTGAGGCTCTTGAAGATCTTCACCCCCCGGTCGTCGGCGGTGCCGGTGGCGTTCTTCGCCCAGGCGCCCGCGTAGCAGTCCGCCTGGAGTTCCAGCAGCACCGAGAGCTGGTTGGCGTCGTCCGGGCTCTGCTCCCGCTGCTCGCGTACCCGGGCCTCGGTGCCGAGCAGGTCCTGCACGTGGTGGCCGTACTCGTGCGCCAGGACGTACGGCTGGGCGAACTCGCCGGGCGCGCCGAGCTGTTCGGCCAGCACCTTGTAGAAGCTCAGGTCGATGTAGACCTTGTCGTCGAGGGGGCAGTAGAACGGCCCCACACCCGAGTCGGCCTGGCCGCAGCCGCTGCTCACCGCCTGCTCGAAGAAGACGGTGTCGGACTGCTGGTACGGCCGGTCGAAGTGCTCCGGCAGCGCCCGCTGCCAGTACGTCTGGATGGAGTTGATGAAGAGGTTGTTGCGGCAGTCGAGGTGGCGGAGGGCGTCGTCGGCGGCGCACCGCTGTTCGAGCGCCGTGTTGTCGCCCTGGTCCCCACCGTCCCCGGTCAGTTGGCTGATCCCGAAGCCGCCGCCGGCCAGCGCCACCAGCACGGTGATCACCAGGCCGATCAGTCCTCCCCGGCCGGAGATGGGGAGCCCGGCCATTCCACCGCCGGAAGAACCGCGCCGGTCCTCCACCTGGCTGGTATCGATGCGTGCGTCCTCGTTGAGTTCCATCACATCCCCGATCGCCCGATTGTGGTGATGGCGATACCCGATGATCTTGATTGGTAATCCGTGGACGGCTTCTCCGAGCCGCCCGGTACAATCGGTGTCGTGCTGCTCTGCGAAGGCTGAACGCCCCGCGCCGACGGATCGACGGGTCCGCCGGCTGGTTTGTGTGCCCTGAGTCAGCCTTCGACCCCGAGAGCGAGTTCTCCGAGATGATCACTGCGAGCGGCCTGGAACTCCGTGCCGGCGCCCGGATCCTGCTGTCCGACACCACCCTGCGGGTGCAGCCCGGCGACCGGATCGGTCTGGTCGGCCGCAACGGCGCCGGCAAGACCACCACGCTCAAGGTCCTGGCCGGCGAGGGTCAGCCGTACACCGGCCAGATCGACCGGCGCAGCCCGGTGGGCTACCTCCCGCAGGACCCCCGGACCGGTGACCTCGGGGTGACCGCCCGGGACCGGGTGCTCTCCGCGCGTGGCCTGGACGTCCTGATGGCCCAGATGAAGGCGATCGAGGAGCGGCTCGCCGACGAGTCCGGTGACGAACGACTCGTCCGCCGGTACGGCACCCTGGAGGACCAGTTCGCCTCCCTGGGCGGGTACGCCGCCGAGGCCGAGGCGGCCCGGATCTGCGCCAACCTCGGGCTGCCCGACCGGGTGCTCGGGCAGACCATCGGCACCCTCTCCGGTGGCCAGCGCCGCCGGGTCGAACTGGCCCGGATCCTGTTCCGGGACGCGGCCGCCGGCGGGGGCGGGATCCTGCTGCTCGACGAGCCGACCAACCACCTCGACGCCGACTCGATCACCTGGCTGCGTGGCTTCCTCGCCGGGCACAAGGGCGGGCTGATCGTGATCAGTCACGATGCCTCGCTGCTGGACGCGGTGGTCAACAAGGTCTGGTTCCTGGACGCCACCCGCTCGGTGGTGGACGTCTACAACGTCGGCTGGAAGACCTACCTGGAACAGCGGGAGACCGACGAGCGGCGTCGCCGCCGGGAACGGGCCAACGCCGAGAAGAAGGCCGGCGCGCTGATGGCCCAGGCCGACAAGATGCGGGCCAAGGCGACCAAGACGGTGGCCGCGCAGAACATGGCCCGCCGGGCCGAGAAGCTGCTCTCCGGGCTGGAGGACGCCCGGGTCGCCGACCGGGTGGCCAAGGTGCGCTTCCCCAACCCGGCGTCCTGTGGCAAGACCCCGCTCACCGCGACCGGCCTGTCGAAGTCGTACGGCTCGCTGGAGATCTTCACCGACGTCAACGTGGCGGTCGACCGTGGTTCCCGGGTGGCGATTCTCGGACTCAACGGTGCCGGCAAGACCACCCTGCTCCGCATCCTCGGCGGGCTGCTGGAATCCGACACCGGTGAGGTCCGGCCGGGGCACGGGCTGCGGCTGGGCTACTACGCCCAGGAGCACGAGACGCTGGACGTCGACCGGACCGTCCTGGAACACATGCGCAGCGCCGCCTTCGAACAGTCCGACACCGACCTGCGCAAGATCCTGGGCGCCTTCCTCTTCTCCGGCGACGACGTGGACAAGCCGGCCGGGGTGCTCTCCGGCGGTGAGAAGACCCGTCTGGCACTGGCCACACTGGTCTGCTCGGGCGCCAACGTGCTGCTTCTGGACGAGCCCACCAACAACCTCGATCCGGTGAGCCGGGAACAGGTACTCGACGCGATCGCCCGCTATCCCGGCGCGATCGTCCTGGTCACCCACGACCCGGGCGCGGTGCTGGCGCTCAAGCCCGACCGGGCGATCCTGCTGCCGGACGGCGACGAGGACGCCTGGAGCGACGACCTGCTCGAACTCGTCGAGCTGGCCTGACCACCGGCGGGCCGGCCCACCCGGTGGTCAGCCGCCGAGACCGGTGAGCCGGCCCAGGACGCCGGAGCTGACCAGGATGACCAGCCCGATGCCGATGAAGACCACCGGTACCAGCCAGTGGCCCACCCGGTCCACCAGCCGGATCACCCGGGAGTGGCTGCCCAGCCAGGCGGCCGCCGCGCACCAGAGCGCGATCAGGCCGACGAAGACCACCAGGTACGTTCCGACTCCGCCCGGACCGAGGGCCCGGAACACCGGCACGTAGACGGCGATGTTGTCCGCGCCGTTGGCGATCGTCACTCCGGCCACCCCGAGCGCCCCGGTGACCACCTTCGGCGTACCCGTGTCGTCGTCGGTCCGGCGCAGCAGGGCCCGTACGCCGAGCGCCACCGGCAGCAGGCCGAGAAGGCCGGTCCACGGTTCCGGCACCACCAGCAACCCCGCCGCTGCCGCCAGGCTGGCGGCGACCAGTGCGCCGATTCCGGCGTACTGACCGACGACGATCTGCCAGGGTCGCGGCCGGCCCGCCGTGCGCGAGGTCACGAAGAGGACGGTCAGTACGACAATGTCGTCGATGTCGGTGGCGGCGAAGATGGCCACGGCGCTCGCCACGATGCCGACTTGATCTGCCACATGCGACACCGTACGGGGGTAGTCACCATTCTGCGGAATCCGTCCGACTGAATCCGAGCAGGAGACGGAAACTCGACCGACGCGAGCCGGACTTCGTGGGCCGGGATGGAAACTCGATCTGCGGGCAGCGGAACTTCACCGCATCGGAAGGAAACTCGCGTTACGGGTGCGGAAACTCCGACCGCGCGGGCTGGCAACACGACCGACCAGGACGCATACCGCCGCACGGGTGTGGTGGAATCTTCCCGGCGAGGACGGATGGCGCGGTCGGCGCAATCACTCAATCGGGAAACTGACACTGCTGTGCGTGTCGGTTGGCGAAGAGTTGATATCTAGCGCATGATCGTTCGAGGCGGTCTAATAGGTGGGACCGTATCGAACCGCACAGTCTGGGACGTGAGGAATCAACATGGCAGCCACTGGCACAGCCACCAGCACTGAGAAGGGTCGCAGGATCGTCGGAGCCGAGCGTCAGACGCTCGCCAAGGACCTGGTCAAGCGGTATACCTCCGGCGAAAGCATCCGCGCCCTGGCGGCCTCGACCGGCCGTTCCTACGGGTTCATCCACCGGGTGCTCACCGAGTCTGGTGTACAGCTTCGTCAGCGTGGCGGCGCTCGTCGTCGTAAGAAGGCGTGACCCGCTCAGCAGCCTGGTCCGGATCCGAACGCCAGCGGAATCATTCGTGACCGTCGGCGTACGAGTGAATTGCGACGGGCCGGTCGCGACAGTGACGTTGTGCCGGCCCGACGTTCTCAACGCACAGACGCCCGACATGTGGCGGGCGATGTATGACTTCTCCCGGGATCTCCCAGGCGATGTACGGGTCGTGGTGGTGCGGGGCGAGGGTCGGGCCTTTTCCGCCGGGCTCGACCTGTCGGTCGTCAACGACCCGGCGGCAGGGAACTCGCTGGCGGCGCTGGCCGCGCTGTCTCCGGAGGAGTGCGCCGATCGCATTGCCGGATTCCAGGCCGGATTCACCTGGCTGCACCGCCCCGATCTTCTCTCGATCGCGGCGGTGCAGGGGCATGCGATCGGCGCGGGCTTCCAACTCGCCCTGGCCTGCGACTTCCGGGTACTGACCGACGACGCGAGGTTCTCGATGGCCGAGGTCGCGCTCGGCCTGGTGCCCGACCTCGCCGGCACGAAGCGGCTGGTGGACCTGGTCGGCTACGCCCGGGCGCTGGAGATCTGTGTCACCGGTCGACGGATCGACGCGGTCGAGGCCGAGCAGCTCGGCCTGGCCACCGTGGTCGTGCCGCCGGCCGAACTCGACGCGGCGGTCGAGGATCTCGTCGGCGCGATCCTGGCCGGCAACCGGAACGCGGTGGTGGAGATCAAAGCCCTGCTCGCCGGCGCGGCCGGCCGCTCCCCGGCGGCCCAGCAGCGGGCCGAGCGCGAGGCGCAGACCCGCCGCCTGCGTGATCTTGCGGGGGCCGGCGAATAACCGGTCCTGTCAGAGCCGGCGAATAGCCTGGACGCCGACGGCGCGGCAGGTGATTGATCATGGGAGAAGATTCGGGAAGATTCGGGCCGCCACTCCGGTTGTCGTAGTCGTCGAAGAGTGGGAGGTCGTGCGTGGTGAACGGGATGGGCCCTGGCGGCGGCATGGGCGGTTGGGGCATGCTGCGCTCCTTGCGCAACGGCGACGAGGTCACCGCCCACCGGGTCACCCGGCGCGGCGTACGACGGGTCGTCGAGTTCGCCCGTCCCTACCGGCGCGACATCGCAGTGTTCCTGGTCACCGTGGTCTTCGCCGCGGTCATCGGGGTGGCGACACCGGTGCTGGCCGGTGACGTCATCAACGCCATCTCCAAGGGCGGGTCGGACGCCGGCAGCCTGGTGATCCGGCTGGCCCTGGTGATCGCCGGCCTCGCGGTGGTCGACGCACTGCTCTCGCTGGCCCAGCGGTGGTACTCGGCCCGGATCGGCGAGGGGATCATCCTCAACCTGCGGACCCGGGTCTACGACCACGTGCAGCGGATGCCCCTGCAGTTCTTCACCCGGACCCAGACCGGAGCACTGGTCAGCCGGATCAACAACGACGTGACGGGCGCCCAGCGGGCCTTCACCAGCACCCTGTCCGGGGTGGTCAGCAACATCATCCAACTGGTGCTCACCGCCGCCGTCATGTTCACGCTCTCCTGGCAGATCACCGCGCTCTCCCTGGTACTGCTGCCGATCTTCATCATTCCGGCCCGACGGGTCGGCAAGCGCCTGGCGGAGATCACCCGGGAGTCGTACGACCTCGACGCGAAGATGAACGCCACCATGACCGAGCGGTTCGGGGTGGCGGGAGCGCTGCTGGTCAAGCTCTTCGGCCGCCCGGACGTCGAGGCACGGCGGTTCGGGGACCGGGCCGAACGGGTCCGCGACATCGGCATCCAGTCCGCGATGTACTCCCGGACGTTCTTCGTCGCGATGCTGCTGGTCGCCTCGCTGGCCCAGGCGCTGACCTACGGGCTCGGCGGCTGGCTCGCCGTACGCGGCAACGTGAGCGCCGGCACCGTGGTCACCCTCGCCCTCCTGCTGACCCGCCTCTACGGCCCGCTGACCGCACTGTCGAACGTCCGGGTCGACGTGATGAGCGCGCTGGTCTCCTTCGACCGGGTCTTCGAGGTGCTCGACCTCACCCCGTCCATCGCGGAGCGGCCGGACGCCGTGGCCATTCCGCGCGGCGCCGGGCGACTGGAGTTCCGGGACGTCCGGTTCCGCTACCCGAGCGCCGCCGAGGTGTCGCTCGCCTCGCTGGAGGACGTCGCCGCCCTCGACCGGACGGTCAACGAGCCCGTGCTGCGCGGAGTCTCGTTCACCGTCGAGCCGGGGCAGATGGTGGCGTTGGTGGGACCGTCCGGCGCCGGCAAGTCCACCACCTCGATGCTGGTCTCCCGGGTCTACGACGTGACCGACGGACAGGTCCGGGTCGGCGGGGTGGACGTCCGGAACGCCACCGCGGAATCGCTCCGCGACGCGATCGGCGTGGTGACCCAGGACTCGCACCTGTTCCACGAGACGATCGCGGAGAATCTCCGGTACGCCAAACCGGACGCGAGCGACGACGAACTCTGGGCGGCGTTGCGCGGCGCGCAGGTCGAGGAACTGGTCCGGGAACTGCCGGACGGGCTCGACACCATGGTCGGCGAACGCGGCTACCGGTTCTCCGGCGGCGAGAAGCAGCGGATCGCGATCGCCCGGCTGCTGCTGAAGGCGCCGTCGATCGTCATCCTCGACGAGGCCACCGCGCACCTCGACTCGGAGTCCGAGGCGGCGGTGCAGCGGGCGCTCTCGGTCGCGCTGAGCGGTCGTACCGCGCTGGTCATCGCGCACCGGCTGTCGACCGTACGGGAGGCGGACCAGATCCTGGTCATGGACCACGGGCGGGTCGTCGAGCGGGGCCGGCACGACGAGTTGGTGGCGGTCGGCGGCCTGTACGCCGAGCTGTACCGGACGCAGTTCGCGGTGGCCGACTCGCCGGCCCCGTACGCCGACGCGGTCGGCCCCGAGCCGGTGATCACGGTGCCGCGTCCCGACTACGACCCGGTCTGATCCTCCGGGCGCTCACGGTCGGGGTCGAGGTGGTCGCCGCCGGCCGGCCGGTGCGGGTCCACCGCCGCCCGCAGTGCCGCGAACTCGGTGGCCAGTCCGGCCGGCGTGAAGTGCGCGTTGAGTCCGCTCGGATTCGGCAGTACCCAGAGTTCGGCGCCACCGAGCGTCCCGTCCTGGCGGCCGAGGACCGCCGACCGCCGGTCGAACGCGATCCGGTACGCCGTGACGCCCAGCACGGCCACCCAGCGGGGCCGGTAGTGCCGGATCTTGTCGACCAGCCGGCGACCGCCCTCGGCGAGTTCGTCCCGGGTCAGCTCGTCCGCCCGGGCGCTGGCCCGGTCCGCCAGGTTCGTCACGCCCAGCCCGTACCCCAGCAGCTCCGCCTGGTCGGCGGGATCGACCAGGTGCGGGGTGAACCCGCCGCGGTGCAGGGCCGGCCAGAAGCGGTTACCGGGGCGGGCGAAGTGCCGCCCGGTCGCGGCGGAGTAGAGCCCGGGATTGATCCCGCAGAACAGCACGTCCAGATCCGGGGCGATCAGGTCCGGCAGCAGCAGGTCGGCCGCCGCGGCCAACTCGGCCGGGGTCGGGCGGGGCAGCTTCCGCCGGCCCAGCCCGCTCGGTCGGACGGATCCGGTGCCGTCCGGTGCGGTCCGCGACGCCATGCCGACGATCCTGCCCCATCTCCGATCCGGACCGCCCGGTCGGTTCCGCCCGGGTGACCGCAACCACCCGCTGCCCCGGCGGGCCGGCTGCCACACCCCCGGGTGATTCCCGGTCTGGTCACAGACCCCGCAACGCTCCGCCGTCGATCGGGATGGCGACACCGGTCAGGTAGCTGGCGGCGGGGGAGAGGACGAACGCGGCGACCCGGCCGAACTCCGCCGGATCGCCGACCCGGCGCAGCGGGATCTCCGCCTCCGCGTCGGCGCGGGCCCGGTCCGCGTCGCCGGTGGCGGCGAAGAGTTCGCGGTTGCGGTCGGTGAGGATCCGCCCCGGAAGGAGGCTGACCACGCGAACGCCGCGTGGGCCGTACTCGTCGGCCATGTCCTTCGCGGCACCGGCGAGTCCGGGGCGCAGGCCGTTCGAGATGCCGAGGCCCGGGATCGGCGCCCGGACCGAGTTGGACAGCACCAGGCCGATGGCGCCCCCGTCGGGAAGCGCCGCCGCGACGGTCCGGGCGGTCCGCAGCGTGCCGAGGAAGATCGTCTCGAACGAGTTCCGCCACTGCTCGTCGGTCGCCTGGGCGGCGCTGGCCCGGGGTGGCCCGCCGACCGAGACGAGTGCGCCGTCGAGCCGGCCGAACCGGGCCATGGCGGTGTCGACCAGCCGCGCCGCGGTGTCGGGATCGGTCAGGTCGGCGCTCAGGCCCACCGCCCGGTCCTCGCCGCCGAGCTGGCGCGCCGCCTCGGCCACCTGATCGGCGTTCCGGGCCGAGAGCACCACCCGGGCGCCGTCGGCCACCAGGCACCGCGCGGTGGCGAAGCCGAGGCCTTTCGACGCGCCGGTCAACACGTACACCCGGTCCGCGAGTCCGAGATCCATGCACGTCATCCTATGTCGCACGCCCCGCGAACCGGATCTTGGGTTGTCGGGTACCGGAGCGTGCCGGTCGGGTCACCGGTTCCGATCGGACCAGAGCCGGATCCGGCCGGCGAGTTGCAGCACCGTTCCGCCGTCGGTGCGGCGGATCGCCGGCAGTCTGCGCCGCCGTGGCGCCGTCGTCCCGTCGTACCGCCAGAGGGCCTCGCGGACGGCGAGTTCCTCGGCGGCCGGCGCCGGCAGCGGACCCTCGCCCGCCAGTCCGCGGGCCAGGTCCCAGCCGTCCCGCAGCGAACCCTGGGTGGGGCGGGTGGCCGCCCACCGGGCGAAGACGGCGAGCCAGCGTTCACCGAGCCCCGCCGCGAGCAGCGGCCAGTGCCGGGCGACGTCGCCGGCCCGCTTGCGGAGCAGCGCCGAGCGGGCCACCTCGACCAACCGGGCGTCGAATCCCGGCGGTACCGGCGCTCCCGCCGTCAGCGTCGCCACCAGCGCCGCCTGCCGCTCGGCCAGCGTGCCGGCGACGCCGGTCACCCGCTCGGTCGGGTCCTGTTCCGGGATCGGCCCCGGCGCCGGTGGTCCGCCGCTCATGTCACGCGGGGATGGCCGGATGCGGCGGCGATGGCGTCGAGCTCACCGCGGAGGGCCGCCGCCGGTGGATAGTCCCCGTCCCGCTCCAGCAGCAGCGCCGGCGGCCGGTGCCGGGCGGACAGTTCGGCGACCAGTTCGAGCACCACGTCCGGCACCGGGTCGGTGTGCGTGTCGTGGTAGATCCCGTCGTGTGCGGCACCCCCGGCGACGTGTACGTAGCCGACCCGGTCCAGCGGCAGCCGGTCGAGCAGGTCGAGCGGATCGTCGCCCCGGTTGTGGGCGTTGGCGTAGACGTTGGCGATGTCGAGCAGAAGCAGCGCGCCGGTCCGGTCGAGGATCTCGTTGAGGAAGTGGGCCTCGTCCAACTCGTCGTCCGGCCAGTCGAACAGCGCCGCGATCGGCTCCAGGGCGAGCGGTACGGTCAGCTCGGCCTGGACCCGGGTGACGTTCGCGACCACCGCGTCGACCGCCTCCCGGGTACGCGGCAGCGGCAGCAGGTGACCCGCCTCGACCCCGCCGGCCCGGACGAACGCGATGTGTTCGCTGGCCAGGGGCGCGTCCAGCAGTTCGGCGACCCGGGCGAACCGGCTGACCCGTTCCGGCTCGACCGGCTCCGCGCCGCCGAGGGAGAGTCGTACCCCGTGCGGCACGACGGCCACGCCCCGGTCGCGTAGCGCGGCCAGCGCCGGTGGTGCTGGTCCGGTGGCGGGTACCGACTCGGCGACCACCTCGACGAATCGCAGGCCGGGCAGTTCGGCGACGAATCCGGCGATCTCCGGGCGCCAGCCGATGCCCACGCCGTAGCTGTCAGGAATCATCCGGCACCACCTCCGCCGCCATTGTCTCCTCCACCACCACTGTTCCCGCCTCCGCAGGTGCCTGGCCAGGTGTGGTTGTCGGCGTTGCTGTCGAAACCGGTGCTCAGCGGCCCGGCCGCCGTACCGCCTCCTCGACGAGGTCGAGGACGGCGCTGAGGTCGCCGGCCGGGCGGGCCATGGCCAACTGGAGCACCAGGCCGTCGTAGGCCAGTTCCAGGAACCGGGCCAGCGTCTCGATGGGTACGTCGTCGCGCAGCACCCCGGCATCGCGCTGCCGGGCCAGCCGCTCCCGGGTCGCCTCGGCCAGACTCGCCGAGCGTTCGGCCCAGCGCCTGGCGAACGCGGGGTCGGTGCGGAGCCGCCGGGAGACCTCGAGCTGGCTGCCCAGCCAGCCGGTGGTGTCCGGCGAGGTCGCGCCCTCGAGCAGATCGCGCATGACCTGCACCAGACCGTTGCGGGCCACGGTCTCGACCATGGCGGCGGCGTCGTCCTCGGCGACCGCGAGGAAGAGTGAGTCCTTGTCCCGGAAGTGGTGGAAGATGGCTCCCCGGGAGAGCCCGGTCGCCTCTTCGAGCCGCCGCACGGTGGCGCCCTCGTAGCCGTGTCGGGCGAAGCAGGCCCGTGCCGCGCCGAGAATCTCCTGACGGCGGGCGTCGAGCTGGTTCTGGCTTACCCTGGGCACGACCCGATCGTGCCAGGCGGTGACCCGCTATGCAATCCGTACGTACGTCTTGGGTACGCCTCAGCCGTCGCGTCGACCCACCATCAGGGCCTGGGCGCCGCGCCCCACCCGACCGGTGGCATCGGAGAGCACCGTCTCGGCCAGCCCCGAGCCCTGCTGGTCCAGTGTCGTCGCGGCCCGGACGAAGATCCAGTCCCCGGCCGGCTGCCGGTGCAGGTGCACGGTGAGTTCGGTGTTGATGAACCACCAGTCCGCCATGTCCAGCAGTCGGCTCAGTCCGTTCCCCGAGTCGGCGAGCAGCGCGGTGCGTTGCAGCGGACTCGGCTCCTCGCCGGCCACCAGCGGAACCCGTTGCCGCGCCCACACGGCGGCCGGACCCGGCCGCTCGAAGTGCCCCTCGACGAACCGCCACTCGATCGCCCGCAGGTACCCGGTCTGCCAGCGGGGCTCGGTGAACTCGGACGGTGTCGCCGGCCGGGGTGGCGGCGGCACCGGGGCGGCGATCACCTCGGCCGGCAGGCCGACCGGGGTACGGCGGATCCGCCACACCCGGGCCCGCAGCACCGGTCGTCCGGCGGCGGAGAGTTCCGCCTCGACCAGTTCGACCGAACGTCCGGGCCGGGCGAGGGCGGCCCGGACGGTGACCTCGGCGACCGGCACCGCGCCGAGGATCTCCACCGTCAACCGGGTGACCTGGGCCGGTCCGTCGACCGAGGTGTCGACCTGTTCCACCGCGCGGGCCAGCAGGGCGGACGGCGGACCCGCGTGTTGCAGGTCGGCACTCCACGGACCCTGGGTGTGCGCGGTGGCGACGAACCGGTCGGGATCGTCGGTCGGCAGGTAGAACGCGTCGGGCATTCCGGTGATTGTCCTCGGCACGGCGACATTCGCAAGATCGGACGGCTGGCGCCGGCCGATACCATTCCGGCCGTGACGCATGCCACCCCCACGCCGCAGCACGATCCGTCGGCACCGGACGACCCGGTCGTACCGCTGACGGTTGCCGCCGTCCAGGCCGAGGCGGTGCCGGGCGATGTCGCCGGCAACGCCGTCACGGCCGCCCGGTTGGTCGAGCGCGCCGCCCGGGCCGGGGCCCGGTTGGTCGTACTTCCGGAGCTGTTCCTGCCGGCGTACCACCCGCCGGCACTGCGGAACGATCCGGTCGGCACCGACGTGGCCGCCGACGACCGGCAGGTCGTGGCGGACCCCCGGCTCGATCCCCTGGCCGCCGTCGCCCGGGACCACCGGGTGGTCGTACTGGTCGGCGCGGCGGTACGGCATCCGGACGGCCGGCGTACCTGCTCGGCGCTGGTGGTGGACCGGTCGGGCCGGGTGAGCGCCGGATACGCCAAACAGCACCTCTGGGGACCGGACGAGAACGAGCTGTTCACCGCCGGAGAACGCGGCGCGACGCTGCTGGTCGACGGATGGCGGCTCGGCCTCGGCGTCTGCTACGACGGCTGCTTTCCGGAACACGGTCGGGCGGCGGCGGTGGACGGGGCACACGGTTACCTCTGCCCCAGCGGCTACGTGGTCGGCTCGGAGCACCGCCGGGACCTCTACTACCGGGCCCGCGCCCTCGACAACACCATGTACGTCGTCTTCGCCAACGCCGTCGGCGGGGCGGCGCCGTGGCGCTTCAACGGCGGCGCGGCGGTGTACGACCCGGAGGGCCGGTCACTGGGCCGGGCCGGGGACCACGGCGAGGCGGTGGTCGTGGCGCGACTCGACCCGGTGGAGCTGCGCCGGGTTCGGGACGCGCACCGGATGCTCGCCGACCGACGGGCCGATCAGGGTGGGACACGACTGCTGTTTCCCGGCTGAACACCAGTTGTCAGTTCGGGCAAGCCGGTTGTTTACATGGTGGGACTGTTGTCCGACCGGGTGCGTCCCGTACTGTGCGCAAGTGCCGCTGTTGCTCCTCGATCTGGACAACACCCTGCTCGACCGGGCCGGTCCATTCCGAACCTGGGCGCAGGGCTTCCTGGCCGAGATCGGAGCCCCGGAGAGCGACCTCGACTGGCTGCTCTCCGTGGACGCGGACGGCCTGACCAACCGATGGGACGTGGCCGACGCGATCCGCGACCGGTACGGTCTCCGGATTCCCTCCATCGACCTGGTCGAGGCCCTGCACGAGGGTGTGATGGACTACATCCGGCTCGATCCGTTGATCGCCTGTGCGTTACGGATCGCCAACGACGCCGGCTGGGTGCCGGTGGCGGTCACCAACGGGGCGACCCGGCAGCAGGAGCTGAAGATCAGGAACACCGGCCTGGACCGCTATCTCGCGGACTGGGTGATCTCCGAAGAGGTCGGCGTGAGCAAGCCGAACCCGAGGATCTTCGCGCTCGCCGCCGAGCGGGCCCGGATGCGGCTGCGCGGTGCCTGGATGGTGGGGGACAGCCCCGAGGCCGACATCGGCGGCGCCACGGCGGTGGGGCTGCCGAGTGTGTGGCTGCACCGGGGCCGTCGCTGGATGGAACGCCGGTACGCCCCGACCAAGACCGTGGACGGGCTGATCGCTGCGGTCGCCACGGTGCTGGCCGCCTAACTCGGAAATAGACCTACTTCCTCCCGATTAGGGCCGCTTCGCGCAGCGGAGCGACAGGGACTAACCCCCCGCGCCGGATGCCGGTGCGGGTCGCCGGCGGCGGGAAATTACCTTGACGGCCGGTAGAGCCGGCGACGAACATTGCGCGGGTCGGCGCGTACGCCGGTCGGCGAAGGAGCCCGCGAGGGTTCCCGTCGTCGTGCAGAATCCCGGGCATCGCCCGGTCGAGTGGAAGGAGATCCCGGTGGCTGTCTTTGTGCTCCGCTTCCGCCTGCCTTCTTCCGTCTCGACCAAGGGAATTCCGCTGTGCCAACCCGCGATTACGACGACCACCACCTCGGCTCCGCCCGCGCTCGCGGCGGCCGTAGCGCTCGCCGCTTCGACGACGACGAGCCGCGACTACTGAAACGAATGCGGCACGCCGGCACGGCGACCGCCTTCGACACCAACGCCGACACCGACCGCCCGGACAGCGGCGACCGCTGGTCGACCTGGGACCAGGCGGTGCACGGGCCGGCCCCGCATCCCGACTGGCTGGTCACCGAGCTGGCCGCCACCGACACCGAGTTGGGCGTGCTCAAGACCGGCAAGGAAGCCGACGTGCACCTGGTCCGGCGCGGTGTGCCGGGCACCGACCGGACCTGCCTGCTCGCCGCCAAGCGCTACCGCGATCCGGAGCATCGGCTCTTCCACCGGGACGCGGGTTACCTGGAGGGTCGCCGGGTACGCCGGTCCCGGGAGAACCGGGCGATGGAGGGGCGTACGGCGTTCGGCCGGCAGATGATCGCCGGTCAGTGGGCGGCGGCCGAGTTCGCCGCGCTGTCCCGGCTCTGGGAGGTGGGATCCGAGTTCGGCAGCATCGCCGTGCCGTACCCGGTGCAGTTGCTCGGCACCGAGCTGATGCTGGAGTTCGTCGGGGATCCGGTCGAGGGTCTGGCCGCGCCCCGGCTGGCCCAGCTCCGGCCCGATCCGGTCCCGCTGCGGCAACTCTGGGATCAGCTCGTCGACGCGCTGGTCGTACTCGCCCGGGCGGGGTTGGCCCATGGTGACCTGTCGCCGTACAACCTGTTGGTGCACGACGGCCGGCTGGTCCTGATCGACCTGCCGCAGGTGGTGGACGTGGTGGCGAACCCGAGCGGGCGGGAGTTCCTGACCCGGGACGTACGGGTGGTGGCCACCTGGTTCGCGGCGCGGGGTCTGTCCGGCGACCTGGTCGACCCGGGTGTGCTGACGGAGCGGTTGCTGCGGGAGGCGGGGATGCGTTGAGGTGTTCCCGGCGGCGGCCCGGTGGGGCCGCCGCCGGTCACTGGAGGTACTTCTCGACCTCGTTGACGCTGCGGTTCCCGGTCGTGTCCGGATCTGTGCCGGCCTGGCGGGCGGCCCGGCGTCGGCGGAGCAGGTCCCAGCACTGGTCGAGGGACTCCTCCAGCTCCCGTAGCCGGGTCCGGTCCTCGTCGCTGGAGCCTTCGACCTGCTGGGCGTGGCCGCGCAGCCGGTGCTCCTCGTCGACGAGTTCGGTGATCCGGCTCAGTATCGTGCTGTCGTCCATGCCCAGGATCCTGGCACAGTGCCGACCCTGCCGCCCACCTTCCGGGTAGTGGGTCCGGGTCGGGGCGGTCGGCGGCCCTGCCGGTCCGGCCGGGGAACATAGACGGGATTCATTGACACGGCCGTGGCCGGCTCCTATCGTGACCCGGGAAAGCGCTTTCCGAAATGCGGGTGGAACAGCGTCTTCGACAACTCCGGCGCACCGGAGACGCCCGGCCCGGTGATCGAACCGCATCCGTACCACTCGTACCAGTTCGACTCCACCATCCGGCTGCCAGGCCCGGTCCGGACCCGGGCCGGCAGCGGGCAGATCGCCGGCTGATCGAATCGTCGGCTGGCCCGACCCTCGCCCGACCAGGTCGAATGTTGACCGGTCGGTCCCGGGCCAGCCGAGGCGGACGGTCGGGAGGTGGGTCCCGGCCGACCGTCAGCGAGTGCCCCCGCGCGACGTCCGCGCGGGGGCACTCCGCGTGTTCGGACACTGACGCCCGCTGCCATTTGGTCATTTCACTCCCACCGGGTTGTCCATTTGATATGAACTACCAAACCTGGTGCCGAACCGCCCGCAGATCGGGCATTCTCGATGCCAGGGAACAGCCCTGTCCTCAGGGGACCAGACCCGGAACGGAAAGAGCCAGCATCATGGATCAAGCTATGTTGCCGACATCGCTGCGGGAGGCCGTCACGGTCACCACGGCCGGGGCCACCGGAGTGGCCCGGATGGTGATCCAGGGCCTGCTCGAGCTGATCGACGACCCCGCCGCCGCGAACGAGGCGACGGAGTTCCTGACAGCCCGGCTGCCCGGTTACGCGCCGATGTGGCACATCGCCAACGCGGTACGCTCCGACGAGCCGGCCGAGGCGCTGCGCCGGATCCGGGCCGAACTGGACCATGCCGTCGAGAACACCGTGAAGGCGGCGGTCACCTGGGTCGACGAGCGGGGTGGACCGGTCACCTCCGCACCCAGCAGCTCGATCGTCGGCCAGGTGCTGGCCCAACTGCCGGCGGAGACCCGTACCGGCGAACCCGTGATCGCGCTGGCCGGCGCCGACGCGATCGGCCCGACCACGGTGCTCAACATCCGGGGCACCCGGGAGCTGGCGCAGCGGCTGCCGACCCTGGTCGTCACCACCGCGCTCAAACTGGTCCCGGCACCGGTCTTCGACCGGCTCGGCGCGCCCGTGTTCGAGCACATCCCACTCGCCAGCTTCGTCGGCGTGGTGCTCGACGGTGAGATCCTGACCCCGGGAGAGGTTGGCCGCCGAGCCGCGGAACTGCGTGAGTGATCCAGCATGGCCACCCCTGGCGACCCGGAGATACCCGCCTTCCTGTCGAAGCTCCCCCGTAAAAGGTCCCTGTACGCCACGGACACCTACTTTCGGGAGAGCTTCGAAGACCTCGCCACGATCGGCGCTGGACGTGTAGAGCAGTTCTGCCACGACCACGCGCTGCTGCTGCTGAAGCCGGACGCGGTGGTCACCCGACGGCTCGGTGCGGTGCTGCACTGGGTGCTGGCGTACGGGTTCACCATCGTCTGGGCGGCGACGGTGACGGTCGACCGGCACGGCATCCGGGCACTGTGGCAGTACGGCCTGAACGCGGCCAGCCGGGACCGCCGGGATGCCGCCGACCTCTACGTGACGGCGTGCGAGTGCCTGCTCCTGCTGCTCGCCCTGCCCGGACGTCCCGAACCGGCGTCGCTGCTGCTCAGCACGGCAAAGGGGCCGGCCGACCCGGTCCGGTGCCGGCCCGGACAGCTCCGCTACGACGTCGGCAGCTTCAACTACCAACTGAACCTGGTCCACGCCGCCGACGAACCAGCCGACCTGCTGCGGGAACTGGCCGTGCTGTGCAACCACGAGACCCGGGCCGCCATCTACCGGCGCAGCCTCGAGCGTGGGACCGGACCGTCCTCGGCCGGTCGATCGGAGGCGTTCGCCCTGGTCGACCGGCTGGAGGCGGCCACTCCCGAGGTCGACCTCGAACTGGACCAGACCCTGTGGGAGCTGGCGGCGGCGGCCGACGCCCGCCGGTACGGCGATTCGGGGACGGCGGCCCGGGAACTGTCGTCACTGCTCGGCCAGGTACGGAAACGGGGCTCGCGGGACTGGCGCGAGGTCGTCCGGCTGGCCGAGTCCAGCGGTGTGCCGATCAGCCGCTGGCAACGGATCGTGCTCGCCACCCACCTGCTCGACCCGTACCTGCCCGGCACGACGAGCCTGCTCCCGGACGCGTCCAACGCCCCCTGAGCCGGCACACCGAGCCGGGGCTCACAACACCCGGGTCACCCGCTCGGCCTCGCGGCGGTCCGCGAGCCGGGCGGGGTCGAGGTTCGCGCAGAGCACCACCGAGGCACCGGCCGCGAGCGGCGCCAACAGCCACTTCACCGGATGCTCGTGCTCGGCCGCGTCGATCAGGATCCGGTCGCCCAACTGGAAGTCGAGGATCGAGGCGAGTTCCCGGGCCAGGTTGCCCCACTGCTCGTAGCTGGTGCCGTCGACACTCGCGGCGTCGGCCCGGTCGACCGGCACGTGGGGGCGCAGATTCGGGTCGTGTCCGCGTACCTCGGCGACGTAGTCGCGGTAACCCTCCGGTACGTCGGCATCGTCCAGCGACGCCGCGCCCGGCGCGAAGCCGAGCACGAACCGGTGCCGGCCCTCGGGCACGTCCTCGAGCCAGCTGCCGACCCGGTTCCGCGCCACGTACGTGACGTCGAACGGCCCGGCCGAGCCCACGCCGATCCGGGGCAGTCCGGCCGTGGCGATGCCCTCGAAACTCACCGACATCCCGGCCGACCAGGTGCCGAGCAGCACGGCGGCGGTCTGCCAGTGCGGTGGCAGCAGTACTGCGGCCCGATCGCCCGGCCGCAACCCACAACCGTGGTGCAGCAGGTTCGTCGTCCGGGTGACCCACTCGCCGAGCGCCGACGCGGAGAGCTCGGTACGCTCGCCGGTCGCGTCGTCGTAGTAGGTGAGCACCGGTCGGTCCGGGTCCGCCGCCAACGCGCCCGCAAGAGGCACCGGCACCGCCACATCAGGCTGCTTCATCGACTACTCCGTAGGTGTGTGGGTGTAAGGAAGGGGCCCTTCTTATCGTATTTTGCATAGGCGGGGCCCCTTCTTAACCACTCAGTCGATGCTGAGCACGAGTTTGCCGCGGCCGTGCCCGGTCTCCACGTCGCGGTGGGCGTCGGCGGCACGGTGCAGCGGCAGGGTCCGGCGGACGTGGATCCGCAGCCGGCCCCGGGCGTACAGGTCGACGAGTTCGGCCAGCCGTCGCGCCGAGCGGAGGTTCGGGGTCACCGAGATGCCGAGTTCTCCGGACCGGGCGTGCTCGACCAGGGTGAGGATCCGTTTCCGGTCCGCCACGACCTCCAGCGAGACCTCTAGGGCGTCGCCGCCCGCGCCGTCGAGCGCGGCGTCCACCCCGTCCGGCGTGAGCGCGCGGACCCGGTCCAGCAGCCCGGCCCCGTACGCCACCGGGGTCGCGCCGAGCGACCGCAGGTAGTCGTGGTTCTCCACACTGGCGGTGCCGATCACGATCGCCCCGGCAGCCACGGCGAGCTGCACCGCCACGGTCCCGACCGCGCCGGCCGCGCCGTGGATCAGGACGGTCTCGCCCCGGTCGATCCGCAGTTCGGCGAGGGCGATGTGTGCGGTCTGCGCTCCGGCGCTGAATCCGCCGGCCACCTCCCACGGCATGCCCTCGGGCTTGGCGGTGATCTGGTCGACGGGAATCACCAGGTATTCGGCGTAGCAGCCGAGCTGACCGAAGCCGAGCACCTCGGCGCCGACCGCGACGCCGCTGACATCCGGTCCGAGCTGGTCCACGATCCCGGCGAACTCGTTGCCCGGCACCTTCGGAAACCCCGGCGTCACGCCCGGCGGAGTCCAGCCGCCCCGGACCGCGCAGTCGTACGGCTGCACACCGGCCGCCCTGACCCGGATCCGTACCTGCCCGGCCCCGGGAACCGGCGTCGGCAACTCCAACAGCCGGAGTACCTCTGGACCGCCGTACTCGGTAAAGCCCGCTACCCGCATGTCACATCCTCCTCGGTTCTCAGGGAGCCGAGTCTTCGCCCTCAATGTTGGTTGAGGTCAATCCCGGAGGGCCGGGCCGACGGGTGCGGAGCCAGCGGCTGACAAACGGGCCGGGCCGACGGGTGCGGAGCCAGCGGCTGACAAACGGGCCGGGCCGGCCTCCCAAGGGGGAGACCGGCCCGGCCGGGCATCGCGGCTGCGGTGGAACTCAGGCGGCGAGCATCTTGCGCAGGACGTACCGCAGGATCCCGCCGTGCCGGTAGTAGTCGGCCTCGCCGGGGGTGTCGATCCGGAGCACCGCGTCGAACTCGACCCCGGTGTCCGTGGTGACGCAGACGGTAGGCGGGATCTGTCCGTCGTTGAGCGCGGTCACCCCGCTGATCGAGAACGTCTCGGTACCGGTCAGCCCCAGCGACTCCGCGTCGCTGTCGGCCGGGTACTGCAGCGGAAGCACGCCCATGCCGATCAGGTTCGACCGGTGGATCCGCTCGTACGACTTGGCGATGACCGCCCGTACGCCGAGCAGCATGGTGCCCTTGGCCGCCCAGTCCCGCGACGATCCGGAGCCGTACTCCGTACCGGCCAGGATCACCAGCGGAATGCCCGCCTCCTGGTATGCCGTCGAGGCGTCGTAGATCGTGGTCTGTTCGCCGGTCAGGTGGTTGACCGTGAACCCGCCCTCGACTCCGGGCACGAGTTGGTTGCGGAGCCGGATGTTGGCGAAGGTGCCCCGGATCATCACCTCGTGGTTGCCGCGCCGCGAACCGTACGAGTTGAACTCGTGCCGGGCCACGCCGTGGTCCGCCAGGTACTTTCCGGCCGGCGAGTCGGCCTTGATCGAGCCGGCCGGGGAGATGTGGTCCGTGGTCACCGAGTCGCCGAGCTTGGCCAGCACCCGGGCGCCCGCGATGTCCACGACCGGCGTCGGTTCCCGGTCCATGCCCTCGAAGTACGGAGGCTTCCGGACGTACGTCGACTCGCCGGCCCAGGCGAAGGTGTCGCCCTCCGGGGTGGGCAGTGCCCGCCACTGCTCGTCCCCGGCGAAGACGTCGGCGTAGTCCTTGGTGAACATCTCGCTGCGCAGCGCGCTGGCGATCACCTCGTCGATCTCGGCGGAGTTCGGCCAGATGTCCCGCAGGTAGACGGGCTGCCCGTCGGCGCCGGTGTCGATCGGCTCGTTGGCCAGGTCGATGTCCATCGTGCCGGCCAGCGCGTACGCCACCACCAGCGGCGGGGACGCCAGGTAGTTCATCTTGACGTCCGGGTTGATCCGGCCCTCGAAGTTCCGGTTGCCCGACAGCACCGAGACCACCGACAGGTCGTGTTCATTCACCGCCGCCGAGACCTCCTCGGGCAGCGGGCCCGAGTTGCCGATGCAGGTGGTGCAGCCGTAGCCGACCAGGTGGAAGCCGAGCTTCTCCAGATATGGCGTGAGGCCGGCGCGCTCGTAGTAGTCCATCACGACCTTGGAGCCCGGGGCGAGGGTGGTCTTCACCCACGGCTTGCGGGACAGCCCCCGGTCGACGGCGTTCCGGGCGAGCAGTGCCGCGCCGATCATCACCTGCGGGTTGGAGGTGTTGGTGCAGGAGGTGATGGCGGCGATCACGACCGCGCCGTGGTCGAGTTCGTACTCCACCCCGTCGTCGCCGGTGACCCGGACCGGGTTGCTGGCCCGGCCCTTCGCTCCGGTGGCCGCCGAGACCAGGTCACGGGGCGCGTCGGCCGGGTCGTTGACGCCGTTGGCCGGCGGGTCACTGGCGGGGAAGGACTCCTCGCTGGCCTCGTCGGCCGGGCCCTGCGCTCCGTCGCCGCCGTCGCCGACGTAGTCGATCAGAGCGCCCCGGAACAGCGTCTTGGCGTTGCCCAGCGGCACCCGGTCCTGCGGGCGCTTCGGGCCGGCCAGTGACGGCTCGATGGTGGAGAGGTCGAGTTCGAGCCGCTCGCTGTAGTCGGGCTCGGCGGCCGGGTCGTGCCACAGGCCCTGTTCCCTGGCGTACGCCTCGACGAGCGCGACCTGCTGCTCGGTGCGGCCGGTCAGCTTCAGGTAGCGGACGGTCTCCTCGTCGATCGGGAAGATCGCGACGGTGGAGCCGTACTCGGGGGACATGTTGCCGATGGTGGCCCGGTTGGCCAGCGGCACGGCGCTCACGCCGGGGCCGTAGAACTCGACGAACTTGCCGACCACCCCGTGCTTGCGGAGCATCTCGGTGATGGTCAGCACCAGGTCGGTGGCGGTGGTGCCGGCCGGCGCCTCGCCGTGCAGCTTGAACCCGACCACCCGGGGGATGAGCATGCTGACCGGCTGGCCGAGCATCGCCGCCTCGGCCTCGATGCCGCCGACGCCCCAGCCCAGCACGCCCAGGCCGTTGACCATGGTGGTGTGCGAGTCGGTGCCGACCACGGTGTCCGGGTACGCCTGGCCGTTCCGCTCCATGATCGTCCGAGCCAGGTACTCGATGTTGACCTGGTGCACGATGCCGGTGCCGGGCGGAACGACCTTGAACTCGTTGAACGCGGTCTGGCCCCAGCGCAGGAACTGGTAGCGCTCCTTGTTGCGCCCGTACTCCAGTTCGACGTTGCGGGCGAAGGCGTCCTGCCGGCCGAACAGGTCGGCGATGACCGAGTGGTCGATGACCAGCTCGGCCGGGGCCAGCGGGTTGACCTTGGTGGGGTCGCCGCCGAGGTCGCGGACCGCCTCGCGCATGGTGGCCAGGTCGACCACGCAGGGCACGCCGGTGAAGTCCTGCATCAGGACCCGGGCCGGGGTGAACTGGATCTCCACGCTCGGCTCGGCGGTCGGGTCCCAGTCGCCCAACTGCCGGATGTGTTCGGCGGTGATGTTCGCGCCGTCCTCGGTGCGGAGCAGGTTCTCCAACAGGATCTTCAGGCTGTACGGCAGGCGTTCGTGCCCGGCCACCGTGCCGATCCGGAAAATCTCGTAGCTCGCGTCTGCGACGCGTAGCTGGCTCTTCGCACCGAAGGTGTCGAGGCTCGCCACGTCGTACTCCTTCACGCTGTCTTCGTCCCGGCCCGCGCCGTCCGGTCCGGCGGCTCGTCCGGGCTGCCTCCCGACCGGCGGGCGACCGGGCGTAGTCCTGAGCAGTCTTTCCTACCTATTACCAGGCCATCCGGCTCAGGTAACCCTTACCGATGTTTGCATCCAACAAAACCGTACGTCCGTCTTGCTATTAGCGCAAGCCCGTCCCACCGCTCGGCAGCCCGGAGCCGCACCGGCCGCCAACATGCCGCCGTGCCATCCGACGGCGGTGGATCGATCGAGTCGGACACCGGTTCCGAAACCGGGCACCGGGCGAGAAGGGCCGCGGGAGCGGGCCCAGGTCGATGAACGCGTCAGTCCGGAGTGGACGGCGTCGTGGTCGCCTCGGCGTGCCGCTCTCGCAGCCGGTCGCGAATCTGTTCCGGGGTGTACGCCCGGCGCCGCCGTTCGGCCCGAGCCAGCACCACCCCGGTGGCCGCGACCCCGACGAAGCTTGCCACTCCGATTACCTTCCACCAGCGCATCCGCCTAGGGTAGTCGGAGGCTTGCGACGAGTGGGCGGACCTAGGTGGGGACATGACCGAGGAGAGCAGCGAACTCAGTCTCGACGAGGCGATCGAGCTGACCCGTACCGGCGATGTCTGGGTCTTCCGGGGCCGCAGTGTGCCGGATCGGGCGATCCAGTTCACCACGAACAGTCCGGTGAACCATGTCGGAATGTCTGTGGTCATCGAGGACCTGCCGCCGTTAATGTGGCACGCCGAGCTCGGCCGGTCATTGCCCGACATGTGGTCGGGCAACCACCACCGCGGCGTGCAGTTGCACGACCTGCGGGACGCGGTCCGGGTGTGGGGAAACCGTTACGGCCAGCGCGGCTGGCTGCGGCAACTCGAACCACCGGCCGATCAGGAGATGGAGAACGGGGTGCTGCGTACCATCGCCCGCCTGGACGGAACGCCTTTTCCGTCCACCGCCCAACTCGCCTGGCGATGGCTGCGCGGACGGGCACCGGCCGTCCGTGACCGCCAGCCGAGTGAGAGCACCCTGGAGACGGCGTACTGTGCCGAGGTCGTCGCGGTCACGTACCAGGCGATGGGTCTGCTGCCGGCCGGACGGCGCCCGAGCTGGTACGACCCGGGACGGTTCTGGAGCGGCGACGACCTGGAACTCTCCGCCGGGGCGCGGCTCGGCAGCGAGATCGCGGTCCGGATTCCGACTCGGTGAGCACGCCCGAGTCGAGTCGACCGCGGTTGCTCGCGTCGGCGCCGTGGATCGTCGTCCTCGCCGGTGTCCTGGTGATGACGGTGCTGTTCGTCATCACCACCGGATACCTCTCCGCCGACCGGCGGTCCTCGGGCGCGCCCGAGCCGGTCTGGCCGTTCGAGCCGGGCACCACGACCTCCCCGTTGGCCTCCGCCGCCGACCCGGCCGGTCCCAGCGCGTCCCCGGGCGCCGAGGACCGGTCGACGGGACCCGACGCCCGGCCGTCGCGGGCCGCGGTGACGCCGGCCCGGACCAGGCCGCCCCGGACCACCGCACCGGGTGCCCGGCCGACCTCCGCCGCTCCGCCAGCCGCGCCGCAGGCCGAACTGACCGGCCGGTACCGGGTGCTGGCCGACTACCGCGACTCGTTCGTCGGTGAGGTGCTGGTCCGCAACGTGTCCGGTACGGCGGGGGTGTGGACGGTCGAACTGCGTTTCCCCGACGAGGTCGACGACCTGCGTGGGTTCTGGGCCGAGGGGGCGCCCCAGCCGACGGTGCAGCGCTCCGACGGCCGGTACGTCTTCAAGGGCAGCACACTGGCCGGCGGTGGCTCCGTGCCGCTGCGGTTCCACTTCGAGCGCAGGGGTTACCGGGAGACCCCGAACAGTTGCGCGGTGAACGGCCGGGCCTGCGAGCTTGGCTGACCGTTTCCAGCGGACGTCGACGACAACGGCGCACCGGCCGGCCGTACCGGCGTCACCGACCGCGCCGACGTCACCGGCACCGTCCATCCTGGAACGCGCGCACGGATTGCCGCCGGCCGGAGGACTGCGCCGTCATCCTTCCCGGTGGACCTGCGGGGCAGGCCCCTCCAGAGGAGTCCGCCCGGGGGCGTGTATCCCGTCGAGCAGGATCGTGACGACTCGACGCCACCCGTCCGGCCCTGCGTCGACGCCGAGGCAGTGGTCGGTGTCCAGGGCCGCGCGGGAGCAGATCATGATGTCCTGCCAGGTGACGTCCGCACGCAGGTGACCGGCCGTGCGCGCCCGCTCGGTCAGCCGGATGACGGCATCCTGCAACGCGGCGGTCCGCTCCGCGAGTTCCGGTGACGGGGGCCTGTCACACGCCGCGGTGACCTCGGCCAGTCCGCGGCTGTCCCGGTGCGCCCCGGCCAGCTCCATCACGAACTCCGCCAGCCCCTCCCAGGCATCGGCGCGGTCCATACAAACCCGCGCGGTGTCGCACAACTCGTCGTAGAGGCCGAGCACCACGGCGTCGAGCAGCGCTTCCTTGGTGCCGAAGCGCCGGTACAGCGTGCCCACCCCCACGCCCGCCGCCTTCGCGATGTCCAGAGCCGAGACGTCGAGCCCGCGCGAGGCGATCGCCTCCCGCGTCGCGATGATCAGCTGGCGTCGGTTGTGCCGTGCGTCCGCACGGACGTCGGGCACCGGGTCCAGATCAGGCATCCCCCGAGCCTACCATAAACGGACGTCTATCGTCCGATTGTGCTGGGTGTGACCGGCGGGCATCGGCCGTCGCGTCGACTCCGGACCCGACCGTGCCGGAAGGGGTCGCTCGCCGCACGTGGAGCGAGCGGCTCCCCATCCTCAGTGTGCGGGCACCGGAACGGCGTCCACGGCGGCATCCTCCGGCGCCGGACTCGGCAGGTGCTGCGGGGCGCGGGCGTTCACCAGGATCGCGGAGACCAGTGCCGCGGCCACGACGAAGGCAGTGGCCAGCCAGTACGCGGCCGAGTAGCCGTGCATCAGCGCCTGGTGCCGGACGTGGACGGGAGCCGCCGTACCGTTGCGGGTAGCCAGGTAGGAGGCGGCGGAGCTGGTCGCGACGGTGTTGAGCAGTGCGACACCGATCGAGCCACCGACCTGCTGCGACGAACTGATCATCGCGGAGGCGACACCGACGTCGGTGGGCGCCACGCCGTGGCTGGAGATGCTCATCGCGGGCATGAACGCGGCGCCGATTCCGATGCCGACCACTGCCTCGGCGACCGCGATCTCCAAGAAGCTGCTGTCCGCATCGAGCAGGGCGAGCAGCACGAGACCGGCCGCGCTGACGAGGTAGCCGGTGACCATGATCGGCCTCGGGGCGATCCGGTGCGCGAGCCGGGCACCAACCTGCGTTGCCCCGAAGGCCTGCAACACCGCCATCGGCATGAACGCCAGGCCGGCCATCACCGGCGACCACCCCTTGACCTGCTGGAAGTAGTAGCTCAGCAGGAGGAACATCCCGAACATGCTGACCACGGCGAACGCCACCGACAGGTACGCGGCTGCTCGGTTGCGTTCGGTCAGAACCCGCAGCGGCAGCAGCGGGGCAGGCACCCGCGACTGCACCACGAGGAAGGCCGTCAGCAGCAGTACGCCGACGACGAAGGACCCGATTGTCAGCGGTGCCGACCAGCCGTGGCTCTCCGCGGCGCTGAACCCGTAGACCAGACCGACGAGACCGAGGCTGGCCAGCAGCACGCCGGGAACGTCGAGCCGGGAACGGTGCCGCTCGCCGTTGTCCTGCACGGTGGAAACGGCGCCCAGGATTCCGATGATCGCGATGGGAACCAGGATGAACATCGCGAAGCGCCAGTTCAGGTACTGGGTGAGCAGGCCACCGGCGATCAGGCCGACGGCGCCACCGGCGATCGAGACCGCGGCGAACACGCCGAAGGCCTTCGCCCGTTCCCGCGGCTGGGTGAAGGTCAGCGAGATCAGCGAGAGCGCGGCCGGCGCGAGCAGGGCCGCGAAGACTCCCTGCAGCGCCCGGGCGGTCAGCAGCATCCCGGCGTTCACCGCCAGGCCGCCGATCGCCGAGGCGACCGCGAAGCCCGCCAGGGCGATCAGGAAGACGCGCTTGCGCCCCACCATGTCACCCACCCGGCCGCCGACCAGCAGGAGGCCACCGAAGGCCAGGCCGTACGCGGTGACCACCCACTGACGGCTTCCGTCGGTGAAGTGCAGCGCCTGCTGCGCCGAGGGGAGGGCGATGTTCATTACGGCGCCGTCGAGAACAACCATCAACTGGGCGATGGAGATGAACAACAGGGCTTTCCATCGCCGGGAATCCGACTCGTCATGACGAGTGGACATCGTCATTTCCTCCAGGGGAGATCATGCTGTTGTCTGTCGGCAGTCGTCAGGCGGCGGTCAGGCCGCCGTCGATCGCGAGCGCGGCGCCGGTGATGAACGGGGCTTCGTCGCTCAGGAGGAAGGCCGCGAGTGCGGCGATCTCGTCGGGTCGCCCGATCCGTCCCACGGGGTGCATCGCGTTGCCGATCTGGAGGGCCTTCTCCGGGTCCGGGCCCATGTTGCGCCGCAGTAGCGGGGTGTCGACGCCGCCGGTGACGAGCGCGTTGATCCGTACCCCCGTCGCCGCCACTTCGAGTGCCGTCGACCGGGTGAGTCCGACTACGCCGTGCTTGGCGGCACTGTAGGAGGCAAGGCCGGGCACACCGGTGACGCCGGTGGTGGAGGCGTTGTTCACGATCGAGCCGCCGCCGGATGCCTGCAGCGCGGGGATCTGGTACTTCAGCCCGAAGAAGACGCTGTCGAGGTTGAGGGCCATCTCGGCGCCCCATGCGTCGTGACCGATCTCGGTGATCGGACCGAGCGCGGTGGCCGCGCCCACGTTGTTGAACACGCCGTCGAGCCGGCCGTAGTGGTCGACCGCCCGCTGCACCAACTGCTCCATCTCGGCCCCGACCGTCACATCGGTCGGCACGAAGATCGCGTTCCGTCCGGCGGAGCGGAGTGCGGCGGCGAATGCTGTACCAGCTTCCGTGCCGCGTGCCGCCAGGACAACCTTCGCGCCCTCGGCGGCGACCCGTTCTGCCAGGGCCCGCCCCATGCCGGAGGTGGCACCGGTGACCAGAACGACCTTATCTGCGAAACGCATGGACATGATTGATCCTCATCTATATTTTGAATTCGGTGGGTGGTCGAAAAGCGTTCGACAATGAGCAGCGGGAGGCCGTGGCGGCACCCGTCATGAATCAGCGATATGTGCGGGACGGCTCGAAAACGTGGCACCCGCAGCCGGACGACTACCGTCCGCTTCAGGAAAGGTAGTCCAAGGGGACGACCGTCGTCCACTTCTCTCGGCGGTCGACGGAGTGACCCTGACCATCCCCCTGCCGGGAACAAAAGCGCACCGGGTTCCTGGCCGGGATCCTCGGCTGGTTCCCGCGCAGCCGCCGACGCCACTGCGGGACCGACCCCGGCCCGTCGTGGGTCGAGGGTGCCGGATCGGTGGGATTACCGAAATCTGGCTGGATTGTCCGGATCTGAAAAATGGCTGTCTATTGACAGCGCTCCGGCCGTGCCATCCCGCCCGGAGGCATCATCAACCGTCACCGGGACGGGACGGGTCAGTGGTGCCAGGGCAGCGCGACCGGCTGACCCGGCTGACCTCCAGCCAGCAGGTCAGCCAGTAGCGGGGCGAGTTCGTACGGGTAGACGGTCTCGTCGGTCCGGGCCAGCTCGTCGACCGGCCACCACCGGTGCCCGACGTGGCTGCCGCGTTCGAGTGGCTCCATCGCACTGATGTCGACGACGTGGGTGTCGACCCGGTGCCAGAAGAAGTCGTCCCGGAAGAGACCCTCGGCCCAACCGAGGTTCGCGTACCCGGTCGTCAGCGCGACGGGTTCGCCAAGCTCGTCGGGCTCGACCAGGAGCCCGACCTCCTCATGGAGCTCCCGGGCCGCCGCCTGGCGGAGGGATTCCCCGTCGTTGACGCCTCCGCCCGGAACCATCCAGCAGTGGCCGGCGTCGGGGTCCTCGGGATCCAGCAGGCATCGCAGCAACAGGACCCGTCCGGCGGCGTCGAGCAGCAGCACCCGGGCCGCTCGGCGCCGGTACGTCCCGTGGTCCGGTACGCGCGTTATCGGTGCCTGGTGATCGTCTTCGACCGGCAGGTCGCTGACGTGTTCGAGTACGGAGCGCAGGATCTTCCACGACTCGTCGTCGCCCGCGTCCCCGCTGTGCCGACTCCGGAAGCGACTCACCTCGATGGCGATGTCGTCGAGGTGCCAGCGGATGCGGTACAGCTCGAGCATCGCGGCCAGCGGTGCCGTGCCGGTCGCGTCGGCGTACGCGCCGAGGACCGAGTCGTCACCGGCACCCACGATCCACAGGTCACGCTCGGGCGGCGCCAGCAGGACCGTCTCCCAGTCGATCAGCAGCCAGTCGCCGCCGACCCGCATGGTGTTGCCGGGATGCGGCTCCCCGTGGGTGAGGACCATCCGGGACGGCTCGGCACGGGCGATGGTGACGAGGGCGTCGTAGCGGGCGAGCAGTCGCCGGACCGGCGCCGCGTACTCGACGAGCAGGTCCGCGGCGGGCCGGGCGTACGGGCCGAGTCCGTCGACATCCTCGGCACCGTCCAGACCCGACTCCAGCTCGTCGCGGTGTCCGATGGCGAAGTCGTCGACCAGGGCGCCGTCGCGAACCGCCGCCGGAGCCGTGTGCAGGGCGATCAGGACATCGAGTACGGCATCCCGATGCCCGGGAGTGCCGAACTCGCCCCACTCGAAGCTCTGCCCCTCGACGTACCGGTGGAGCGAGACGCCGAACCGGTCGGACAACCGCGCCACCGGTTCACCGTCGCGGGTCGGCACGGGAGCCACGACGTACGGGTGGCCGTGCTCCCGTAGCCGCGCGGCGGTGCCGAGGGCGGCGCGCAGCCGGTCGAATGCCGCGTCGAGCGGCTCGTCCAGCGAGTGCCGCTTCACCTCCAGGTCGTCGACGGTCACGAACCAGCGAACTCGTCCGGTGTCGACGATCTCCCAATGGTGGCTGCCGAAGCCGACCGGCCGGTACGCCAGCGAGGCGACGTCGAGCCCCCACTGCCGCGCGAGCGTGGATCGGAGAGCGTCCTCGGGCAGGCCAGCCGGTGGTGTCAGCACCCGTTCACCGTAGGACCGGGCGCACCTCCGGCAACCCAATTTTGGACCCCGACCGACAGACGCGAATGATCGCCTACACTTCCGGCGTGTCCGGCTACCAACTGGGGATTGACTACGGATCGTCGAACACCGTGGCGGTACTGCGCTGGCCGGATGGTCGGTGCCGTCCGCTGCTCTTCGACGGGTCACCGCTGCTGCCGTCGGCGCTTTTCCTTCAGCCGGACGGAAAACTGGTCACCGGTCGGGACGCGGTGCACAGCGCCCGAATGGATCCGACCCGGTTCGAGCCGAATCCCAAACGGCGGGTCGACGACGGGACCCTGCTCCTGGGAGCCCGGTCGGTGCCGCTGGTCGAGGCAATCGCGGCAACCCTGAACCGGGTGGCCGACGAGGCCCGCCGTGCCGCCGGCACGCATCCGTCCACCGTCGCGCTGACCTATCCGGCCGGCTGGGGAGCGGTACGTCGGAACATGCTGACGGAGGCGGCGGTCCAGGCGGGACTGCCGACCCCGACGCTGGTTCCGGAGCCGGTCGCGGCGGCCGGCTACTTCACCGCCGTACTCGGGCACGCTGTCCGTCCCGATCACCTGCTGGTGGTCTACGACCTGGGCGCCGGGACCTTCGACGTGGCGGTGGTCCGCCGCACCGGGGTCGGGTTCGAGGTGTGCGACGTGGACGGGCTGGTCGACTTCGGCGGTCTGGACCTCGATGCGCTGGTGGTGGCGCGGGTCGCCGACGCCGTCCAGTCCGCACATCCCGACCTGTGGCAGCGGCTGACCGCGCCGGAGAACCCGACCGACCAGCGACACTTCCGGACGTTGTGGGACGACGCCCGGACCGCCAAGGAGATGCTGTCGCGCCAACCCAACGCCGGGCTGTACGTGCCGCTGGTCGACCGCGACGTGTCGGTGGGGCGGGAGGAGTTCGAGCAGAGCGCCCGCCCGCAATTCGAACGGGTGGCCCGGCTGACGGTGCAGGTGATGGGCCGGGCCGGTGTCACCGCCGAAAACCTGGCCGGGGTCTTCCTGGTCGGTGGGGCCTCCCGGGTACCGCTCGCCGCCACCACGGTGCACCACGCCACCGGCATCGCGCCGACCGTGTTGGAGCAGCCCGAGATCGTGGTGGCGGAGGGTGTCCTACACGCCATCCGCGCTCTCGACTCCAACCCGGAGTCGCCGGTGCCGGAATCTCCGGCCCCGGTTGTCGCCGCGCCGATGACGGCATGGCCGTCGGCCGCGTCCAGCGGCCCACCGGCGTCGCAGCCCGAACCACAGATCTCCACCCCGCCGGCGTACGTCGGCACCCCCAGGACGGCGTCCACCCCTGCCGTCTCGCGATCGTCCACCCCGGAATTCCTGCCGAGCCTGCTCTGGGGCGCCCTCGCGGTGCTGGTTCAGGTCATCGCGCTCGTGGGCCTCTTCGTCGTCCGGCCACCGGTCCTGCTCACGCTGCTCGTCACCAGCCTCGCCGGCACTGTCCCGCTCAGACGTGCGGTGGCCTGGCGCGCGGGCCCGGGGTACGAGTTCGTCCGTCGCCGGCCCGTCGCCGGCTTCTTCGGCACCGTGCTGACGGTCATCAGCACCACCGTCCTGCTCTACGGGCTGTCCTTCCTGGGCAGGGCGTTCATCGAGGACGATCGCGACCGCAGTGCCGATTACCTGGTCCTCGGACCCCTCGTCAGCGGGATCGGCATCATGTTGTTCGTCGGCGGGTTCGCGCTGCTGATCCGAGGCCTCCGTCCGTACCCCCGGTTGATGGTCAACGCCTACGCCATCGTGTACCAACCCGACCGGCGACACAGGTACGAGCTGCCCTGGCCAGACCTGGCCCGGGTCGACGTGGTGCCGCTCGGGCCAGGGCTGCCCCCGGCACTGCTCGCCGTTCCGGTACCGCACTCGCAACTGTTGCGTGATCCGGCGTACGGGAACCTGTGGCGGCCCGAACTGCACGCCCTGGCCATCGACGACCTGTCCCGGCTGACCAGGACCCTCGGGCGCGACGCGCCACGGCTGGCCGAGGCGGTCGCCCGACACCGTCCCGCGTCCGCGGCCCAGCCGAACTACTGACGAACCCGCTCACCCACGCCTTCGTCACCACCTCGGTGATGCTGTCGCCGCTCACCGTTGCGCCGCTGTCGGCAATGGACCGCACCAGGTTGTAGAAGCTCGGCCGGGCGTCGGTGCCGATCCGGAGAAGACTGAGCCGAATCCAACCATCGACGGTAGGCCTCGGGCTGTGCAGATGTCTGCCTGTTTTCACCTGGAAGGTCCGCCTTCGAGGTGAATCATCCGGACTGCAACGCGGCACCCTTCGTCGACCGTCATCGGGGCGAGGCATCCAGAAGGGAATGGCATGCATGCGCACCGAAGGTGAGACCGAATACCGGGAGTACGTCACCGCACGGCTGCCGGCCCTGCACCGGACCGCGTACCTGCTCTGCGGTGACGCGCACCGCGCCGACGACATCGTGCAGACGACGATCATCGCCCTGTACCGGCACTGGCGTCGGGCGAGGGCGGCCGACAACGTCGACGCGTACGTCCGCCGGATGCTGGTCCGCAAGTACCTCGACGAGCAGCGGGGCCCCTGGGCACGGGTACGGCTGATGTTCGAGACGCCGGATCGTCCGACGGTGCCGACCGGCAGTGTCGAGGACCGCGACGTCCTCGGCAGGCTGCTCGGCGAACTGCCGGCGGCCCAGCGGGCGGTCCTGGTGCTCCGCTTCTACTCCGACCTGTCGGTCGAGGAGGTGGCGGCGGCGCTCAACTGCTCCACCGGCAATGTCAAGAGCCACACCTCCCGAGGGCTGGCGGCGCTCCGGCGCCATCTCGCCGTCGGGCAGTCCAGCGCGGCCGGCATCTGATGAAGGAGGCAAACATGTCCGCGGACGAGGAACAGGGTACGGGCCAGGCTCTGCGCACGCTGATGCTCCAGGCGGAGGTGCCGCCCGCGCGCTCCGATGTCGGGCTGGCGGTACGGCTGGGCCGGCGTGCCGAGCGGCGACGCCGGATCACCGCCGCGACGGGGGCACTCGCCGTCGTCGGCGTGGTCGGACTGATCGCGACGACGGTGCTCAGGCCGGCCGATCGACGAGACCCGCCGGAGTTGGCGGCAGCGGGCCCATTCGCGACATCCGTAACGGACCTGGAGCAGATCGAGGCCCGCGTTCCCGAGGCGAGCTCGTCGCGATGCAGCGTCGAGCCGCTCGCCGCGCTGCCCGGCTTCGACTTTACGCAGGTGTTGGTCGGCGACAGCACGGGCCGGTACATCGTCGGGAGCTCGGCGAGCAAAGCCGACCGGAGCTCATCGGGAACGAGGGTGTTGTGGGACAACGGCGTGCCGTCGCGCCTCGTGCGCGATGAACCCGCATCGGATCGTGACCTCTCGGCATCGACAATGATGCGGGACATCGGACCCTGGGGGCCCAGTGGTCCTTCGGGCACCGTCGGCTCGCCCTACCCGGACGGCCAGGCCCGGAAGCTGACGTTGCCGCCCGGCTACGACCACGCTGTAGCCAGCGCGATCAACGGTCGGGGCGACGTGGTCGGTGTCGCGGCCGGGCAGGACGCCTACAAACTGCGCGTTCCGGTGATCTGGCCGGCCGGCGGCTATGACGCGCCACGCGTGCTGGACGAGCCCGGGCGGTACGAGGTGGAGGGCGTGACCGCCGACGGTTCCGTGATCGGCACCCTGGTGGACACTCAGGAGATGCGGGTGTGGGGGGCGGACGGGACCACCAGCACCGTGCCGATGCCCGACGGCTGGGGTCAGATGTCGCTCTGGGTCGGCAGTGGCGACTGGATCTCCGGCCTGGTCGCCAGGGATCACGACGTGTATCAGCAGCCGAGCGCGACGCTGCGGTGGAACGTTCGTACCGGCAAGTTGTCGATCTTTACCAATCTCGACACCGGGGGCGTCCCGAGGATGGCCGTCAACAGCGAGGGCTGGCTGATGGTGGCGACCGAGGAATATGGTCCGCTGCTGGTGGCGCCGGACGGCGCGGTCGAGCGGTTGCCGTTGCCGGCCGGAGCCGAGAATGCGCACCTGGTGTCGATCAGCGACAACGGCATGGTGACGGGCAACGCACAGGACAGCACGGACAACTATGTCGGGGGGGTCACCTGGAAGTGCCGGTGAGATAGAACGTGGGCCCGGTCCGTCCTCGGTCGTCTCCGTCCTCGGTCGTCTCCGTCCTCGGTCGTCTCCGTCCTCCGTCGTCGAGGATCTGACGACGGAGGACGGACCGGGTGGTACGACCGGACAACGATCAGCCGGTGACCTCGATCTTCAACAGGTCGACCTGGCCGAACAGGTCAAGTTCGACGTTGCTGACCCGGGTCGAGTGACCGAAGTTGTTCTGCCCGAAGCGGAGCGGGATCACCGGCATCTCCCGGGCGAGGATCTCCTCGGCCTGCTGGTACTTCTTGATCGCCTCGTCCTGATTGGGCGCCGCGACCCCGTCGGCGACCAGCCGGTCGAACTCCGGGTTGCTGTAGCCGTAGTAGTTCGACGACCCGCCGGTGCTGTAGAGCGGTCCGAGGTAGTTCTGCATCGACGGGTAGTCCATCGACCAGCCCAGCCGGAACATCCCGACCGGCGTCTTCTCCTCGACCTTGGTCAGCAGGTCGGCGAACCTGGTCTCGGCCGTGCTGACGCACTGCACCCCGAGGTTGTTGGTGAGCTGGTTGCAGGTGGCTTCGATCCAGTCCCGGTGCCCGCCGTCGCCGTTGTACGAGATCTGCAACCGGTTCGGCCCGCCGGCCGCCTGGTACGCCGCCTTCGCCTTTCCCGGATCGAAGACGCACGCCTCGCCGCAGGTGTCCGGCCGGGCCCCGGCCACCGCAGGTGACACGAACGCGCGGGCCGAGGTCTGCGAGTCCTTGAAGATCGTCTTGATGATCTCGTCCCGGTCGATCGCCATCGAGATCGCCTTGCGGACCTCGGGCTTCGCGAACTCCTGCTGGAAGGTCGGAAAGGCCAGGAACTGGAAGGACGACAACGGGCTCTTCTTGAACCGGTCGCCGAGATCGGTCGCCGCACTGGCCAGGTGTTCGGTCGGGACGGTCTTGGTCACATCGTTGTTTCCGCCGATCAGGTCGGCGTAGTCGGCCGTCAATGCCTGATAGATCTGGAACACCACGCCGCCGACCTTCGGCTTGGTGCCGGGATGGTCGTCGTACCGCTCGACCTCGATCTTGGAGTCGTGCTGCCAGGTGCCCTTCATCTTGAACGGTCCGTTGCCGATCACGGCGTCCTCGAAGCCGTCCTTGAGTACACCGTCGGACGCCCAGGCAGCGGCCGGCAGCGGGGAGAAGACGTGATAGCCGAGCACCGACTCGAACTCCGCGAACGGTCCCGACAGGGTGATGGTTAAGGTCAGGTCGTCGACCTTCTTCAGACCGGTCAGCTTCTTGGCCTTGGGCTCCGGCGCCTTCTTCGGGCCCTCACCGTCCGGATCGGTCGACTGGAGGTCGTCGTACCCCTCGATCTGTTCGAAGAAGTACGCCCCGCCGTTGCCATTCGGCCCGTACGCCGCGTGGTTCCATGCGTTGATGTAGTTGTCGGCCGTCACCGGCTCGCCATTGTGGAAGGTGTAACCACCCTTCAGCTTCACCGTCCAGAGTTTGTTGTCCGACGACTCGATCGACTCGGCGGCCACCTCGAACGGCTTCTTCTCCGCGTCGAAGTCGACCAGCGGCGTGAACAGTGCGGCGATCACCTGGGCCCCGGCGCTCTCGGTGGCGTTCGACGGGATCAGGTGCTGCGGTTCGACCAGACCGATCCGGACGATGCCGTTGCCGTCCGTGGTACTCGGCTCTCCGCCGCCGCCGCTGCACGCCGGAACGGCGAGTACGACGGCGAGTGCCGCCGCGCTCCAGATGACACGTCTGGACACCGGCATCGAACCTCCTTCGTGTTCGCGCCGCGACCCCGACCGGGGCGGCGCGACCTATCCGGACGTACGGGCGTTCGTCCGGCCGGACCAGACCACGACCGGCCGGCTCCTGTTCACCAGTTACGAGCCGATCCGGTCATCGCGGCAATGCTTTTGACTGGGTCCAAACCATCCGGAGGGCCGACAACTAGGCGGCGGGGCGACGGCGTCTCGTGATCAGACGAAAGCCGTGGAGGTGGTGATGATCCGGATCTGGTTGGGGGCCGAGGACATCGCCCGGACCCGGATCGCCCCCGCACCCCTGCCGCTGCACGAGGTCTTCGTCAGCCTCGCCGCCCCCCGGGCCGGAACCGGACCGGATCCGGTCGGCGCGCCGGAACTCACCCGTTGGCTACGTGACCTGAGCGAACCCGGCCCGGCCCCGGATGGCCGCGGGCCGTCGTCGGACCGGGTCGACGAACCGCCGGCCGCGCGTGGAACCGGGCCGGGCCGTCCCCGCTCCGCGAACCTGCTCGCCCCGTTGCCCGAGGATCGCAACCTCGAAGGGGCGCTGGAGTGGCTGCTCACCAACTCGGTGGGGCGGGTACGGACGCTCGCGGCGGCCGTCCGTGCCTACTACGACCGATGGGTGGTCGACGAACTCTCCGCCTGGGAGTCGGTCGTCCGGCTCGACGTCAACGAACGCAGCCGGGCCCTGGCCACCGGTGGGGTGGAGGCACTGCTCGCGCTGCTCGACCCGTGGGCGACCTGGCGCAATCCGGTGCTCAGTGTCGGTTCCACGGTGGACCTCGACCTGCGACCCGCAGGCGCCGGACTGCTGCTGGTGCCGTCGGTCTTCGCCCGCCAACTCTGGGTGGGAGGCCAACCCGAGTCGGTCGTCGTGGTCTACCCGGTTCGGCGCCCCCGACCCGCTGAACACCGACCCGCCGAACACCGGGCCGCGGAACACCGGGCCCCGGGGCACCGGCCGGTCCCGGCGTACGCCCTCGGGGCCGCCGCCGTCTCCGGCGATCCCCTCACCGCGCTGCTCGGCCGATCCCGGGCCGCAGTGCTCCGGGCCGCGCTGGTCGGCGCGAACACCACGGACCTGGCCCGGCGGGCGGGGATCAGCACGCCGTCGGCGTCACAGCATGCCAGCGTGTTGCGCGATGCCGGACTGCTGCGGACGACCCGGCACGGCAAGGCGGCCCATCACACGCTCACCCCGCTGGCCCGTGCCCTGCTCACCGGCAACGACGCGGTGACCAGACGCTGAGCGGCAGTGACCGGACCGTTCGTCGAAATGCCGGTCAGCGCAGGTCGCGGTAGTAGTGGCTCACCACCGCCGCCCGCCACTTGCCCAGGACCTGCTCGAACCCGTTACGTCCGCCCCGCTGCGTACCGTCGGGCATGGGCTGGAGGAACACGTCGGTCACCCCGGTGTCGAAGATGCCGCCCGAGATTCCGTCCTCACGAAAGATGAGCAGTGGAAGGCCGAGACCGAACAGCAGGCCCGCCTCCAGTTGGTTCCACGGGGTCGGGATCCCCATCGGCTTGGTGATCTTCTGCTCCTTCGGCGTACCGGGCTTGTTCACCCCGGCGGTCACCCGGATCTGCTCGAACCCCAGGATCACGCCGCCGGAGCAGTGCCGACCGATGGCGTGGACCTCCTTCAACGGAAAGTCGCTCGGATAGTCGGTCGCGCCGAGGGTCCTCGGCTCCAGCCCGTTGCGGCGCAGCGCCTTCTCCACGAAGGTCCGGGCGGCAAGCTGGGGGTCGGAGAGTGCGGTCGGGGTGGAGAGGAACACCGGGATCCGCATCCGCTGGGGCTCGGGCACGAACTCGATTCTAGAAGCGGACATCAATCGCGGAACCGGACGCCGAGCCGGCCCGGACCGTACGGTCAGCGCCGCCGCGCCCCGGTCGGCCAGAGCACGGTGACCGGCAGGTGGCGCGCGTGCGCGGCCTGTACGACGTCCGCCGTGTCGCCCACGTCGGCCGACGGTCGGCCGTCCCAGACGGCGAACAGGCGATCGCAGCGGTGCAGCATCTCCATGCTCGCCGCCAGGTACGCCTCCCGGCCGGACTGCGGGAACGGCATGTACGACACCGAACTCGCCTGGCGTAGCAAGTCGTCGAAGGTCGCCAGGTTGTGCGCCTCGACCGCCCGCCGCCGATAGTCCCGGGCGGGGATGACCACCTCGTACCTGCCGCCGGAGGCGAGGACCGCTCGGGCGAAGAGCTGGTCGGCGCCGTCGGCGAGGCAGGTTATCCCGAGCAGGTCCGGCCCGGCGTACGGCCGTAGCTCCTCGGTCAACCGGGCGTAGACCAGATCTGCGGTTCCGTCGGCGAGCACTACATGACCAGTGACACCGATGCGGGCCATCGAGCACCGTCCGTTCGTCGTTACGCGTGCCCGACCCGGACGATCCTGAAGCCCGCGTCGGCCAGGATGACCGGCAATTCCCGGACCGCCTCGTGGTTTCGTTCGCGTAGATCCTCCCGTAGATCCTCCCAGGGGCTCAACGCCGGGTGCAGACGGCGCGCGTCGTCGCGGTCGGGGGCGTACTGCCAGCCGCCGGCCTGCTGCTCCGCCAGCCAGCGCTGGTGCTCCAGGATCGCCAGCCGCTCGATCTCCGGTTCCGCCAGGGCGTGCTCGTCGCCCGGCCCGACCCGCGGCGACAGGGCGCAGCCCAGCTCGCGCAGCTTGCGCCCGATGTCCTTGGCCTGCTCCCGGTTGGCCCTCCGCAGGGTCTCCGAGAGTTCCTCCCAGGGCACCAGCGACGGGTTGGTGCCGGGCTGCTCGCCGTGCCGGCGGCGGGCCACCACGTAGCTCTCGTGGATCACCCGGGCCAACCGCTCCACCAGATCGTCCCCGATCAGCGCCGGATCACACGCGGCGTGCACCACGCCGTAGAGCCGGAGCGCCCCGGAGAGGTCGTCGAGGACGCCGATGCCGTGTCCGCTGCCGAACGCCTCCCGCAGGTTGGCCAGCCGGTCCAACCGGACGACCATCGAACCGGGGCCGCCGTGCCACAACTGCTCGGCGGTCAACGCGGTCTTCAGCGCCTGCTCCTCGTCGTCGTAGCAGATGAAGACCCGGTCCGGAGGCAACGGGAACCCGATCCGGGGAAGCCGCTGCGGCAGGTCGGTGAGCCCGCCGTCGAGCGGGATGATCCGGCAGACCCGGGCCAGGAACGGGTACCGGTGGGTGAGCTGGGCCGCCACCTCGGTCGCCGACTCGTCGACCAGCGCCAGCGGGATCATGTGGGTGCCGTGCGGGTCGCGTACCCGCCACCGTCGGGCCAGCTCGACCAGCACCGCCCGGCCGAACGCGGTGGCCCCGAGGATCACCACCCGGGGTGGCCGCCCGGCCACGGCGATCAGCGGTTCCTCGGTGAGGAGCTTCCGGGCGGCGAGGTCGTCGACGTTGAAGAAGTCCAGCCGGGCGCCGGGCTGCCGGGCCAGACCGAGATGCCGGGCCTGCAACGCCAGGCAGAGTTCGGGATCGCCGACCTGGGCGTAGACGGCCAGCGGGGAGCGGCCGTGCCGGGCCGCCGCCAGTCCGATCGCGGCGTTGGTGGCGCTGTCGTCGGTGCAGGCGTAGACGGCTCGGGCCCGGCTGATCCCCGCACCGTGCAGCACGCTGGGATCCCGGGCGGCCCGGGCCACCCCGCCCACCCCGGACGCCGTGCCGATGTCGGAGCGTACGGTCACCACCCGCCGGCCGGCGGCCCGGAGCCGGCGGGTCAGGGTGTCCGCCACGAGGCCGTCGCCGCAGACGATCACGTGTCCGCGGGCGTTCCGGTCCCGGAGCCGACGCAGTTCGGTGGCGAACAGCAGCCGGCAGGCTTCCACCACGGCGTACGCGGTGACGGCCGGTGCCGCGAACCGGGCGATGTCCAGCAGCGGAGGGAACGGCCCACCCTCGTCCAGCGGCGGTGCGCCGAGCACGAAGAGCTGCAGGTCGTAGTAGAACAGGTCGAACGGGGTGTGGCCGTACTCGCCGGACCTGGACAGGTGCTGGTACAGCCCGACGTAGCCGCAGACGAAGGCGACCACCCCGGCGAGCGCGAAGGCCAGCCTCAGCACGCTCTTGGTCGGGGCCCGGGGCGGCTCGCCGAGGTTGCTCTCGTGCACGGACGCCTTCCCTACCGTTCGGGTGATGACGCAGCGCCATCGTACCGTCGCGGACTGCTGGCAGCGACCGTCGGCGATGGCTGCCGGCCGGACTCGGGCCAGGCTCAGCCGCCCGGCTCGCGGCCAGCTCAGCCGGGCAGCCGGGGGCCGGCGGTGCGCTGGGCGTCGAGCCACGCCTCCACCTCGTCGGCCCGGCGCGGCAGCCCCACCGACAGGTTGACCGCGCCGTCCGCCGTGACCAGCACGTCGTCCTCGATGCGTACGCCGATTCCGCGCAACTCCTCGGGAACCAGGTCGTCCTCGGGCTGGAAGTAGAGCCCGGGCTCAACGGTGAGCACGTAGCCCTCGCCGAGGATGCCGTCCCGGTACTGCTCCTTGCGGGCGTTGGCGCAGTCGTGTACGTCGATCCCGAGCATGTGCCCGAAGCCGTGCAGCGTCCACCGGCGGTAGACCATCGACTCCTCGTCCATCGCCTCGTCCACGCTGACCGGCAGCAGCCCCAGGTCGGAGAGTCCTTCGGCGAGCACCCGCATACAGGTGCGGTGCACGTCCTTGAACGCGACCCCGGGCCGGATGACGTCGATGCCGGCCTGCTGTGCGGCGAAGACGATGTCGTACACCTGCCGTTGCAGTGGGCTGAAGGTGCCCGAGACCGGCACCACCCGGGTGACGTCGGCGGTGTAGAGGTTGTGCCCCTCCACCCCCATGTCCATCAGCAGAAGTTCACCCGGCCGGGTCAGGCCGGTGTTGTGGATCCAGTGCAGAATCGTCGCGTGCTCACCGGAGCCGACGATCGAGTTGTAGCCGACGCCGTTGCCGTCGTGCCGGGCCCGCAGCCCGAAGACTCCCTCGACCAGCCGCTCGGTCACCGGCCGGTCGGCCGGCAGCACCCGGGCCACGTCCTCGAAGCCGCGTACGGTGGCGTCGATCGCCTCCTGGAGCTGGGCGATCTCCCACTCGTCCTTGACCAGTTTCTGCTCGGCGAGCAGTGCGGCCAGTTCCCGGTCCCGGCCGAGCGGGGTCGGCTGCTCCTCCTGCCCGGCGGCCGGCGCCTCCGGCCTGCGCGGCTCGTACGAACGTACGGCGGCGTCGACCGACGGGTCCAGCCCGCGCAGCACCCGGGTCCGCCGGGGGGCGCAGTCGGCCAGCGCGTCCGCCAGCTCCTCCAGCGGCGCGGTCTCGATGCCCAGCTCGGTGGACTTCTCCGCCAGGGTGTGCCGGCGGCCGACCCACAACTCGCCGTTGCGGCTGCGGAAGAACTCGTCGTTGTCCCGGGACGACCGGGGCCGCATGTACAGCACGGCGTCGTGGCCGGAGCCGTTCGGGCGGAGCACCAGCACGCTGTCGGGAGCGTGGTCGCCGGTCAGATATGCGAAGTCGCTGCCCGGCCGGAACGGATACTCGGTGTCGTTCGCCCGGACCTTCTCCGGACCGGTGGGGATCACCAGGGTCTCACCGGCCAGCGCGGCCGACAGTGCCGCCCGGCGCTTGGCGTAGTTCGGCACCTCGGGGCGCGGCCCGACCGGCAGCGTGCTGTCCCGCCACCCCTGCCGCATGAACTCGAGGAACTTCTCCGGGAAGTCCGGGTCGTGTGACTCGGTACGGGCCGGGTCAGTCTGTCCCGGCTCTGCCGTGATGTCGGTCCGCTCGTCGGACATCGCCGCTCCTCCCTCGTCCGGCTCGGCCCGATCTCCCGCGACGTCTGGTCGGATCCTCGCGAGGTCGATCCGGTTCCTCGTCCGGCTGACCTGATCCCGCTTCTGGCGTGATCCGACGGTACCGTGCCGGACCGGGTCCGGTCTCCCGGCGGTGCCGGCACGCCGCACAGGTCCGCGTGGAAAGATGACCGCCATGTGCGGACTCCTGGCCTTTTTCAGCGCGCACGGCAACGCCGGCGCGCATCGGGACGCCCTGGCCGGCGCGTTGGAATGCCTGCACCACCGAGGACCGGACGAGACCGGTGTAGAGGTGATTTCGACGCCGGACGGGTACACCGACGCCGTCTTCGCGCACAAGCGGTTGTCGATCATCGACGTGGCGCTCAGCCACGAGCCGCTGCCGTACGCGAACGGCCGCTACCTGCTGACCTTCAACGGTGAGATCTACAACTACATCGAGCTGCGCGAGGAACTGGCCCGCGACTACGGCGCCCAGTTCTCCACCAACGGCGATGGCGAGGTGATCGTCGCCGGGTTCCACTACTGGGGCGAGCAGGTGCTCACCCGGCTGCGCGGGATGTTCGCCTTCGTCATCTGGGACCGGCAGTTGCGCCGGGCCTTCGGCGCCCGGGACAACTTCGGGATCAAGCCGCTGCACTACCTGCAGACCCGGGACGGTCTCTACCTCGCCTCGGAGAAGAAGGCGCTGCTGCCCTTCGCCCCCTCGGCGCACGCCGGCGACGCGGGCGTGGACACCGCCAGCCTGTCGCACTACCTGACCCTCCAGTACGTCCCCGAGCCCGGCACCCTGCACCAGGGGATCAGCCGGATCGGATCGGGGGAGTACCTGACCTGGACGCCGGGCCAGCAGATCGAGGTACGCCGCTGGTACCGGCCGGTGTTCCGGCCCGCCCCGGTCCAGGAGCCGCAGAAGCTGTACGACCGGATCCGCGAGACGCTGCGGGAGAGCGTCCGGATGCACATGCGTGCCGACGTACCGGTGGGCTGCTTCCTGTCCAGCGGCATCGACTCGACCGCCGTGGTGGCGCTGGCCCGGGAGTTCAACCCGAACATCCTGACCTTCACCGTCGGCTACGACGTCGACGGGTACTCGGAGATCGAGGTGGCCCAGGACTCGGCCCGGCACCTCGGGGTCACCACCATCCCGACGAAGATCGGGCCGCAGGACATGATGGAGGCGCTGCCGAAGATCGTCTGGCATCTGGACGACCCGGTCGCCGACCCGGCCCTGGTGCCGCTCTACTTCGTCGCGAAGAAGGCCGCCGAGCACGTCACGGTGGTGCTCTCCGGCGAGGGCGCGGACGAGTTCTTCGGCGGATACACCATCTACCGGGAGCCGCTGTCGCTCGGTGCGGTCAACGGCCTGCCCGGCGGGGTCCAGAAGGGGCTGCGCGCGGTCTCCAAGGCGATTCCGCAGGGGGTGAAGGGCAAGAGCTTCCTGGAGCGCGGCACCACCCCGATCGAGGAGCGCTACTACGGCAACGCCCGGATGTTCACCGAGGAGGAGAAGCAGCACCTGCTGCGCCGGTACGACCCCTCGGTGCGGTACACCGACGTCACCGCCCCGATCTACGCGGAGTCCACCGAACTGGACGACGTGACCAAGATGCAGTACATCGACCTCTACACCTGGCTGCGCGGCGACATCCTGGTCAAGGCGGACCGGATCTCGATGGCGCACTCGCTGGAGGTGCGGGTGCCGTTCCTCGACCGTGAGGTCTTCGACGTCGCCGCCGGCATTCCGGTCGACCTGAAACTGCCGCCCCGTTCCGATGCCACCAAGTACGCGATGCGGCAGGCCCTGCAGGGCGTCGTTCCGCCGGCCATCGTCAACCGGCGGAAGTTGGGCTTCCCGACCCCGACCCGAGTCTGGCTGGCCGGCGAGATGTACGACTGGGCGCGGCACATCTTCTCGATCTCCGGCGCGGGTGACCTGCTCGACCTGTCGTACGCGATGCGGCTGCTCGAGGAGCACCGGCGGGGCGAGGCCGACCACTCCCGCAAGATCTGGACGGTCCTCATCTTCTGCGTCTGGCATGCGATCTTCGTGGCCCGCACCCTCGACCCGGGCATCCAGCGCAACCAGTCCGCCCTCCTCACCAAGCCGGTAGTCGGCAGCATGGTCCGCTGACAAAGTGAAAGGAAGGGCCCCTTCTTATCGTTTTCTGTAGAAGAAGGGCCCCTTCCTAACACCTCACCTCACCTCACCTCACCGAAAACGGGCCCGGCGCCATCGGCGCCGGGCCCGTTCGGTGTGCGGTGGTGGTTACGGACTGCTGCAGGTCAGCGTCGGCACGGCGTTGGTACTGCCGCTGACGCTGCCGGTGAAGCCGAACGTCCCGGTCCCACCGGGTGCGAGATTGCCGTTGTGACCGACATTGCGCACCGTCACCGAGCTTCCGCTCTGGCTGTGCGTACCGTTCCACAGGCTGCCGATGGTCTGGCCGTTCGCGAAGGTCCACCGGACGGTCCAGCCGCTGAGCGACGAGGTTCCGGTGTTGCTGACCGTCACGTCCGCCTGGAAGCCACCGGACCAGTTACCGGTGAGGCGGTAGGCGGCGGAGCAGCCGGCCGAGCCACCCGGTGCCGTGGTCGGCGGGTTGGTCGGCTGGCTGGTGGGCTGGCTGGTGGGCTGGCTGGTCGGCGGGTTGGTGGGGTTCGTGCCGCCCGACCCGACCCCGGTCACCTGGCCGTTTCCGCCGTCGAAGACCACGTCGGAGCAGCCGAAGAAGTTCTCCTGGCTGTCCGAACGGACCCAGCGGGAGTAGATGATGTGCCGGCCGCTCTTACCGCTCGGCAGTTGCCCGCTGAAGTAGTAGTGGCCCTCGTTGCTGCCGACCGAGCCCTGCTGCGGCGGGTTGGTCACCGTCAGGAACGGCGTGCTCTCCAGGCTGCTCCAGTTCAGCGCGCTGGTCGGGCTGAAACCGTCCCGGGTCACGTAGAAGTAGAACGTGCCGGGGTGGTGGGCCCAGTTGCTGTACTTGAAGTTGAAGTTCCCGCCAGCGGTGAGGTGGGTCAGCGGCCAGTCGTTGCGGGCCAGGTTGTAGCCGCTGAAGCTGCTGTTCCCACCGCTGCAGAGCTGCCCGTCCGGAACGAAACCGGTGGTCCGGCCGCCCGCGTCCGAGCGCAGCACGCTGAACCAGTTGTAGAGCGAGTTGGCCCCGCTCTGCCCGACCGCCGCCGCGCACGCCGGGTTGTTGGGGCGGATGTCGCCCTGTGGGCTGAGCCCGTCCTTCCAACAGAGGAAGGTACGGCTGCCCGGTGCCATTGCGGCACCGTGGGCGACGGCCGGGCTGGGATTGACCACCGCGATCACGCCGGCGGTAAGCGCGGCCACGGCGCCGAGCACCGCGATCCTGCGAAGACGTTTCACCGAGTTCTCCTTCTGGGGGCGGTACCGCAGCGGGAAGTTGACGCTGCGGGCAACCTGCGGGGGACCCGCGGCAGGCGGGCGCCCGCTTCCGACACTGTTTGCGGTATCGCCGGCCTGCCCCGGAGGGTGGTGGGCTGGTATCTGCCGGACGGCAGGCGGCGACACGGCGCACAGTCCGATCACGGATGTGTGCTCCTCGGCGTGGCCCCTGCCGGCACCCGGCACAGCGCGTCAGCCCCCGCACTGGCTCGGTACGGGCAATCGCATCACGAATCCGGCTCCGACGCAATAGGCAGATCTCGATGAGACACTTCCGGCCGATCGACCGTGGTCGACCGGCCGGGAAGCTGACCAGGGATCGGATCGGACCGATCGGGGATCGGATCGGATCAGTAGTTCTCGGCCAGGTGCTCCCGACCGGCCGGTGGGTCGTACGGCTCCGGCCAGAACTCGGTGATCCGGACGATCAGACCGGCATCGTCGAACTCGAAGAAGGAGAGCGCCGGCAGGTCCTCCCCGTCCACGGCGACCCGGACCCACGACGCCGCGTGCGCGCCCTCGCCCACCACCCGCTCGACCGTCACGTGCCAGTCGCCGGGATACTCGACGTTGAAGCGTACGAACGCGTCGCGTCCGTTGATCCGCTGGCGGGGCTGTGGCAGGTCGTAGACCACGTCCTCGGCGAGCAGTGCGGCGAAGCCCGTCCAGTCGCGCGCCTCGCAGATGGTCCAGTATTTCGAGACAGTCTCGTGTGCCGTCGTCATGACGCCGGAGTGTGCTCGCGAGGTGTGACATCAGCGCGGTCAGGACGTGGGTACGGGGATGGCATCGACGGGTGGGTCAGACGCGGGGTTATCGGGATCGGCATGGTGCTCGGCGATGGATCGGGGAGGCGCGATGGGTTACGCGGTGGTGCTCGGCGAGGCACTGGTCGACCTGTTGGACGGGGAGTACGACGGGCAACCGGTGTACCGGCAGGCGATCGGCGGGGGGCCGCTCAACGTCGCCGTCGGGGCGGCCCGGCTCGGCGCCGAGGTGGAATTCGTCGGGTCGCTCGGTGACGACGTACTCGCCGGGCGGATCCGGGGCTTCCTCGACACCGCCGGGGTCGGCCGGCAGGGCGTCGTGGTGCGACCCGCTCCGACCACGCTCGGGGTGGCCACCTTCGCCGGAGCCGAGCCGGACTTCCGGTTCTACGGTGAGCCGCTCTCCTACGGGCTGCTCGGGCCGGAGGATCTCGACGTACCGCTGATCACTGACGCGGCGGTGCTCTACGCCGGCTCGATCGTGCTGCTCTGCCCGCCGGTGCTCGCCGCCGCCCGGCGGGCCTGGGCGCTCGCCACCGGCCTGCGGGTCTTCGATCCGAATGTCCGGCCCCGGCTGCTGCCGGACCAGGCCGCGGTCGCCGACCTGCGGGAGGTGGTGGCCGGCTTCGTCTGCTCCGCCGACCTGGTGAAGTTGAGCGCCGCCGATGCCGAGGTGCTGTACGGGGAGGCATCGGCCGAGGCCGTGGCGCTGCGGCTGCATGCTCTCGGGGCCGGCACCGTCGTGATCACCGCAGGGGCGCGCGGCGCACTGGTCTCGACGGGCACGGGCGGAGCACCGGTCTGGCTGCCAGCCCCCGTGGTCGAGGCGGTCGACGCGACCGGAGCCGGCGATTCGGTGATGGCGGCCCTGATCGCCGACCTGATCATCGACGGGTCGCCGACGGAGCCGACCGGCTGGCTGGAGCGGGTCGGCTACGCGCTCCGGGTCGCCGGGCTGGTCTGCGAGTCACCCGGCGGCGCGGTCGCGATGCCGACCCGGGCAGAGGTGGCCCACCGCTTTCCGACCTGACGCGGCAAGATGCGACCCGCCGCTTTCCGAATCTGACGCGGCAAGATGCGACCCGCCGATTTCCGACCCGACCTGGTAACCGGCCGGACGTGGCCGGTCTGCCCGGCACGGCCTCGTGGAGCCGGCACGGCCGCTCGCGGCGGCGGGATCCGGTCAGGCGTCGCCGCGCAGTTCGGCGTATCCACGCCGGACGGCGGTGAGCCCGGCTTCCGGGTCGAACGGGGTCCGCGCGGCGACCCGCTCGGCCGGCGCCCGGTCGGCGTCACCGTTGCGGATCAGCCAGCTCATCGTGGCCAGGTCGTCGTGCTGGACCTGGATGAAGTCCTGGCCGACCACGGCGCCGTGTCCCGGTACCACCATGGTGCCCGGGGTGGTGAGCCGGAGCAGCTCGGCCACCGTCTCCACCCACTCCAGCGGATACGCGTCCTCGAACGCCGGTGGCCCACTCTCCTCGATCAGGTCACCGGTGACCAGTACGTCGGCGTCGGGCACCTGCACCACCAGGTCGCCCTCGGTGTGGCCCCGCCCGAGGTGCCGCAGGAGCACCGTCCGGCCACCGATATCCACCGTGGATTCCTGGTGTACGGCGTGCGTCGGCGCGAGGATCGTCGTCCGGGCGAGTTCGGCGGCGAGCCCGGGATCGGCGTTCAGCATCTCGTCGTACGCGTCCCGGCGGCACGCGGCGGCGTGTTCGCGGAGGAGTTGGAGGGTCGCCTGGTGGGCGTACACCGGTCGGTGCTGGTCGGCGGCGACGGTGGCGTTGCCGAAGCAGTGGTCGAAGTGGTGATGGGTGTTGACCACGGTCAACGGGGCCGAGGTGAGCACCCGGACCGCGGCGACCAGTTCGGCGGCCTGGGCGGCGGTGGAGAGGGTGTCCACCACCAGCGCCTCGCCGTGGCCGAGCACCAGGGTGACGTTGACGTCGAGCATCGGCTGTCGCAGCACGTACACCCGGTCGGCGATCTCGGTGAAGGCGACGGTCATGAGTTGCCGAGCGCCCGGTCCACGAAGCGCTGCCGGTCGACCATGACCCGCTCGACCCGGCCGTCCGCGACCGTCGTCGTTCCCTCGGTGACGGTCACCTCGAACAGCAGCCGTCGCCCGTCGACCTTTGCCAGCCGGGCCTGCGCCACGACGGTCCGACCGACCGGGGTCGGTGCCCGGTGGTCCAGTTCGACCCGCAGGCCCACGGTGGTCATTCCCGGTGGCAGCCGGCGGGCCGTCGCGGCCACCGTGGCCGCCTCGGCCAGTGCCAGCACCCGGGGCGTGCCGAGCACGGGTACGTCTCCCGAGCCGACCGCCTGCGCGGTGTCGACGTCGGTGACGGTCAGTTCGACCCGGGCGGTCAGCCCCGGTGGGAAGACGCCCTCGGATTCGGGCGGACGCTCGCGTTCCTGCCGCTGGCCCGTCACCTGCTCCGACTCCTGGCCCGACCCCGGTTCCCGGGCCGACTCCGGCTCGACGGGGCGCTGCTGTTCCATGGGCAGAGCCTAGATGTTCCGGCTGCGCCGGTCGGCGACACGCCTGACCGGGACCGAAACGATCGGATGGTCGACAGCCCCGCTGCCGGGGACCCGTGGTGGCTGCGCCGCGAGTCCGTGGGCGGCGCGGTCGGATGCGGAAGCAACCGGAGCAACGGCACCGGCGGCGGCTGTGCGGAGGTCGCCGGCAACTGCCCGCTGCGCCCCGCCCGTGGCCCGCGCACTCGTCGACGCCGGACGTCCGTCGTCCCGATGCCGGACGTCCGTCGTCCCGGGCCGGCCGGGCCGCGTAACGGCGACCGACCGGCCCGGGACACCAGCCGTCCCTGCTGACTCGCCCCCGATCAGGGCCGGCGCAACTGCTCGGCGGTGATCCGCTGGGTCAGCCAGGCCGGTACGGCGATCAGCACCAGCCCCACCACCAGGGCGCCGGCCGCGAGCCAGAGGGTCGGGGCGATCCGGTCGAGCACCCGCCCCATAGCGAGGTCGAGCAGGCTGGCCAGGGTGGCCGCCAGCGCGGCGGTGGCGAGACTTGCCAGGGTGAGTCCGATGGTCAGCGGCAGTGCCCCGAACGCCACCTCCCCGGCGGTGATGGTCCGGGGGCTGGTGCCGACCACGGACAGGGTGGCGTTGCCACGGCGGCGTTCCATCGTCCGGTCGACCGCGGCGGCGGCGAACGCGCCGATGCCGAGCACGAAGCTCACGGTCAGCCCGGTGACCAGCAGTGTCACCAGCAGGTTGCCGTCGAAGCCCTGTCGCGTTCCGAAGTTGCCCTGGAGGAAGCTGGCCGGCGAACGGGCCGCGACAACCCGCGCGGCACGGTCGGCGGTGGCCAGGTCGGCGGCGACCAGCGCCGGCCAGAACAGCGCCGAGGATTCCAGCGTGGCGCCGAGTGGTGACTGGCGGGGGATCAGCAGTTCACCGAGTTGGGCCATGTTGAACCGCGCGGTCAGGTGCAGGACCTGCTCCGGAACCGGGATCCGGACCCCGCCCTCGGTGACCACCTCGGTACCGGGTTCCGGGGGCCCGGCCCAGCCATACCCCCCATCGAACTCCAGCCGGTAGGTCGTGCCGTCCACACAGGTCTCCCCGGGCCGGAGCACGAAGGTGCCGGTGAGGTCGGCGCAGGCCCCGAGGAGCAGGGTGCTCGCTCGGCCGTCGACGGTCGCCTGGACGCTGCGCAGGTCGACGACCTGGACGCCGGGCAGCTGCCGCAGCTCGGCCGTCGGCACCGAACCGGGCCCGAGGACCTGGTACAGCTCGGCCCCGCCCCGGTCGTCGGTCGGCACAAGCCCCCGGTCGTTGGCCAGCAGGCCGACGCCGAGCGTTCCCAGTCCGGCCACGTAGATCATCACGGTCAGCGCGGCGACCAGCCGCGGTGCCACGCCGGGGGCGTGGCGCAGCCGGGCGGCGGCCAGCTCCAGCCAGACCGGGGTACCGGGCAACCGGGCCACCAGCCCGGCCGCCGCGTATCCGAGGGTCGGCAGGGCCAGCGGCAGCGCCAGCCCGGTCAGCAGTAGCGCGCCGGCGAAGAGGAGAGCCTCGGGCTGCCCCGGATCCTTTCCGCCGAGCACGGCGGCCAGCGCCGCGCAACCCAGCCCGGCGAGCAGGGGAAACAGCCGCCAGAGCCCGGGTCGGCGGCTCGGCGCGTCCCGGCGTACCGCCAGCGGGTTGGTCCGGGCGGGCCAGGTGGCGACGACCCCGATCGCGACCGCGTAGGCGACGGTGACCGTCAGCACCACCACGATCACCATGGCCGGCAGGGAGAGGTCGGCGGCGTACCAGTGCAGCCGGCCGATCCGCCAGCCCTGGGAGAGCGGGCCGAGCAGCGCGTACCCGGCCAGGCCGAGCAGGGCACCGGCGGAGGTGACGATTCCGGTTTCCACCGCGTTGACCAGGGTCGCCTCTCGACCCGAGACCCCGAGCAGGCGCAGCGCGGCGATCCGGCGATCCCGGGTGGAGGCCGACAGCCGGGCGCAGGTGGCCAGGTAGACGCCGAACGGCACCAGCACGAACAGGGCGAAGGCGAGCCCGAGCAGTCGGGCCGGGGTGAAGGCGTCCGGGCCGGAACTCTCCGCGCCGAGGGCGTACTGAAGGGGGGCGCCGAAGCCGGTGACCGGCTGGTGCTCCCGGAGTTCGGCATGCTCCGGTGGCGGCGGCGGGGCAGGGTCCGTGCCGACGTACGCCAGCAGTTCGTTGGGGGCCAGCAGGCCGGCCTGGGTGATCGTGCCGACGATCCGCTGCGGGAACCGGCCGGCGGCCCGGGGGTCGTCGGCGATCAGGTCGCGCAGTGCCGGCGAGACGATGATCTCCCCGGGCCGGGGGAGCGCGGCGATGCCCGGCGGGTGCGGGCTGTCGGCGGTGACTCCGGCCACGACGGTACGCCGCAGCGGCCGGTTGCCGATCCCGTCCCCGATGTCCGTCACCCGCAGCGTGGTCGCGCTCGCGCCCGTCTCGTCCCACACCGGGGTACGCGCCTGCGCCCGCTCGTGTTGCGCCCCGGCGACCGAGACGGTGGCGAGGGCGCCCAGCACCAGCAGTACGCCGAGCGCCGCCCCCGACGACATCAGCGCGGTACGCAGCAGTCCGCCCCGCCCGGAGCCGATCGACAGCCGAAGCCCGAGCCAGACCCAGCGCCTCATGCTGCTACCCCCTTCGTTCGGGACTGCGGGGCTCGCAAACCCGGCTCACTCCTCGCGCTCACGGTTTCGCTTTTCGTTCGGGACTGCGGGGCTCGCAAACCCGGCTCACTCCTCGCGCTCACGCTGCTACCCGTCCGTCGCGGAGGAAGACGGTGCGGTCGGCGTACGCGGCGACCCGGGCCTCGTGGGTGACCATCACGACGGCGCTGCCCTCCTTGCGGGCCAGTCCGGTCAGCGCGTCCAGCACCACCTCACCGGCGGCACTGTCCAGCGCGCCGGTGGGCTCGTCGGCGAAGATGACCGATGGCCGGTGCACCAGGGCCCGGGCCACCGCCGCCCGTTGCGCCTGGCCGCCGGAGACCTGGCCGGGGCGCCGGTCGGCCAGGTCGTCCACCTCCAGCTGCCGGAGCAGTTCCCTGCTGCGGGTCCGGGCCTCGGCCCTGGGGGCGGAGAGCAGCCGCAGCGGCAGTTCGACGTTCTCCCGCAGCGACAGCTCGGGGACCAGGTCGCCGAACTGGAGGACGAAGCCGAACGAGCGGAGCCGCAGTCTGCTGCGCCGACTGTCGGAGAGGTTGTCGATCCGCTGTTCGTCGAGGTGTACCTCGCCGTGCTCGGGGCGGAGGATGCCGGCGAGCACGTGCAGCAGTGTCGACTTGCCGGACCCGGACGGCCCCATGATGGCGACGATCTCGCCGGGGGAGATCGCCACGTCGGCGTCGCGCAGCGCGACGGTCTGGCCGAATCGGATGGCGAGGTTGCTGGCCTTGAGGATCATCGGTTCTCCTGCCGCGCGCCGTGGGTGCCGGGTACGGCCGCCGCCGGGTCGGGGGCGGCGTTGACGAGCGCGGCCAGCCGGTTGAGCCGGGCGGCCGCGCCGTCGATCCACCGGAGATCCGCGTCGAGGTGGTACATCTCGAAGTCGGCGTCGAGTTGCCCGAGCAGATCGCCGGATTGCCGCTGGACCCGCAGCTCGCGCATCCGGGCCAGGTGTGCCTGGCGTTGTCGGTCGAGCATCGGCTCGGCGGGCCGGCCGCTGGAGAGCGCGATGAGCACCTTGGCGAAGAGAACCTTGCGGCTGGCGGTCACCTCGGGCACGTCCGGCTCGTCGAGCCAGCGGTCCAACTCGACGACTCCGGCCTCGCTGATGGCGTAGACCCGACGGTCGGGGCCGACTCCGGCGGCGACCCCGGCGAGGCTGATCAGCCCGTCGCGGTCGAGCCGGTTCAGGGTGGCGTAGACCTGGGCCGACTTGAGCGGCCGACTGGTGCCGAACCACTCGTCGTAGCGGCGCCGCAGCACGTAACCGTGCTGGGAGCTCGGTTCGAGCAGTCCGAGGAGGATCCGGGACACTGACATGTCGGGACACTAGCAATCGAGTTGCTACGCTAGCAAGCCAGTTGCTAGTGGCGCCGGGTCGAGCCGTTCCGCACCGCGCTAGTCGGGCTCCGTCTGCCCGGAAGCGGTGACGTTCGACAGCACGTGTCGTTCTATGACGTTGCCCAGCGTGAGGGTGATCTGCGGGCTGAGATGGTGTCTGTCGATGTAGACCAGGGTGTCGCCGATGATCGGCGGGCACTCCCGCGCGGAGCAGAGGTAGTCGTTGAGATCGCGCACCTGGCGGCCCTTGCCGCGTACCAGTTCTGCCTCGCTCCGACTCAAGTCGACGTTGACGGAGGTGGCTCGGGGAAGACTGCAGGCCAACGCGGCAGAGAGCCGTGCCGACAGGCAGCCCGGGACGTCGGCGTCGGCATAGGGGGTGTCGGCCAGCACTGTCAGACGTGGTACGAAGGAGAGCCGGTCGAGAGTCTTTTCCATACCGGCCAGCCACTCCTGCTTCGGAACGGCCCCATCGTGAGTGGCGTTCGTACTGTTCGCGATGATCACCAGCTCGGGCCGCTCCGTGGCGATCCGGTCGAGGGCTCGGGAGCGCCATTCGTCGCACTCGTGGTATTCGCGGCCGAGATAATTGCTCACCTTGCGTACGCTCGCGCTCGGACATCCGGACTTCGTCAACGACACGAGACGGAACCCGCGCCGGTCGGCGACCGCTCTCAGCGGCGGAAACCACTGGGCGGCATGTGAATCGCCGAACAGGACCACGGTGACCTCCGAACCGGCCTGCCCGTACACGCAGTTCTGGACGACCTCGTCGTGGAAGTCGGCGTGGCAGCCGTCGGAGAAGATCGACGGGAAATTGGCTCCGGCGGACCGCAGGGGAGGGTTGAGGTTGCTCGGGACGTAGCTGGTCCAGTCCTCCTGCCCGATGGCGGAGCCGGCGACGGGCTCGGCCGTGCGATCGACGTGAAGAACCGGTGGTATCGCGATCAGGACGGCGGCGGCAGCGCCGACGGCGGTGCTGGCGGCACCGACGGCTATCGACCAGACGGGCCTCGCGCTGAGCCATCGTTGATGCCGTAACGGGTTCTCCACCAGTCGATAGGTCAGCCACGCGACGACCACGGTCCCGGCAAGCACGGCTCCCCGGGCCGGCCAGGACAGAGAACCGCCACGGATTCCACCGGCCAGGACCAGCAGGGGCCAGTGCCACAGGTATATCGAGTACGACAGCCGGCCGATGAAGGTCAGCGGAGCACTGCCGAGCACTGTCTGCAGCGGCCCGCGATGACGTGTCCCTACGGAGATCACCATCGCCGCCCCGATCACCGGTACGGCTGCGGCCCACCCTGGAAATGTCGCGCTTTCCACCAGCAACGGCGGCGCGACGAGGATGAGCAGAAGCCCGCACCAGCCAAGCGCCTGCGCCAGCGGTGCCGGCCAGGAACCCGCTCGACCGAGGAAGAGGGCGAGCAGACCGCCGAGGGCCAGTTCCCAGGCGCGGGTCGGCAGGCTGAAGAACGCCCACGGCTGGGCGGACGTCGTCAGGACGACGCTCAACGCGAACGACCCGGCGAGCACGCTGGCGATGACCACCCGAGCCGCGTTGACGACCCCGAGCCGGTTCAGCACGAGGCAACCACCGATGAGCAGCACCGGCCACACCAGGTAGAACTGCTCCTCCACCGCCAGGGACCAGTACTGCTGGTACAGCGACGCCCCGACGTGATCGTGCAGGTAGTCCGTGTTTCGAAGCGCGAACCAGTAGTTGGCCAGGTAGCCCAGGGTGGCAAGGGCGTCCTGTCGCAGGTCGAGCAGTCCCAACGGCGACAGGACGAGCTTTGCCAGGCCGAAGGTGGTGAGCGCCACCACGAGCGACGCGGGAAGCAGCCGGCGGATGCGCCGGGCGTAGAACCGACGCAGGTTGATCCGCCCGGTTGTCTGTCGCTCCCTGACCAGCAGTCCGGTGATCAGGTAGCCGGAGATCAGGAAGAAGACGTCGACTCCGACGAAGCCGCCGTCGAATCCCGGCGTACCGACGTGGTAGAGCACCACCAGAACGACGGCGAGCGCTCGCATGCCCTCGATGTCAGGGCGGAAGGACGACACCTGCGACACCGAGAGCTGTTCTTGTTTGGACGGTGGCACTGTTGCTCCCCGGCCGACCGATATCGAGCAAATCCCCGGGAATCCTAAGCGGCCGAAGAGGCGTATTATCCGGAATAGGCGAAATCTCGCCTTGTTGCCTGCCTGCCCCGGATGGCGGCGGCCGTCGACCGCTCGACGCGGTGCCGTCGTCCCTCTCGCAGTCCTCCCTGGCGGCGCCGTTAACCTGGTGGGCGATGCTCGTTACCGTTACCGACACCCCGCCCGCGTCGCCACCCGGCCCACCGGCCCCGGAGGGCCTGCGCCGTCGTCGGCTCGTCGCCATGTCGATCTGGTCGGTGGCCTTCGTCGCCGGCTGGTTCCTGATCGGTCTGCCGACCGACCCGCTGTACGCCTTCGCCTGGCTCTGGGCCGCCACCATCGCGTGGCGCAGCGACCGGCCGTGGCGTACCCACCTGGGCTTCGCCCGGGACTGGCTCCCCGTGGTGGTGCTGCTGGCCCTCTACAACCTGTCCCGTGGCTTCGCGGACAACGGGGCGACGCCACACGCCATGGAGTTGATCGTCGCCGACCGGTGGATGTTCGGCTGGGCCATGGACGGCCAGGTGCCGACAATCTGGTTGCAACAGCACCTCTACGACCCGGACGCCATCCACTGGTGGGACGTCGGAGTCAGTTGGGTGTACTTCTCACACTTCGTGGTCACCCTGGCCGCCGCGGTGGTGCTCTGGCTGCGGGAGCGGGCCCGCTGGGCGGCGTTCATGCGCCGGTGGGGCTTCCTCTGCGCCAGCGGCCTGGTCACCTACTTCATCTACCCGGCGGCGCCGCCCTGGTGGGCCGCCCAGTACGGGATGCTGGAGGAGGTCGCCCGGATCTCCACCCGCGGGTGGAAGGAGTTCGGCATGCACGGGGCTGGCAACCTGCTCAACGCCGGCCAGATCGCCTCGAACCCGGTGGCCGCGATGCCGTCGCTGCACACCGCCTGGGCGCTCTTCGTGGTCGTCTTCTTCCTCGGCGTGACCCGGCGGCGCTGGTGGCCACTGCTGCTCTGCTATCCGCTGGCGATGACCTTCACCCTGGTCTACGCCGGTGAGCACTACGTGATCGACGTACTGGTCGGCTGGGCGTACGTGGGGCTGACCTTCCTGGCTGTCGGGCTCGCCGAACGGTGGTGGGCGGCCCGCAAGGCCCGACGCCGGCCGTCCGAGGCGGAGCCGGCGACCGCCGACCCGGAGCCGGTGGACCCGCCGTCCGCCACGATCGGTGCACAGCGCCCCGGTCAGGACGAGAGCGGTCAGGACGAGAGCGGTCAGGACGAGACCGGTCAGGACGAGACCGGTCAGGACGGGACCGGTCAG
>NZ_JADPUN010000209.1 GCF_015690345.1 Plantactinospora alkalitolerans | reverse complement strand
GTATATCGTCGTCCGGTGACTGCGGACAGCCCCAGCCGCGGCCCGGAACGCCGGTACGGGGCATCCTCCGGACGAGCGGGTACGGCCGACCGCGGCGGCCCGGCCCGGGCGACGACGAAGACCCTGCGGGTCAGCACCCGGAACGCGAATTTCCAGCAGTGGCTGGCCCTGTTGACCAACCGCACCAAACGACAGCGGGCCGGTGAGTTCCTCGTCCAGGGGGTCCGACCGATCACCCTGGCCGTGCAACAGGGTTGGCCGATCCACGCCCTGCTGCACTCCGACGACGCCCCACTGTCCCGGTGGGCGGCGGAACTGCTCGACCAGGTGCCGACCACCCGGGTCGGGATGGCACCCGAACTCCTCGCGGAGCTCGGCGGCAAGGACGACGGGCTGCCCGAGCTGGTCGCCGTCGTCGGGCTGCCGCCGGACCGGCTGGACCGGATCCCGACCGGGCCGGAGACACTGGTGGTCGTCTTCGACCGCCCCACGGCACCGGGCAACATCGGCACCCTGGTCCGCTCGGCCGACGCCTTCGGCGCCGCCGGGGTGATCGTGGTCGGACACGCCGCCGACCCGTACGACCCGAGGGCGGTCCGGGCCAGCACCGGCTCGCTCTTCGCGGTACCCGTGGTCCGGACCGGATCCCACCGGGAGGTCGTCGAGTGGGTCGAGACGCTGCGCGCGCAGGGGTCGCCCGTCCAGATCGTCGGTACCGACGAGAGCGGTGCGGTGGAGATCGCCGAACACGATCTCACCGGGCCGACGCTGTTGCTGATCGGCAACGAGACACACGGGCTGAGCAGCGCGTGGCGCCAGGCATGCGACCGGATGCTCCGGATCCCGATCGTCGGTTCGGCGAGTTCGCTCAACGCCGCGACCGCCGGCACCGTCGCGCTGTACGAGGTGGCCCGGCAGCGTCGTACCCGGCCGTCGCCGCCCGGCTGACCGCCCCGGCGGGTGCGGGGAACGGTCGGCCGAGCGGCGACGGTCGGGTACGAGGACCGCGTCTTCGTCAGCGTGCCGCCCCGGCCGGGGCGAGGGTTGGTGGCACCGGTTCGGTCGTCGTCCGGTCCGGCCTGCCGGGCCACCAGGTGGCGGGGCCGACATGCAGGGCCAGGGCCGGGATCAACAGGCTGCGCACCAGGAACGTGTCGATGAGGACACCGACGGCGATGATGACGCCGGTCTGCACCGACGGCACCAGCGGAAGTACGCCGAGCGCGGCGAACGTGGTCGCGAGCACCACGCCGGCGCTGGTGATCACTCCGCCGGTGACGGTGAGCGCGTGCAGGACACCGCGCCGGTGCCCCAGCACGGCGACCTCCTCCCGGGCCCGCGTCATCAGGAAGATGGTGTAGTCGACCCCGAGGGCGACCAGGAACAGGAACGCCTGCAACGGAATGCCCACCCACAGCCTCGGATGACCCAGCGCGTCGAGGACCAGGCCGGCGGCGCCCAACGCGGCGACGTACGACACCACGACGCTGATCATCAGCAGCAGTGGTGCGACCAGCGCGCGGAGCAACACCACCAGGATGAGGAGGACGACCAGCAGGATCAGCGGCATCACCATCCGGTTGTCCCGATTGGTGACCTCCTCGGTGTCCACTTGGAACGCCGTCTCACCGGCGACCAGGGCGTCGGCGTCGGGCACCGTCGCGAGCGCGTCGCGCAACCGGTCCACGCTCTCCATCGCCGCCCGGGAGCCGGGGTCGTCGGCCAGGACCGCCGGGACCCGTACCCACCGCCCGTCGGCCGAGCGTTCCGGCTCACGGACCTCCGCTATCCCGTCGACCGTGGCCGCCACCCGTACCACCTGGTCGGTGCTGCCGGCGTTGGCCAGGATCTCGGCCGGGGCGATCGTACCGGCCGCCCAGTGGGTCTCGATCATGCGCTGTCCGGTGACCGAGCCGACCTCCTTGGTGAAGAACTCGTCGCCGGGCAGGCCGATGCTGAGGTTGCCGATGCCGAGGGTGAGCGCGCCGAGCGCGACGACGGTGCCGATCCACGTCGTCCGGGGGCGCCGGCCGACGAAGCCGGCCACCCTGGCCCAGCCGCGGTGGTCCTCGGCCACGTCGTGCGCGGCCCGGTCCGCCGAGTACCGCGGCACGAAGGGCCAGAACAGCCACCTGCCGAAGAGTACGAGCACCGCCGGCAGCAGCGTGGTCATCGCGATCAGCGTGGCGACGATCCCGAGCGCGCCGACCGGGCCGAGACCCCGGGTCGCGGGAAGTTGCGCGGCGAGCAGGCACAGCAGCCCGGCCACCACGGTGGCTGCGGAGGCGCAGATCGCGGGGAACGACCGGCGCAGCGCCGACCCCATCGCCTCGTGGCGGTCCCGGTGCCGCCGCAACTCCTCGCGGTACCGGGCAATGATCAACAGTGCGTAGTCCACCCCGACCCCGAAGACCAGCACTGTCAGGATGTTCTGGCTCTGCAGGTCGACGACGAGTCCGCCGTGCTCGGCGAGCAGATAGACCACGGCGCTGGCCACCTGGCTGGCCACCCCGGCAGTGATCAACGGAAGCAACCAGAGCACCGGACTGCGGTAGGTGATCAGCAGCAGCAGCGCGACCGCGCCGATGGTGGCCAGCAGCAGGGTGTGGTCCATTCCGCCGAACGCGTCGAACATGTCGTCGTCGGCCCCGGCCGACCCGGTCAGCGCGGTCCGCAACCCGTCGGGCACCCCGTCCGCCAACTGGTCCTTGACCTCGCCGGCGGCCGCCGACTGTTCGTCGCCGCTCCCGGCGAGGGGAAAGGAGAGCAGCAGCGCCTGGCCGTCCTCGCTGGGGGCCTCGGGCGGTACCACGCCGCCGACGGCGTACCGGGCGAAGACCGCCCGGTCGGTCGCGACCTTCGTCCGGTCCGCGACGGTGAGGCCCGCCTCCCTGGCGTACACGACGACCGCCACCAGACCGTCCGGCTCCGGGAACGCCGCTGCGGCCCGCTCCGCCGCCCGGCTCGTCTCGGCCCCACCGGGCAGAGCGCCCAGGTTGTCGTTGTTCTGCACCTCGGTGAGCCGAAGTGCGAGCGGGCCGGCCAGTGCCGCGATAACGACCCACAGGGCCAGCATCGCGAACTTGGCGCGCCGGCCGGATGGTACTCCGGCCAATCGGTGCCTGGACATGACGCGTTCCTCCCGGAACCTGGTAGGGCTGCTTGGTGACCGACGGGAACTTCCGGCCGTCGACGGCCACGGTCATGCCATCGATCCAAGGGCCTCGCGGCACCGGCGGCAGGGGTGGCACGTCCCCAACAGGGGTGGTCGTAGCACCACAGATCCGGGCCGGCAGATCCACCAGAATGGGCCCATGGACAGCTCGCCCGCGCAATGGCTACGACAGCTACGACCGTGGCTCCGCCGCCGCCTTGTCGACGGCGGCCAGGCGCTGCTGCTGGCCGTGCTCTCGACCAGCGCCAACATCGTGCTGCTGGTGCTGTCGTTACTGGCGCTCGTCTTCACCGTGCTCGGCGTCGGAGTGTTCGCCTTTCCCGCGGTGACACTCGCGGTACGCGATCTCGCCAACCTCAACCGGCGGCTCGCCACGCGGTGGAGCGGGGAGGAGATCCCAGTCCCGTACCGACCGGAACCGGCCGGATCGGGCATCTGGGCCCACTACCGGTGGGTGATCACCGACCCGGCGACCTGGCGGGACCTGCTCTGGCTGCTGGTGTCGATCCCGGTCGGCCTGGTGCTGGGACTGCTCCCGCTCTGCCTGCTGGCCTACGGTCTGGAAGGCCTCATCGGGGTGCCGGTCCTGCTCTGGTCACTCGACATCTGGTACGGGTACGGCGCGACCTGGCCGATCGACAACGTCTTCGAGGCGGTGCTCGCGGTGCCGCAGGGCGGGTTGGTGCTGTTCCTCGGCGGACTCCTGGGCCAGCGCGTCCAGCACCTGCACGCCGGGTTCATCCGGGCGCTGCTGGCCCCGACCCCCAGGGAGACGCTGAACCAGCGGGTGCGACGGCTCACCGAGACCCGCTCCGACGCGATGGACGCCCAGGCCGCCGAGCTGCGCCGGATCGAACGTGACCTGCACGACGGCGCCCAGGCCCGGCTGGTGGCCCTGAGCATGAACATCGGGCTGGCCGAGGCGCTGATGGACCGGGATCCCGAGACGGCCCAGCGGCTGATGGCGGAGGCCCGGGAGGCCAGCGGCGAGGCCCTGGGCGAGCTGCGGGACCTCGTCCGGGGCATTCATCCGCCGGTGCTCGCCGAACGCGGGCTGGACGGCGCGGTGCGGGCCCTCGCCCTGAAACTGCCGCTCAGCATCGAGGTCGACGTCGAGCTGCCTGGGCGGCCGCAGGCCCCGGTCGAGTCGGCGGCCTACTTCGCGGTGGCCGAACTGCTGGCCAACGTCGCCAAGCACAGCCACGCGGAACACGCCTGGGTACGGCTGGGTCACAGCGAGGGACGGCTCGTCGTGGTGGTCGCGGACAGCGGCCTCGGCGGTGCCGACCCGGCGGCCGGAGGTGGCCTGCAGGGTATCGAGCGACGGCTCGCCGCCTTTGATGGCACGATGTCCGTGGCCAGCCCGCCCGGCGGGCCCACGACCGTGACCATGGAGCTGCCGTGCGAGTTGTCATCGCCGAAGACCTCGCCCTACTTCGAGACGGGATAACCCGACTGCTCCAGGCGTTCGACTTCGAGGTCGTCGCGGCCGTCGACAACGGACCGGCGCTGCTGCCGGCGCTGATCGAGCAACGGCCCGACGTGGCGGTGGTCGACGTACGGCTGCCGCCCACCTTCACCGACGAGGGTCTGCAGGCGGCGATCCAGGCCCGCGTCCAGGTTCCCGGACTGCCGATCCTGGTCCTCTCCCAACACGTCGAACAGCTCTACGCCCGCGAGTTGCTGGCCGACCGCCGCGGCGCCATCGGCTACCTGCTCAAGGACCGGGTCTCCAACGTCACCCAGTTCGTCGACGCGGTACGCCGGGTCGCCGCCGGCGGCACCGTGATGGACCCGGAGGTGATCGGTCAACTGCTGGCCAAGAATGCCGGCGTCCAGCCGTTGCACGCCCTCACCGCGCGGGAACGCGAGGTCCTCGGGCTGATGGCGGAGGGCCGCTCGAACGCGGCGATCGCGAGCCGGCTCTTCGTCACCGAGAAGGCGATCAGCAAGCACATCAACGGAATCTTCAGCAAGTTGGGCATGCCACCCTCGGACGACGACAACCGGCGGGTCCTGGCCGTCCTCACCTACCTCAACGCCTGACCGCCCGCCCCGACAGACCCGGATGCCCGGCAGGCGTCGACCGTCGCAGGCTGACCCGGTGACGGTCCGACCGATCATCCACAGTGCCCAATGGTATTGATCAGCATAATTCGCTACCATCCGCCATCAGTGCCTCACTCGGCGCAGATGGTCCGGAGAGGCTGATCGTCATCGGTTGGTGGCGGTCACCGCCGACCGTCGCGTCGGGCGACCATGCCCACCTTCGAACGGAGGGATTCGTGATGACGGACAGCCGGCAGGTGACCGCTCGACCGTACCCGTTCGCCGCTCCCGACCGACTTCACCTGGACCCGCACTACGCGCAGCTGCGCCGGGACCAGCCACTGTCCCGGGTACAGATGCCGTTCGGCGAGGAGGCCTGGCTCGCCACCCGGCACGAGGACGTCCGGGTCGTGCTGGGTGACGCCCGGTTCAGCCGTGCTCTCAGCGTGGGCCGCGACGAGCCCCGGACCACCCCACGGCAGCAGGACCTCGGCATGCTCGCGATGGATCCACCGGACCACACCCGGCTGCGCCGGTTGGTGGCCAAGGCGTTCACCGCCCGCCGGGTCGAGCTGCTCCGCGCCCGTGCCCAGCAGATCGCCGACGAGCTGGTGGACGAGCTGGTGAAGGCCGGTCCCCCGGCGGACCTGGTCGAGCAGTTCGCCACGCCGCTGCCGATCCAGGTCATCTGTGAACTGCTCGGGGTCCCGTTCGCCGACCGGCACAACTTCCACACCTGGTCCGAGGCGATCGTCTCGACCACGTCGCTGAGCGGGGACCAGATCCAGAGCTACCTGGAGAACCTCTGGGGCTACATCGGCGAGCTGGTCGCGGTGCGCCGCCGCGAGCCGATCGACGACCTGCTCGGCGCGATGGTGCGGGCCCGGGACGAGAACGAGGACCGGCTCACCGAGGAGGAGCTGGTGCAACTCGCCGCCGGGCTGCTGGCGGCGGGACACGAGACGACGGTGACCCAGATCCCCAACTTCGTCTACGTGCTGCTGGAGCATCCGGCGGAGCTGGCCCGGCTGCGGGCCGATCCCGGGCTGGTGCCGTCCGCGGTGGAGGAGCTGGTCCGGTACGTACCGCTCGGCGCCGCCTCCGCCTTCCCCCGTTACGCGACGGAGGACATCGAACTCGGTGGCGTCCTCGTCCGGGCCGGCGAGCCGGTGCTGCCGTCGGTCGGGTCGGCGAACCGGGACGGTGAGGTGTTCACCGACCCGGACCGACTCGACCTGGGTCGCGACCCGAACCCTCATGTGGGCTTCGGCCACGGGGCGCACCACTGCATCGGCGCGCAGCTCGCCCGAATGGAGTTGCAGGTCGCGATCCACACCCTGGTCACCCGGCTGCCCGGGTTGCGGCTGGCGGTTCCGGAACCGGAGCTGACCTGGAAGAGCGGACTGCTCGTACGCGGCCTGGCCGCGCTACCGGTGACCTGGTGAGCGCCAACTGGCGGGTCAGCGTCGATCCGCACCGCTGCATCGGAGCGGGCATCTGCGCCGGTACCGCGCCGCAGCACTTCCAACTCGTCGAAGGGCTCTCGACGCCGCTGGCCGAGACGGTCCCGCCGGCCGACCCGGTGATCGACGCCGCGGAGTCCTGCCCGGTGGAGGCGATCACGGTGCACGACTCCAGCGACCAACGACTCATCGCACCCGAGCCGTGAGCCGAGCCGTACCCGGGCCGGCGGAGCGGTCCTGACCTGACCGCCGGCCGGGCCGGCGGTCAGGTCAGCGCGTCGACCGGGGTCTTGATGAACTCGAGCAGCGCCTGGTTGACCTCGTCGGCGTGCGTCCACGGAATGCCGTGCGGGGCGCCCTTCAGGGTCCGTAGTTGGCTACTCGGCATCGCCGCGTGCATCCGCTGCCCGGTCACCGGGTACGGCAGGACCCGGTCCTCGTCGCCCTGGATGATCAGTGCCGGTACGTCGATTCGGGGCAGGTCCGACCGGAAGTCGGTGAGCCAGGCGGGGATGCAGGCCACGGTGCCGGTCGGCGACGCGTTGACCGCAACGTTCCAGCCGAGCCGGACGACCTCCTCGCTGACCCGCTTACCGAGGTTCTCGTCGGTGTTGTAGAAGTCGTTCATGAACGACGTCAGGTACGCGGGCCGGTCCGCCATCGCGCTCTTCATGAAGCCGTCGAAGAGACTCTGGTCCACGCCCTCCGGGTTGTCCTCGGTCTTGAGCAGGTACGGCGGAATCGGTGAGATGAAGATCGCCCGACTCACCCGGGCGGACCCGTAGTTGGCGATGTACCGGGTCACCTCGCCGGTGCCCATCGAGTGTCCGACCAGCACGATGTCGGTGAGGTCCAGCTCGTTGATCAGGATGCTGAGGTCGGCGGCGAAGGTGTCGTAGTCGTAGCCCACCGCCGGCTGGCTGGAGGTGCCGAACCCCCGCCGGTCGTAGGTGATCGTCCGGTAGCCCTCGTTCAGTAGGGCCGCGACCTGCTTTTCCCAGGCTGCGGCGCTGAGCGGGAAGCCGTGGATGAGCACGACCGGCTGCCCGGTGCCATGATCCTCGTAGTGCAGATCGATGGGCGCGGAGTTCTCCACGCCGACAGTCAGATAGGGCACCCGACCCTCCTCTTCCCCGTGTGCTCGCCCGGAAGGACGATGTCGCCTCGACCGGCGGCATGCTGTGACGGAAGCCCCTCCCGCCGCGCCGGCAATTGCGCAAAAAAGTGGCATTTGCCCGCCTGGCTCAGCGTATCGACTCGGTCCAGACCCAGCGGAGGGATGCGGATATTCTCGGCGCCGATATTCGGTGGTCAGGGCGGTTCCGGACCGCCTATGGTGGCGTCCGATGACACTTGCACATGATGACGAAGGTGACGGCCCCGCCGTCCTGCTGCTGCACTCCTCGGTCTGCGACCGGCGGATGTGGGACCCACAGTGGTCCGCCCTGCGGAACGCCGGATACCGGGTACTGCGCTGCGACTTCCGTGGCTACGGCCAGACCCCGATGGCCGACCGCCCGTACACCGACGCCGAGGACGTACGCGACCTGCTGGACACACTCCGGATCGACCAGGTGGCACTGGTCGCCGCCTCCTACGGCGGGAAGGTCGGGCTCGAGGTGGCCGCCAGGTGGCCGGACCGGGTGAGCACGCTGGCGCTGCTCTGCGCCGGGATGCCCGGACACCAGCCCAGCGCGGAGCTTCGATCCTTCGGCGCAAGCGAGGACGTGCTACTGGAGGCCGACGACATCGCCGGCGCCGTCGAACTCAACGTGAAGACCTGGCTGGGCCCGGAGGCCGACGACGCGGTCCGGGACCGGGTCCGCCAGATGCAGCGGCACGCCTTCGAGGTCCAGCTCGCCGCCACCGAGGAGTTTCCGGCACCCGAGCGCGACGAGGTCGACCTCGGAAAGATCTCCGCGCCGTGCCTCGCCGTCTCCGGCCGGTACGATCTCCCGGACTTCCGGCAGATCGCCGCCCGGCTGCCCGAACTGCTGCCCAACGCCCGGCACCTCGAACTTCCCTGGGCCGGTCACCTGCCCAGCCTGGAACGGCCCGCCGAGGTCACCGCCCTGCTCACCGAGTTCCTGGCCGAAACCGCGCCGCCCCGCTGACCGGACCGGAACGGTCCTCCGGAAACTCGACCTCGACCTCGAGCGCTACCGCTCGCCGGATCGGCCCGTCAACCTCGGACTGGAGACCATGAATCTTCAGGACCGGGATCATCCGCCGGGCCGGCGAGCAGCGGACCACGATCGTGGCGGAGCGAAGGCCACTCCGCTGGTCGTACTGGTGCACAGCCCGTCGGTCGGGCCGGCCACCTGGCAACCGGTCGCGGCCGAACTGCGGGCCCGGGGTCGGGACGTGCTCGTTCCGTCGCTGCTCGACGTCGGCGTCGGACAGCCGCCGTACTGGCCCCGGGTGGTGTACGCCGTCCGGGACGCGCTGTCGGCGACCGCGCCGGACCGACCGGTGGTGCTGGTGGTGCACAGCAATGCCGGGTTGTTCGTGCCGGCGATCCGCACCGGGCTGGTGCAGCCGGTCTTCGGATCGGTTTTCGTCGATGCCGCCTTGCCAGCCCGCACCGGGGCAACTCCGGTGGTTCCGGAGCAACATCTGAGACTGCTTCGGGGCATGGCCGATCCGGCAGGCCGGCTGCCCCGCTGGACCGACTGGTTCGACGAGGCCGACGTCGCGCCGATGTTCTCCGACCCGGTGATCCGGCACCTGATCGTCGGGGAACAGCCCCGGCTGCCGCTGGCCTACTACGAACAGGCGGTGCCGGTGGCACCGGGCTGGGACGACCATCCCTGCGGTTACCTGGCGTTCGGGCCGCCGTACGACCGGCTCGCCGACGAGGCCGCCGAACGTGGCTGGCCGGTGTTGACCGTCCCCGGCCGTCACCTGCACCAGACCGTCGACCCCGTTGCGGTCAGCACCGCGATCCTTTCGCTCCTCGAGGTCCATCCGGGTCCCTCGCGCTCGACGGCTACACGCCGGGACGCAGCGACATCGACCTGATCGCCGTGGTGGAACGCGCCGGCCCTGCGGTACTGGAAAGGGTCGACACCCCGCTGTCCCACGTTCGCGGCCCAACGGCGGTGGTACCCGAAGCGGTCGGCGGAGTGGGCGATCGGGGTCCTGCCGGAGTTCGGCCGGCTGATCGGCGCGGCGCTGCACAGCTACGCCCGAGGGCGGACGGCCGGCAACAGCATGGACGGCGAGGAGGTACGGGCCTTCCTCGCCTTCCTCGCCTTCCTCGCCTTCCTCCTCGGCCGGCTCGATCAGCACCGGCCCGCCGCCGGGCCCACGGTCGGTCGCCGAGGCGGACAGACCTACCCGGACGGGGCCGACCGGATCGCGAGCGCGGCCTGGACCAGCGTCGCATGAGTCAGGGTCTGCGGATAGTTGCCGAGGTGGGCGCCGGTGACCGGATCCATCTCCTCGGCGTAGAGGCCGAGCGGGCTGGCCCGGTCCAGGAGTGCCTGGAACAGCTCGACCGCCTCGGCCCGCCGTCCCGTGCTGGCGAGGGCCTGAACGAGCCAGAACGAGCAGGGCAGAAAGGCGCCTTCGGAGCCGGGTAACCCGTCGTGTCCGGGTGGGTAGCGGTAGAGCAGCGGACCGCCCGCGCCGAGTTCGGTGCGGATCGCGTCGATGGTGCCGGCGACACGGGGCGAGCCGGCGTCTTCGATGCCGAGTAGTGGCAGTACCAGCAGCGCCGCGTCGAGTTCCGCCGAGCCGTAGTTGCGGACATAACTGGACCGTTCGGGATCGAAGCCGTTCGTACGGACGTCGACGGCGATCGCCTGCCGGGCAGCCTGCCAGCGTCGTTGCTGCCGGCCCGAGAGCGGATGCGTCTTCGCTATCCCCAGAGCCCGGTCGAGGGCGAGCCAACCCATCAGCTTGGAGTGCACCTGGTGGCTGGACTGTCGCAGCTCCCAGATGCCGGCGTCGGGTTCCCGCCATCGACGGATGACCACGTCGGCGAAGCCCCGCACCGCCCGCCAGGTCTCCGCGTCGAGACGGTGTCCGGCCTGCACGTACACCCAGACGGCGTCGACGACCCAGCCGTAGCCGTCGAGCTGGTGCTGGTTGGCGGCGTCGTTGCCGATCCGTACCGGCGTGCTGCCGGCGTAGCCGGTCCAGCCGTCGAGCTGCCGCTCCGCCGGCACGCGCAGACCGTTGAGGGTGAACAGCGCCGGCAGGCGGGGCCGCTGCAACCGACTGGCACGCAGCAGCCAGGCGAGGAAACCGCGTGCCTGGTCGGGCTTGCCGACGCCGAGGAACGCGGCGACCCCGATGCTGGCGTCGCGGGGCCAGACGTAGCGGTAGTCCCAGTTCCGGCCGCCGCCGAGCTGCTCCGGCAGCGAACTGGTGGGCGCCGCGACCGGGGCCTGGGACGGCGAGTACGTCAACAGCCGCAGGGTGAGCAGGCTCCGCGTCACGGCGTCCCGGAAGGGCAGTTCCGGGTCCACCTCGGCGATCCAGGTGCGCCAGTGTGCCTCGTCGGCGCACAGGAGTTCCCAGGCCGCGTCCGGTTCGACCTCGATCAGTGGTTCGCGGTGGGCCGTGGCCAGCACGAGGGTGAGCGGTCGGTCCGGGGAGACGGTGACCCGGGTTGGCTGTCCAGGGACGAGGGTCGATCCGGGAGCGCAGGCCAGCGACACCGCGACGGCTCCCCACTCGCAGACGAGCAGGGACCGGCGGTGGCGTACCCGGGGTGCCCGGTGGCCGGGCCCGAGTCGGGGATCGAAGTCGACGACGGCCTCGATCGGGCCTCCTTCGGCCGTCAGCCGCCGCACGAGCAGGGTCGACGGCAGCAGCCGCCCGACGACCTCGGCGACCATCCCTTCGGTGAGGGTGAGCCGCCGATCGCCGACCACCCAGGTCGTCCGCAGCGTGGCGGTGTGCTGCCGGTACCGCCGTTCGACGACCTCGGCCGGTCCGGCCGGACCGATCCGGTACGTGCCCGCCTCCGGTCCGCCGACGAGCCGACCGAACAGGGACGCGCCGTCGAACCGGGGTACGCACATCCAGTCGATCGCGCCGGTGCTGGAGACCAGGGCGGCGGTGCGGGTGTCCCCCAGCAGCCCGTAGTCCGCGATCGGTGCCGGCGGCGCGCCGGGCTCGGGGGCCGGGACCTGGCTCACCGGGCCTGCAGGAGCAGTCCGAGGACGGTCCCGTAGAGGATGTGTACGGCCACCGTGACCGCGGGAGTCTGTACACCGTAGTTGAGGGCGAGCAGGCCCGGTGGTTCGAGCACCGCCGTGCTGGACGGACCGGCCCGCGCCGAAGCCATCCGTGGGTGTACGCCCGGAAGCAGAGGCAGCAGCACCGTCAGCGCGATGCCGACGTGCAGTACCCCGAGCAGCGCCCCGAGCCACCAGGTGGCGCGGCCCAGCAGGGCGAACACCGCGGTGTAGCCGAGCGCGAACCCCTGACCCGTCAGGAGGTGGATTCCGAACCCGGCCACCCGGGCCCGGTCGGGGTCCCCGGTGACCATGGTGCCGAGGATCAGCGGCAGGTCGACGCGGGTCAACCCGGCGAGTTGCGCCGTGATCATCGCTGCGGTGAGCGTGGCCGTGGCCACCACGCCGAACAGCGCCCAACCGGCCCAGTCCATCTCAGCCGGGCTGCCGGCGGGCGGGCGTCCGGGCCGGCGAGCGGGGTTCCGCGCTTGCCCGGTCAGGTCCCGGACCGGTCATCGGCCCTCCTCCCGGCTCTCGGGCGGGGCCGTCGGACGGGAAAACCCGGACGAACCCGACCCCGCTGGTTCGTCCGGGTTTCAACCGTATGCCCCTGGGCTCCGGAAGTCAGGCGGATCGCCGCCCGGCCGACACCTTTACCGGAGGTCCGGGGGCGCCCCTACCGGAGGTCGGGGCGCCCTACCCCCGCAGGCTCGGGCGCCGTTACCGGGAGGCGCCGGCGCGGCGCTTGGTCCACACGTCGAAGGCCACCGCCGCCAGCAGCACGACACCCTTGACCAGCATCACCTGCTCGCTCGGCGCACCGATCAGCGACATGCCGTTGTTGATCACACCCATGATCAGGCCGCCGGTGATCGCACCGACCACCTTGCCCACGCCGCCCTGTACGGCGGCCCCGCCGATGAAGGCGGCGGCGATGGCGTCGAGTTCGAAGGAGCCGCCGGCGGTCGGTCCGGCCTGGTTGAGCCGGCCGGCGAAGATGACTCCGGCGAGCGCGGCCAGCACACCCATGTTGACGAAGATCCAGAAGATCACCGACTTGACCTTGACCCCGCTCAGGGTCGCGGCCTGTAGGTTGCCACCGACCGCGTAGATCTGCCGGCCGAACACGGCACGGCTGGTGACCAGCGAGTACGCCAGGATCAGTGCCGCGAGCAGCACCAGGACCCAGGGCAGGTTCTTGAACCGGGCAAGCTGCACGATCACCGTCATCACCACGACGGCGGCCACAACGATCTTGAGCACGAACAGCGGCAGCGGTTCGACCGTCTGGTGGTAGCCGAGCCGGGCCATCCGACCGCGCCACTGCACCGCGGCGAAGCCGACCACCGCGGCGATCCCGACCAGCAGGCTGAACAGGTCCGCGCCGCCCAGCGGCCCGAGTCCGATGTTGCCCAGATATCCCTCGGTGAAGCCGTTGGCCAGGGTGCGGACCGGGTCCGGGAACGGCCCGATGCCCTGGTTGCCGAGCACGGTCAGGGTGAGCGCCCGGAACAGCAGCATGCCGGCCAGGGTCACGATGAAGGCCGGAATTCCGAAGTAGGCGATCCAGAAGCCCTGCCAGGCGCCGATGAGTCCGCCGACGACAAGGGTGATCAGCAGGGCCAGCGGCCACGGTACGTCGTGTTCGACCATCAGCACCGCGGCGACGGCGCCGGTGACCGCCACCACCGAGCCGGCGGACAGGTCGATGTGCCCGGCGATGATGATCAGGATCATCCCGATCGCGAGGATCAGGATGTACGAGTTCTGCACGATGATGTTTGAGATGTTCTGCGGTTGCAGCAGAGCACCGTCGGTGAGCACCGAGAACAGCAGAACGATCAACGCGAAGGCGACGTAGATGCCGCTCTGCCGCAGGTTCACCGACAACCGGCGACCGGGTCCGCCGGCCGATGGCGACGGATCGCCGAGACCAGGCCCGCTCACCGCGAGATCGGCGTTGGTGGGTGCGGTGGCGCTCATCGAGGTCTACTCCTGTTCATTCGTCGTGTCGCTCCGGCCGGACCCCGTGCTCCGGCCGTTGGTGGTGTCGGTCTGACCCTTGGTCATGTAGCGCATCAGACCCTCCTGGGTCGCGTCCTCCCGCGCCACCTCGGCGGTGACCCGGCCGGCGGAGAGGGTGTAGATGCGGTCGCACAGGCCCAGCAGTTCGGGCAGTTCCGACGAGATGACCAGGACCGCCTTGCCCTCGTCGGCGAGCCGGTTGATGATCGAGTAGATCTCGTACTTGGCGCCGACGTCGATACCGCGGGTCGGCTCGTCGAGGATCAGCACGTCGGGGTTCGTGAAGATCCACTTCGACAGTACGACCTTCTGCTGGTTACCACCGCTGAGCTTGCCGGTCGTACTCAGCACGCTGGGCGCCTTGATGTTCATGCTGGTACGGAACTCGTCGGCGACCTGGTACTCGCGGTTGTCGTCGACCCAGCCGCGCCGGGCCAGCTTGCCCAGTCCCGCCGCCGAGATGTTGCGTTTGATGTCCTCGATGAGGTTGAGGCCGTACCGCTTACGGTCCTCCGTGGCGTACGCGATGCCGTGCCGGATGGCGTCCCGAACGGACCGTACGCTGATCTCCGTACCGTCCTTGACCAGCCGGCCGGTGATGTTCGTGCCGTAGGCACGGCCGAAGACGCTCATCGCCAGCTCGGTACGCCCGGCGCCCATCAACCCGGCGAGCCCGACGATCTCGCCGCGCCGCAGCGTGAGGTTGGCGTTCGACACCACCACCCGGCCGTGCTGGGTCGGGCTGTGCACCGTCCAGTCCTCGATCCGCAGGATCTCCGTGCCGATCCGGGGCTCCCGGGGCGGGAAACGGTGGTCGAGGTCCCGGCCGACCATGCCGGAGATGATCCGGTCCTCGGTCACCTCGTCGGTCCTCATGTCCAATGTCTCGATCATCCGGCCGTCCCGCAGGATGCTGATCCGGTCGGCGATCGCCGCGATCTCGTTCAGCTTGTGCGAGATGATCACACAGGTGATGCCCTGGTCGCGCAGGCCGCGCAGCAGGTCGAGCAGGTGTTCGGAGTCCCGGTCGTTGAGCGCCGCCGTCGGCTCGTCGAGAATCAGCAGCCGGACCCGCTTCGACAACGCCTTGGCGATCTCGACGAGCTGCTGCTTGCCGACCCCGATGTCGCTGACCGTGGTCACCGGGTTCTCCCGCAGGCCGACCCGGGCGAGCAGTTCGGCGGCCTCGTGGTTGGTCCGGTTCCAGTCGATCAGGCCCCGGGCCGCCCGCTCGTTGCCGAGGAAGATGTTCTCGGCGATCGAGAGCTGGGGGCAGAGCGCCAACTCCTGGTGGATGATGACGATCCCGCGCCGCTCGCTGTCCCGGATGTCGGAGAACTCGCACGCCTCGCCGTCGAAGGAGATCTCCCCCGAGTACGAGCCGTGCGGGTAGACCCCGGACAGCACCTTCATCAGGGTCGACTTTCCCGCGCCGTTCTCGCCGCAGATCGCGTGGATCTCCCCTCGGCCCACCGAGAGGTTGACCTCCTGGAGAGCCCGTACCCCGGGGAAGGTCTTGGTGATGTCATGCATCCGCAGAATGTCGTCGGTCATTGCCAACGGAAGCCTCCGTCGTGCGAGAGGGGTGGCCGGTGGTGCTGCGGCGGTCGCACGGAACCCGCGCGACCGCCGCCGAAGGAGCGACTACTTGAGCTGGTCCTCCTTGTAGTAGCCGGTGTCGAGCAACAACTCCTTGTAGTTGGCCTTGTTGACGATCACCGGCTGCAGCAGGAAGGACGGTACGACCTTCTTGCCGTTCTCGTAGTCCTTCTCGTTGTTCACCTCGGGCTTGCTGCCCTTGAGCACCGCGTCGGCCATCTTGACCGCGACCTCGGCGAGCTGCCGGGTGTCCTTGTAGATGGTCGAGTACTGCTCGCCCGCGATGATGGACTTCACCGAGGCGACCTCGGCGTCCTGACCGGTCACCACCGGGTACGGCTGACCGCCGGTGCCGTAGCCGTTGCTCTTCAGCGCCGACAGGATGCCGATCGACAGTCCGTCGTACGGGGACAGCACGCCGTCGACCTTCGCGCTGCCGTACGTCTTGGTCAGCAGGTCCTCCATCCGGCGCTGCGCGGCAGCCGCCTCCCAGCGCAGGATGGCGACGGTCTTGAAGTCCTTCTGCCCGCTCTTGACCACGAGGGTGCCCTTGTCGATGTACGGCTGAAGGACCGACATCGCACCGTTGAAGAAGAAGGTGGCGTTGTTGTCGTCCGGCGAACCGGCGAACAGCTCGACGTTGAACGGGCCCTTCGCCTCGCCGTCGGTGCCGTCGTCCTTCTTCAACTTCAGCCCGACCAGCAGCGAGGTCGCCTGCTGGACGCCGACCTTGAAGTTGTCGAAGGTGGCGTAGTAGTCGACGTTCGGGCTGTTCCGGATCAGGCGGTCGTACGCGATGACCGGAATCTTGTTGTCCGCCGCGCTCTGCAACTGGCTGGTGATCGCGGTGCCGTCGATCGATGCGATGATGAGGACCTTGGCACCCTTGGTGATCTGGTTCTCGATCTGGTTCACCTGGGACGGGATGTCGTTCTCGGCGTACTGGAGGTCGACCTGGTAGCCGAGCTTCTCCAGCCCCGCCTTGACGTTGTTGCCGTCGTGGATCCACCGCTCGGAGGACTTCGTCGGCATGGTGACGCCGACGAGCGCACCGGCGGTGTCACCGGTGCCGCTGTCGTCGTCGCCCGTCTTGGCGCTCGAGCCACACGCGGTGAGGGCGGCGGCGAGCGTGATGGCGCCAGCCGCCGCGGCGAGCCGGGCAAATTTCATGTGCTCCTCCAATTCCTGGTACTGCGTGCGGGTCTCCGCTGCGGGACACGGGCTTGCGCCGCGACCCGCTGGGTCTGAAACGGGTGCGGGTCGCGCGGTACGCGACCCGCGGGGCCGGCCGGTGACGTACGTCGGACCATCGTCACTCCACCATGGATCGATGGAGTCGGCATGCCCGGCCCCGCCCCGGTCGGGTCAGTTCCGGCCGGGCAGCCCCTGGGCGAGCCGGTGGTACGCCTGGTTCCAGCGCAACCGGTCCCGGAAGTCCACCGTCGTGGTGTTCTTGTCGATGAGTACCAACTCGGTGTGCAGCATGTCGGCGAAGTCCCGCAGGGTCGCCGAACCGACCGCCTGGGTCAGCACGGTGTGGTGCGGGCCTCCGGCGGTCAGCCAGGACTCGGCCGACGTGGTCAGCGACGGCGCCGGCTTCCATACGGCGCGCGCGACCGGCAGTTTCGGCATCGGCTCGTCCGGCGGCACGACCTCGATCTCGTTGGCGACGAGACGGAACCGTTCGCCGAGGTCGGCCAGACCGATCACCACCGCGGGACCGGAGGTGGCGTCGAAGACGAGCCGGACCGGGTCCTCGCGGTCGCCGATACCGAGCGGATGGATCTCGCACGAGGGCTGCCCGCCCGCGATGGTGGGGCAGACCTCCAGCATGTGCGCGCCGAGGATCTTCGGTTCGCCGGGCCCGAAGTGGTACGTGTAGTCCTCCATGAACGAGGTACCCCGGCCGGTACCGACGCTCATCGCCTTCACCGCCGCCAACAGGGTCGAGGTCTTCCAGTCGCCCTCGCCGCCGAAGCCGTAGCCGTCGGCCATCAACCGTTGCACGGCGAGTCCGGGTAGTTGGCGAAGCCCGCCGAGGTCCTGGAAGTTGGTGGTGAACGCCCCGAATCCGCCGTCGGTGAGGAACTGCCGCAGGCCGGCCTCGATCCGGGCCGCGTAGCGCAGCGAGTCGTGCCGGTCGCCGTCCTTGGCCAGTTCCGGAGCGAGTCGGTAGGTGTCGGCGTACTCGGCGACGAGCCGGTCGATCTCCACGTCGGCGACCCGGTCCACGACGTCGACCAGGTCGTTGACGCCGTAGGTGTTCACCGAGACGCCGAACCGGAGTTCCGCCTCCACCTTGTCACCCTCGGTGACGGCGACGTCCCTCATGTTGTCGCCGAACCGTGCCAGCCGGAGATTGCGCAGGTGGTCGTAGCCGAGCGCGGCCCGGGCCCACTCGTCGATCCGGGACACCACGGTCGGATCGGAGGCGTGCCCGGCGATGGTCTTGCGGGCCAGCCCGAGCCGGGTCTGGATGAAGCCGAACTCCCGGTCGCCGTGCGCGGCCTGGTTGAGATTCATGAAGTCCATGTCGATGGACTCCCAGGGCAGCGCCTCGTTGAGCTGGGTGTGCAGGTGCAGCAGCGGCTTACGGAGCGCGTCGAGCCCGCTGATCCACATCTTGGCCGGCGAGAAGGTGTGCATCCAGGCGATCACACCGAGGCAGGCCGGGTCGGCGTTCGCCTCCAGCAGGACCGCGCGGATCGCCGAGGCCTCGGTGAGTACGGGCTTCCAGACGATCTCCGCGACGACCCGACCGGAGCCGGTGAGCGTGCGCATGATCTGCTGCGACTGACTCGCGACCTGGTCGAGGGTCTCCGGGCCGTACAGGTGCTGGCTTCCGGTGAGGAACCAGATCTGCGGTTGCTTGGCCGGCGGCATGTCCACCTCTCCTGCTGGGGGCGCGGCTCCCGCCTGCCCGGACGGATGTGGTCGCGATCAGATTCGCGAGCCGAGTGTTACCGCTAACATTAGAGCAGTCAAACCGTACACCGTAACGCTTCAATAACGGCAGAGCAGACATCCACGACTTCCCACCCACTGACCGCAATGCGCCCCGACCGACGCCCGGAAAATCCTCGCCGGACCGGTACGGAACAGAACAGAACAGTCAACGCACCTCGGCGCCGCCCGTTCACTCCGGCGGATCCGGCGCGGCTCGGAAGGACGACGACGCGTCGTACTCGTGATGAGCGACGACCTCGAATCCGTTGCGGAGAAGCAGCGCCGCCGTGACGCCCGCCCCGGCCGTCCGGTTACGCCGGAACGACCCGTCACTGATCTGCCGACAACCGCAGGACGGGCTGTAGTCCTGGAGCACGGCTCCGGCCGCCCCGGTCGCCCGGGCGATCCGGAGCACCTGCCGGGCACCGGAGAGGTACGCCTCGGTCACGTCCTCGCCCTTGTGGGTCAGCACCCGCGCGCGACCGTCGAGGACGTCGAAGCCGTCCCCGCCGACGATCTCGGCACGATCGCGGGGCGTGCCCAGCCCGCCCATCACCTCCGGGCAGACGAGACGCACGGCGGCCCGCTCCCCGACCGCCACCTCCTGGTTCGCGGCGCCACCGTCGTACGCGCAGCGGGTGCCGGCGAGACAGGCGCTCATCAGGAACACCGCCGACCCGGCACCGGTCGGCGTCGGCACCTCGTTCCCGGACTTCCCCGCCCCGTCCACACCCAATGCCCTGCGGTCCTCTCGCCGGAGAAGGTGACGACGGCCGCCGCCGTCGAGGCGACCGATCCGACACCACGGTAGGTGGCCGGAACTGTCCGCTCGTCCACCGATGTACGCAACCACATCCTAGAGCGTGCCGAGGGGGCGATCGGCCCAGCCGAAGACCCGTCGGTCCCTGGCGCCGGGCCCGAGCGCGGGGTCACCAGAAACCGGCGGTCCGCGCACCGCAGCCGGAGCCTCACCGACGCGCGGTCGCCGTAACCTGATCCGATGATCCGCACATTGCTGGTGCCGGGGCGTGGACGACCCCGGCCCGAACACTGGCAGCAGCGCTGGGCCGACGCGAATCCCGGGTACCAGTGGGCGCCCCGGCCGCCGGGCCCCCCGTTCGTGCTGTCCGAGCGGGTCACCGCACTGCACTCCGCCGTCGAAAGCGATGCGACGCCGGCACTGCTGGTCGCACACAGCGCCGGCTGCCTCACCGTCGCGGCCTGGGCCGCCGCGCACACCGGGCCGATCCACGCGGCGCTGCTTGTCACTCCGCCGTACATCGACCCGGCCTGGAAACCCGATCCGGCCGATCCACCGGTCGACGGTGTCTGGGGGCCGGTTTCCCGGACCCGACTGCCGTTCCGGACGATCCTGGTGGCCAGCCGTACCGATCCGTACACGACGTTCGCGCAGTTCGAGCAGTACGCCGAGGACTGGGGCGCGGAACTGTTCGACGCGGGCGACGCCGGGCACCTGGAGACCGCCAGCGGGTACGGCCCCTGGTCGGACGGGGAACGGCTGGTCGCCGAACTCCTCCGCACGTCCGGCTGAGCACCCGGCCGGCCGGCACCACCGTCGACATTGCTCACCGAGCGAACCCGAACACCCTCCGTCAGTGCACATGTACTATCGCCGGACTACCGCGGCGACGGTGGCCACCGGGCGGCGGGCCCGCCGGAGGGGCCTCGGGTGGGTTGGTGTCGCCTCGTTAGGATCCGCACAGAACAACGCGGGAGTGGGTTGGGATGCAGCCAGTGGGTCCGTACCAGTTCATCGAGGCGATCAGCCTGTGTCAGGTGGGCAGCGTCTGGTCTGCTATCGACGGGCAGGGAAACTCGTACACGGTGGCCGTACTCGACGCGACCGTGGCGGGCGACCAACGCTGGCGGGACGCGTTCGCCGGAACGGCCCACGGGCTGGCACAGCCAGGAACGGGCGGGCTACGCTACGTACACGCCGACTTCGCGGCCGCCGCACCCTGGGTCGTCTACGCCAGCGGCGACGGCCCCGGGGCGGAGCAGTTGTTCGCTGCGCTCGGCATGGAGTGCCGACCCACCCAGTCGGAACCCGGTGAAGTCGAGTCGGTCACCGTCAAGACGCCGAGCGTCGGTGCTCCGCCCGGGGCGGACGAGGACGAATTCGCCACGCCGACGACGCGGCTGACGCCGGGCCTGGCACCGCCCGGTCCCTGGCAGGCCGGACCGCCGCAGCCGCTGGTCACCGGGGAGCCGACGTCCACGCCGCCGCACCAGGTGTCCGGACCGCCCGACCAGGTTTCCGTGCCACCGGACCAGGTTTCCGTGCCACCGGACCAGGTCTCCGTGCCGCCGCACCAGAGTTCCGGGCCGCCCTACCAGGTTTCGGTGCCTCCGCACCAGATCTCCGTACCACCGGACTCGATCTCCGGGCCGCCGCAGCCGCTGCCGGAGATGCCGCGACCGGGACCGAGCGGAGGAATCTCCGGCGATCCGCCGTCTTCGTACGATCCGCTCTACTCCCCCGTTCGGCACATCGTGCCGTCCGAACCGGCGCCGTCGCGAAGTCGACTGTGGATCGGGATCGCCGTGCTCGTCGTACTCGTCCTCGCTGGTGGTGGAACCGTCCTCGCGCTGAACCGGTCGGGCGGCAACGACCCGAACCCGCCGGCCGAGAGCGCGCCGGCGACCAGTCAGCCCCCGGCGCCGCTGCCGACCGCGTCGGCCCTCAATCCTGGCCTGGAGCCGCCGAGGCAGGGCACCTGGCCGGCGCAGTGGCCCAAGTTCGGGGCCACGGACGGCGTCCGCACCCTGACCGACCTGGACGGCCTGGGCTTCACCGTCAAGGTGCCCCGGGAGTGGCAGTGCATTCCCGGCGGCAAGGCGGACGGCTACGCCAAGCACTACTGCGGGGTTTCTCCGGGCGAGAACCCGGAGATCGGCGGCGAGATCGTGGTCCGGAACTGCCCGAGTCCGTGTGGCCAGGACCAGCAGAACTCCATGCGGCGCGCCGAAGAGGCCTGGGGCCTGCAGTGGGTGAGTACCGGACGCTACAGCACCTACGCCGAGCGAAGCTCGCTGAACATCGACGGCAAGGAGCGGTACGTCCTGATCATCGTTGCGTACTGGCGCGGCGGCAGCGAGGGCGTGGTCGATCGTCAGGTCGTGTTCCGGATGACGGCGCCGCCCGACGGGGCGAACCAGCTGCGGCGGATCGCCAACTACATCCGCGACACAGTCGTCTTCTGAGGCGACCCCTTCGTCAGCCGCTGTTGCAGCGCCCCCGCCGTCCCGTTCAGCCAGCCGGCGGCACCGGCCCGTGACCGGCCGCCCCGGTCCGCCCCGGCCGGGGCGGGCGGTGCACCGCCGGCCGGCAGACCGAGCCGCGCGATCACCATCAGCGGAAGCCAGGTCGCGTGCCCGGCCAGTGTGGTCGGCACGTGCGACGCCTCCAGCCACGAGACGTACAGGAACGCGACCAGGAAGAGCGCCGCGGCCGGGAAGCCGGCCGTCGCCAGGGCCATCGAGCGCCGCCAGGTGAGCACGAGAAGAAGAGCGACCACCGCCGTGGTGACCAGGCCGCCGACGACGAGAAACTGGACCATGGCGTTGTGCGCGTGGGTGAACTCACCTCCCAGCTCCACCGCCAGGTCCGGTTCGCGCTGGAAGTACCGGGGACCGTAACCCAGCAGGGGATGCTCGGCCCACTGGTCCAGCAGCGTGTGCCAGATCCGGCCACGGCGGGTGAACGCCTCCGGGTCCGTGGTGAGCAGCGGCACGAACACGACGGCCGCGACTCCGGCCGTCATCATGGTCCACAGCATCCAGATCCGGGTCGGGAACAGCCGGATCAGCAGGTATGTGAAGAGGACGGCGGCGACCGCCAGCTGACTGCTGCGCGAACCGGTCCAGAACAACGCGAAGAGCAGGACGACCAGCCCGCCGCGGCGGATCAGCGGATGCCCGACGCAGAACACGAACGGAATGCTCAGGGCCAGTGCGATGCCGAGCACGTTGGAGTGCAGGAAGGGACCGGCGAGCAGGCCGCCGAGAAGTCCGCTCTTGTCTCCCGCCGCCGTCCCGGAGATGAGGGCGAGGTCGGGACGGACCAGCGCCAGCAGGATCGATCCGGTTGCGGTGGCGGCGCCCAGGATGCCGATCACCCCCAGGACCTCGCGTCGGACCGGTTGGAGCCAGATCGCGACCGCGGCGAGTGGAAGTGCCAGCGACACCAGGCCGGGCCGCTGGTGGTTGAGGAGCCCGGCCGCCTCGATCGCGACGAAGGGGGCGAGGACGGCGGCGAGCGACCACAGCCGCGCCGGTCGGTGCCGGTAGCCGCCGTGCGCCGCGAGAACGGCCGCCACCAGGATGAACGCCAGGCTGAGGGCGTTGCCGAGGAGGTCGCTGACCGGGGGGACGAGGTCCTGTCTCGAGTTGAACTCCGGGCGCCCCGAGTCGAACAGCTGGATCAGCATCGGCACCATCAACCGGAGCCAGGCGAGGACGAACAGCAGGCCCGTCCCGAAGGTGCCGATGTCGATCCGGTGCGCAAGGGTGCCGACCGACCACCGGAGCGAGGTCGCGGGCCCGGGTGGCCCGGCCGGGTCCGCCAGGCTGGCACCGGCCCGACCAGAATCGGCCCGACCCGGATCGGCCGGACCCGGATCGGCCGTGGCCCGCCTCCGGAAGCGGCCGACGAACCCGGCCGCCAACCCGCCGAAGGAACGCAGATCCTCCCGGTACGGCACCGTCAGTTCCCGCAGGGAAGGCAACTCCGGCACTCTCCTCACCATCGCGCCGGCGGCCACCACCGACACTCCGTAACCCGCCAGGCTGGCGATCGCCGCCCCCACCGCACCCATCGGCGCGAGCAGGAACAGCAACACGATGCCGAGGACGGAACCGGCGACCAGTGCGCCGGAGGACCAGGCCGCCCTGCCGTTCGACAGCAGGACCGCGCTGAAAATCACCATGCTGGTGTAGAGCGTCGTCGCCGCGCAGAGGATGACCGTGGGCACGACGGCCGGGGCGAACGCGGCACCGAACACCCACGGCACGGCAACGCCCGCGATCGCCGCCAGTACCCCGCTCGCGACGGTCGACGCCAGCACGGCGAGCCGGGCGACGGCACTGCCCCGACGCCGGTCGTCACTGCCCGGCCGGCCCATCAGCACCGTCCGGGCCGCCGTCGCGATCACCATCGGTATCTCCGCGACACTCACCGCCACCGCGTAGTAGCCGAGTTCCCGCGCCCCGATGACCGGCAGCCCGACGATCTGGTCGAGCCGCGCACTGGAGATCGCTGCCAGGACACCGGGCAGGCAGGTCAGCGAGTACGCCAGCAGTGAGCGGGCGGGTATGGTCCCGTCCGGCGGCTCGGGCGGATCTCCGGTGCCCTCCCCCGGCGAATCGACCCGCTCCGGTGCCGAGCGGAGCCGGACGAGTCCGAGGACGAGTCCACCGCTCACCGAGGCCACGAAGAGCAGGCCGGCCCAGTAGGCGCCCAGGTCCAGCGTCAGGCAGGCGAAGACGACAAGTGCCGTTCTGAGCAGTGCGGGCACGACCTTCACCAGGTTGACGCCGCGAATGTCGGAGGCGCCGGTCAGCGCGCCGATGAGCAGGTTGGCGAGAATGTGCAGCGGTGCGAGCAGGGACAGCAGAAGGAACTGCCCGTAGTGCCCGTCGCCGCCGGGAAAGACGAAGCGCCCGAGCACGGCGAGCAGCCCGATCCCGAGCAGTCCGAGAGGCACCGAGGCCACCAGACTGACCTTGGCGGCGGTCCGTCTCGACAGCCTGCCGGTGCGCAGGTGGTAACTGAGCGCGTCCTGTAGCCCGTACGTGCCGATCCAGCCACAGACGACGATCGGCAGGGTGAGCGCGGCGTAGAGACCACGACCGTCGGGTCCCAGTTCCCGGGAGAGGAACGGGCTGACGAGAAGTCCGCTGATCGGGATGAGCAGGTTCGCGAAGGAGGCGGAGACCAGTTTCCTCGTCGACATCAGATTCCTTGGCGGAACGAGGTGCCGGTGACGTCGAGATAGCCGTGCCTGGCGAGCGCGTCGACCAGACGCTCGGCGAACCGGTCCTCGGAGAACTGGCCCTCGATCAGGCGAGCCCCGGCGGCGACCATCGCGTCCAACTCGGCCGCCGACGACCCGAGGATCTCCGCCGCCAGTGCCTCCGGGGTGTCCGCCAGCCGGACGGCTTCCGTCGCCGGAACACCCTCGGCGCCGACCGGGGTAGTGAAGACCGGGACGGAGTGGGCCAGCAGGGTGAGGGTCTTCAGCTTGACCCCGGCGCCGCTCCAGACCGGAACCACGGCGGCCCTGGCCCGCGCGAGCACCGGACGGAGATCCGCCACGTAGCCCGGCACGTCGACACCGTCGATCGCGGCGAGACTGGCCCGCACCCGATCGGTGAGGCCCGATCCGACCAGGGTCAGCCGGAAGCCCGCACGGCGCAGTGACGGCCATCCCCGGTCGAGAAAGTGCCGCAGCCCGGCCAGGTTGGCGCGGTACGAGAAGCTGCTGAGCCACACCAGGTGGCGCTCCTGCGGTCGCGGAACATGTCCGACCGGCATCGGTACGCAGCTCGGCAACGTGAAGTCCGCCCTCCGGCGATGGTGCTCGGCGAGCCGGGTGGCTTCCTCGGCACTGGTCACCGAGACCGTCTCGCACTCCGACAGCGCCCGCGACTCGAACCGGGTCGAGATCCCGGCCAGGTACCGCGCCCGGAGCTGGTGTGCGAGGTCCTCGGCCTCAGCGATGTCCCCCCGGGTACTCCCGGCCAGTACGTTGGCCTTGTCCCAGTGCCAGCGCAGCCGGGTGCCCCGGAAATACACCGCTGCCGCCTCCCCGATGGCGATCCCCGCGCCGTCACGGGTCCGCAGGTCGTCGTGCAACGGCTGGCTGTAACGGCTCCGGATCCACGGTGGCAGTCCGTCGGCCATCGCCTCCGGATAGCGACCGAACGGCCCCAGCCGGTCCAGTCGGTACGGCGTCGCCGGATAGTCCCGAACCTCCACCTCCGGCAGCATCCCGCCCAACTGGTCGAGCTGGTCGCCGGTGGTGTCGGGCCGCCGCACCACCGCGAGGGTGAAGGGCTGGATCCGTGATATCGCCCGAAGCATCATGAGTACCCGGACCGGGTCGCCCCGGTCCGGGGGCAGCGGAAAGAACGTGGAGACGACGGTCAGTCCCATCTGTCTAGCGCCTCACCGGGGGGACAGCGTCGTCGACCGCCCGCTGCCGGCGGGCCGGATCGACCAGTCGGTGCCAGGTGTCGAGTAGCCGTTCGGCCTGCCGCTCGGGAGGGAACTCCGTGCGCAGCCGGGCGACGAGCCTGTCCACGCGGCGCCGCGCCTCCGCCCGGTTCTGCACCACCTGCGTCACCGCCTCGGCCAGCGCCGCCGGGTCGTCGGGCGGGACCAGCCAGCCACCGCCCTCCTCGACGAGCTCGGGGATGCCGGAGACCGCGGTGGTCACCACCGGCACCTGCCGGCTGGCTGCCTCCATCAGGAAGACCGGAATGCCGTCGAGGTCCCCGTCGGTGCCGCGCGTACAGGCCAGCACCGCGACGTCCGCGGTGGCCAGCGCCTCGGTCGCCACCGCGTGCGACACCGCGCCGTGGAACGTCACGGCGGCGGAGACGCCACACTCCTGCGCCCGGCGCTCCAGGGTGGCCCGCAGTGGTCCGTCGCCGTAGACGTCGTAGTGGACGTCGAGACCCGTGGCCGCGAGCCGGGCCACCGCGTCGACGCTGGTGCCGACACCCTTCTTCTCGACCAGGCGGGCGACCGTGACCAGTCGTACCGGGCCGGCCGGACCGGGCGGCGCCGGCTCGGGCAGTTCACCGTCGAACGCGGCCCGGACGATGCCGTGCGGGATCGTCGACATGGCCACCCCTCGGGCCTCGAGCTGCCGGACGGTCGCGGCCGAGATGACGAACAGGTGGCGGAGCAGACCGAGCCGCCGGGCCAGCCCGACCGGGTTCCGGTCCAGCAGGAAGTCGGCGGCGTGCGCGACGGCGGTCGCGGGCTTACCGAGCTCTCTCGCCACGAGTGCCGCGACCGCGGTCGGCAGGTTGACGAAGTGCGCGTGCACGACGTCCGGCGCGAAGGATGCGACCTCCTCGGCGAGCGCGAGCGCGTGGCTGCCGGCCAGCAGCGCCCGCCGGACGTCCGTGCCGCCGAGCGTGCGTACCTGGGCGAGCAGTCGGACCGGATGACGGAACAGCGTACGGACGACCCGGGCGAGTTCGGCACGCCGGCCGCCGGGGCGGGCGACGAAAACCTCGACGGTGGCGCCGGCGGCCCGGACCGCCCGGATCTCCGACGAGATGAACGTCTCGCTGTAGCTCGGCGAGCGGAGCAGGATGTACGCGACCCTCAGGTCAGCTCGGCCCTCCGTCATCTGGCTCACTTCCCGCCCGCGTCGCGTCGCGCCTGCCAGACTGCCCGGAAGAACCCTGCGTGGTGTGCCTGGCACTCCTCGTCGGTGCGGATTCCCGGCGTCGCCGCCGCGCCCGCCGCCAGCCCGGCCCGGAGTTCTGCGGAGTCCGCCAGCCTCAGCAGCGCCCCGCCGAGCGCCTCGGGATCGTTCGGGGGTACGAGGAGGCCGTTGACGCCCGACCGGATCCACTCCCCCGGGCCGCCTCCCTCGGTCGCGACGATCGGCAGCGCCCGGGCCAGCCCCTGGATGACGGTCTGTCCCAGCGGTTCCGGTCTGGTCGAGGCGTGTACCAGGATATCGACCGAGTCGAGGAATCCCGGTACGTCGTCGACGTGGCCGAGCAGGTCCACCTGGTCGGCGATGCCTAATTCGGCGACGAGGCGACGGATCTCGGTCTCGTAGGCCGTCTCGGCGAACAGTGGTGCTCCGGCGATCCGGGCCCGCACGTCGGTGCCCCGGAAGGCCAGTGCGAACGCCCGGAGGAAGACGTGCTGCCCCTTCCACCGCTGCAGCCGCCCGACCATCCCGATCCGCCGTACGGCGGCGCCGAGGCGGGGGGCCGTCACCCGACGGTCGATGCCGACCGGGCTCTGGATCACCATTCTGGGCAGTCCGGGCCGCAGCCACCGCTCGGCCGATGTCAGTGTCGTCCGCGAGTTGGCGATCACGCCGTCGGCCCGCCCCAGCGCGATCCTGGTGAACGCCCCGAAGCCGAACCGGCCCAGGCTGTCGGTGGTGACGAGGTCACGAAGGTGCACCACCAACGGTTTCGCCCCGCCCCGGTCGGCGAACGCGGAGCAGATCGCCGCGGCGGCCGTGTTCGCGTGCACCAGATCGGCGTCCCGGAACAGCCGGCTGCGCGCCAGGACACCGGCCCCGGCCTGCAGGGCACGCAGGTAACGCGCCGCGAGCAGCAGGCTTCCGCCCCGGGTGCCGCCGGTCGGCAACGCCGGCAGGTTCCGCTCCAGTCCGACGCCGTGCGCGGCCAACCCGTCGAACGCGGTGCCGTTGCCCGGCGCGCACAGCCGGGCCCGCCAGTGCCGCCGCTGCTGGGTGAGCAGCCGGACGAGGGCGAGTTCGGCGCCGCCCGGCTGGGCGGTGTGGCTGACGTGCAGCACCGTCATCGCCGACGCCTCGACCGGGCCACCCTCGCCCGGGGTGAGCAACTGGTCCGGCACCGGGCTGTCGCCGTCAGTTCGACTCATGGTCGATCCACGCCGACATCCTCGCCGCGAACTCCTGCTTGGAAAAGACGCCGGCGTGGTCCTGGATCCGTTCCGGCGTCAGCTCGGGAAGCCGCCGGACGAGCCGGCCGAACTCCGCCGGGTCCAGCGAGTCGACGAGGAAGCCGGCCTCCCCGTCGGTCACCGTCTCCAGCAGGCCGCCCCGGCGCAGTCCCAGCACGGGAGTACCGCACGCCTGGGCCTCGACGGGGATGATGCCGAAGTCCTCGTGCACCGGGAACAGCAACGCCCGCGCCCCCCAGTAGAGCTGCCGCAACCTCTCCTTGCCGGGCATGACCTCGAACGTGACGGGCACGCCGACCCGGCCCGCTAGGCGGCGCAGATTCGCCTCCTCGGGTCCGGAGCCGGCGAGCACGAGCGGCAGCCCGGCCGCCTCGGCGATCGCGATGACGAGGTCGAAGTTCTTGTACGGAATCCACCGGCCGACCCCGAGCAGGTAGTCGCGGGCCTGCCGCCGGTCGTTCGGTGGCGCTGCGGCGAAGTAGTCCGTGTCGACCGGCGGATTGATCACAGTGGCGTCGCGACCCCAGTAGCGCCTGATCCGGTTCTGGACCTCTCGTGAGTTCGCGGCGTAACCGTGCACGTGGCGGCTGAGCCGTACGTCCACGGCCCGCAGGAGCCGCCGGGGTGGAGCCAGTAGCGGGTTCGAACCGCGGCCGTCGAACGTCGGGCTCCAGAGGTAACGCGCCGGGGCGTGCACGTAGCTGAGGTACCTGGTCTGCTCTGGTGGGCCCAGCCGAACCGTGTGCGCGAACGCGTGGCTGGACGAGATGACGACGTCGTAGCGCTCGCGGGTGAGCGTGCGCCAGACGAGTGGCATCAGCGGTAGGGCAAGCGCCTTGCTGCGGGTCAGCGGGGTCCGGGCCAGCCAGGACTCCCGCAGGCCGGGCTCGGAGACGTTCCGGTCCTTCCACAGGACGAAGCGTTCGGCGTGCGGCACCAGGTCGGCGATGCGTCGGAACACCTCCTCCGACCCGCCCGTCGCGCCGTACCACTCGTGCACCAGCGCGACCGAGCGATCACGGAGCGGACGCAACCCGGGAGAGCTGCCGAGGTCCGACTGCCGTCCGGCCGGGATCATGTCGCCGGAAGTTTCGACGGGAACCAACCGGCGCGGGCACGGTTCGCGGGCCGGACGCCATGACATGCCAACTTGGACTCTCCCGCAAGTACCCGAACCAGCCAGTTCCAGGCCGGGATGATACCGCAGCGTTCCGACCCCGGCCGTCAGTGGCGTCGGTCGCGGAGACGGACTCGTCCGGCCGAGTTTCCTGTCATCCTGCCGCCGTCAGCGTGCCCCGCCGCGTCGGGCATCCGGCCGGTGTCGGCGCCTCGCCGGATAGCCTGGCCAGGGCATGGAGCCCGAACGGTTCGGCCCGGCGTTCCGATCAGGATGCCCGGCACCTATGGTGGCAGCATGACCGACGACGTCGGGTTGCTGCTGCGTCGGGCCGGCTTCGGGCCGACCGCCGCAGAGCTGACCGCAGCGCGGCAGGCCGGCTACGAGGCCACCGTGTCGACTCTCGTCGCTCCGTTCGGGCCGGACATCGGGGCGAGCAGCGCGCCCATCCCGGCCCTCGGCCTCGACCCGTACGCCGAACGCCCGAATCCGACGTCCCGGCAGCGCACCGAGGCCGACCGGATCCGGAAGACGCAGACGGACCTGATCACCCGGTGGTGGCTGGAACGCATGGTGGTGGCGAACCACCAGGCCGTCGAGAAGCTGCTGTTCTTCTGGCACGGACACTGGGCCACCTCGGTGACGAAGGTCAAGAGTCCGCAGCTGATGCTGGCGCAGCACCGCACCCTGCGGGAGTCCCGCGACATCGCGGAGACCGCGCGGCGGATGGTCGTCGACCCCGCCCTGGTCTACTGGCTGGACGGGCACCTCAACACCAAGGAGGCGCCGAACGAGAACCTCGGTCGTGAGCTGCTCGAACTGTTCCTGCTGGGGCACGGGCGGTACACCGAGCGGGACGTGAAGGAGGTGGGCCGGGCGCTCACCGGTTGGCGGATCAACCTCGGGTCGGCGACATCGGTCCTCGACCGGCGGAAGCACGACGACGGACGGAAGACGATCCTCGGCTCGACCGAGAAATTCACCGCCACCAGCGTGGTGAACCTGCTGCTGAGCCGGATCGAGTGTGTGCAGTTCATCGCCTCCAGGTTGTGGTTCCGCTACGCCTCCTCGACCCTGCCCATTCCGGAGCGGACCAGCGAGCGGATGGCCGGGGCGTTTCCGGCGCCGATGTCGATGCTCCGATCCCTCTACACGGACGAGGCGTTCGCCAGCACCCGCGGAACGATGGTGAAGCAGCCCATCGAGTGGCTGGTCGGTGCGATGCGGCAGCTGGAGTTGCGGCCTACGAGGATCCCTCCGGAGACCCTGACCCAGCTCCTCGACGGGCTGGGCGGGCTCGGGCAGCGACCGTTCGCACCGCCCAGCGTCGGCGGCTGGCCGGCCGGCGCCACCTGGTTGACGTCGGCCGGCGCGCAACTGAGGCTCAGTCTGGCCGGCAAACTCGCCAGCCAGCTCACGCCGGGTCGGCTGACTCCGGAGGACGTCGCGTACATTCTCTGCATCGACAAGTGGACCGACAGGACCTATGCCGTGCTGCGCGACGTACGAAACGCACGTCTGCTGCTGACGCTCGGACTCGTCAGCCCCGAATACCTGGTGACCTGAGATGGACGCGCTCACCCGACGTCGGTTCCTCGTCGCCTCCGGGGTGCTGGGCGGCGGCGCGGTGGCCGCCGGCGCCGGCGCGATCGGGCTGCACCGGCTGCTCGGCACCTCGTCGAAGGCGGCTCCCGTCGTTCCGGTCCGGCAGACCAGCAAGGTCGTCCTGGTCACCCTGTACGGCGGCAACGACGGCCTGAACACGGTCGTCCCGTATGCGGACCGGGCCTACCACTCGGCCCGGCCCGAGTTGGCGTACGGCCCCGGAAAGGTGCTGCGCCTGGACGACAGGCTCGGGCTGAACCCCAGGATGCGGGGCCTGAAGGGACTCTGGGACGCCGGACGGCTCGGCATCGTGCTCGGGGTCGGGTATCCGAAGCCGGACCGTAGCCACTTCCGGTCGATGGACATCTGGCAGACCGCTTCGCCGGTCAACCCGGCGCCGACCGGCTGGGTGGGACGGTGGCTGGACGGCGTGAACGCACCTGTCGAGGCGGCCGTGAGCTTCGAGCCGGTACTTCCACCACTGCTGGTCGGCAGGTCCCGGATCGGCGCCTGCGTCAGTTACCGGGGCCTCACCCTGCCCGACTGGATCAGTCCGGACCTGGTCGCGGGGCTGGGTCGCGGTCAGCCGAACGAGCCGGAGATGCAGGCCCGCGCCGCAGCCTCGTTCGCGGACCTGCTCACCATGGGAGATGTCGTACGCGGGGCCGGGCAGGCCACCCAGTCACCCGACGCCGGTGACGAACGCGTCGTGCCGGCCACCAGCACCGGTGGCGAGAACGCCCTCACCGCCCAGCTCGCGCTCGTGGCCCGCTGCGTCGAGGTGGGTGTGCCGACCCAGGTCTACTCGGTGAGCCTGGGCGGGTTCGACACGCACGCCGAGGAACGGGCCGGACACGAGGTGCTGCTGAAGCAGCTCGACGAGGCCCTGACGAGCTTCGTCACCAGGATGGCCGAGACCGACGCCGGACAGCAGGTGGTGGTGGTCGTCTACAGCGAGTTCGGCCGGCGGGTGCGGGCGAACGCCTCCGACGGCACCGACCATGGCACCGCCGGGCCGGTCTTCGTCCTGGGTCCCCGGGTGGTCGGCGGGTTCTACGGGGAACAGCCCAGCCTGACCGATCTGGACGACGGTGATCTCAAGGCCACGGTGGACTTCCGGGACGTCGTCGGTACGGTCCTCGGCTCCGTGCTGGGCGCCGACCCGGCCCAGTACCTGGACGGCTACCAGGGCGAACTGCTGCCGTTCGTACCCTCCGACTGAACGCCTACCGGCCCGGCTCCCACGTACCGTCCGACGCTCCACGCCCGGACGGTCATCGACCACCGCCGCGAAACACCTCGGCGACCGTCCGGAGCAGCACCTTGGTGTCCAGCCAGAGCGACCAGTTCTCGATGTAGTAGTTGTCGAACCGGGCCCGGTCGGAGATCGGGGTGTCGCCGCGCAGTCCGCTCACCTGGGCCAGACCGGTGAGGCCCACCGGGACCCGGTGCCGCATCGCGTAGTCCGGGTGCTCGGCGGAGAACTTCTCGACGAAGTACGGCCGCTCCGGCCGGGGGCCGACCACCGTCATGTCGCCCCGGAGGATGTTCCAGAGTTGGGGCAACTCGTCCAGCGACGTGCGGCGCATGAACCGGCCGATCGGTCCGATCCGGAGGTCGCCCGCTATCGACCATCGCGTCTGCGACTCGTGCTCGTCCCGGGCCCGCATGGTACGGAATTTGATGACGTCGAACGGCTCGCCGTACCGGCCGATCCGCTGCTGCCGGAAGAAGATGCCCCGGCCCCCTTCGCAGAGCGTCAGCAGCGCGCAGATCGCGATGACCGGGCTGAGCACCACCAGCGCGATCGACGCCAGCACGATGTCGGACGCGCGTTTGACCATCCATCGCGGACCGGACAGGGTGGTGTGGCGGATCTGGACGACCGGGATCGCACCGATGTGGTCGGGCAGCCCGCCGGGTGAGCGGGATCCCCACAGCCTCGGCACGGTCCACAGGTCACAGTGGGCGTACGCCGGACGGGCCAGGAGTTCCATCACCGTGGGTTCCAGGCAGTGCGGGTCCGCGACGATGAGGACGTCACACTCGACCAGCGCCACCCGTTGTTCGAGGTTGTCGAGGGTGCCGATCAGCGGGGGTGCCCCGGGAGCCTGGTCGTCGTCGACGTCGACACAGCCGACGAACCGGAGACCGTACTGGGGATAGCGCCGCAGCAGCCGGGCGAGTTCACCGGCGATGGGGCCGCTGCCGATGATGATCGCGTTGTGCTCCACCCAGCGCCGCCGTCGGGCCAGGACGACCATGCTCCGGGTGATCGCCCGGCCCGTGATGACCAGGCCGGCGGAGAGAGCCACTCCCCGCATGAAGCCGGCGACGTACTCCACCGAGCCGTGCCGCATGGCGGCGATGATCGCCACGATGGCCGCGGTAGCGAGCAGCCGGCCGCCGAGATTGGGCAACTCGTCGAGGATACTCATGTGCCGACGTCCACGATAGAGTCCGCCGGTCGCGAAGATGGCCACGGTGAGACCGGCCGCGAACAGGGTGCCGCGCCAGTAGCGGTCCGACAACAGCAGCGGCGCCAGCAGGGCGGCGAGGTCGACCGGGGCGGCCAGCATCCAGGCGCGCAGGCTCCGGGTACGTTTCGACGCGACCGATCCGGCGTAGGGCAGCACGGTGGTGGTGTCGAGGTCGGACCGGGGTCGGACCGGCGCGTCCGGCCCGAACGGCGTCCGGGGTCGGGGAACGCCGCGCGGCCCGTCGCCCTCGCCCGCCGCCCCGATCTCCGCCCCGGGGGCCGGTGCCAGTCGGCCACCGGGGTCGGTACCGGACAGTTCCGCCGGGCCGTGCTGCACCGCCGGCCAGCTCGACATTTCTATGACCTCCCCCGTGGCGCCCCGACGCGGCACATGGCGCCGGAAGCAGCCGCCAGCAGGATAGTGGCCCGAGCAGCCGGATTGCCAGGACCGTCACCCTTCAGGACGGACGGACCGTCGGCCGGCTGACGGCGAGCGGAGGGGCGGGCCACCACGGCGGGCCCGGGTTATTTCGTCGCAGCCTTCAGGATCTCCGGTACGGCGTCCCGGCGGACCGCATCGTAGAACTTCTTGGCCCCCTCGGTGTTGGCGAACACCACACTCTCCGAGCCGACGTTGCCGGTCCCCTGGGTCGGGCTGGTGATGAAGGTGAGGTTGCCGCTGCGCAGGTGACGCAGTTCCATCGCCAGGTCGAGCATGGACATGGTCTTGTCGACCGAGACGGCGTCGGCGGAGGCCTTGACGAAGGAGTTCAGTCGCGCCGGGTTGGCGAGCGTGCCGCCGGAGGCTGCCTTGTCCAGGATCGCCCTGATGACCTGCTGCTGGTGCCGGATCCGGGCGAAGTCCCCGTCCTTGAAGGCGAAGCGTTCCCGGGCGTAGTCCAGCGCCTTCGCACCGTCCATCGTCTGCGGGCCCTTGCTGAACTCCCGTCGTCCGCCCGGCAGCAGGGAGTGGGTCGAGGTGAAGCTCTCCTCGACGTTGACCTGCACGCCGCCCAGCGCGTCCACGATCTCCTTGAAGCCGGCGAAGTCGACGATCGCGACGTGGTCGATGCGGACCCCGGTGAACTTCTCGACCGTCTGCACCATCAGCGGAAGGCCACCCCAGGCGTATCCGGCGTTGATTTTCGCGTTCCGGCCGCCGTGCTTGCCGTTCTTGCTCTTGGGCACGCTCACCCAGGTGTCCCGGGGAATCGACACCAGCTGGGCGCTCGACCGGTCCTTCGGCAGGTGGGCGACGATGATGGTGTCGCTTCGTGAACCGGAGGTGTTCGCCGGGTCACGGGTGTCGCTGCCGAGGATGAGGATGTTCTTGGCATCCTGCGCCACCTTGACCGGGCGCGACTCCTCGGGCACCTCGCCGAACGCCTCCACCCGAGGGATGCTGCCCTCCACCGAACGCACGTAGAGGCCGGCCGCGACCGCACCACCGGCGCCGAGCAGTGCCAACACCAGCAGCGTGATCAGGAGGATCCGCCTGGTGCGGCGGCTTCGCTTCGGAGCCGGTGCCCCGGTCGGCTGCTCGTCGGGGGTCACCCCGCTGGACTCGGTGGAGTCGGACTCCGCGAGTTGAGGTTGGTGTGGCATGGCTCGATGCTACTGATGGCCGCAACGTGCCGGCTGCCCCGGTTCCGGTGGCCTCCGCCACCCCGGGTCCGCGGACAGAATGGGCCGGGTACCTGACGATCGTTGTCAGGTACGGATGGCAAGATCGGCGACATGAACGACTTCGATTTCCTCATCGGTTCCTGGAACATAACCAACCGCCAGCTCAAGACCCTGCTCGTCGGCAGCGACGAGTGGGAGACCTACTCCTCCACCAGCACCTGCTACCGAATCTTCGAGGGTGGCGGCAACACCGAGGAGATCGTCTTCACCGACCGGGGCAACCGTGGCCTGACCCTGCGGCTGTTCGACCTCGAGCGCAAGGAGTGGTCGCTCTACTGGGCGAGCAGCCGTACCGGACTGCTCTACCCGCCCGTGGTGGGCACGTTCACCGACGGCTGCGGGGACTTCTACGGCGACGACACGCACGAGGGCACCCCGATCCGGGCGCACTTCAGGTGGTCCGACATCACCCCGACCTCCGCCCGGTGGGAACAGCGGTTCTCCGTCGACGGTGGACAGACCTGGGAGACCAACTGGGTCATGGAGTACAACCGCGCGTAGGTCCGGCGTGGGCGTACCTCACCAGCGGTCGACCGGTATCCGGGCATCGGAGTCGGTCGGCCGTCGCCGTACCATCGCCGGTTCCCGATTCCGGAGGTCCGGCTTCGCTATTGTTCTGCACCGTGGCCAGTGCCCCTCGACTAGCGATCGACTTCGGCACCTCGCACACCGTCGCCGTGTGTCGGTGGCGCGAGGGCGAGGGCCGGCCGCTGCTCTTCGACGCCTCTCCCCTGCTTCCTTCCGCGGTACTCGCCGACGCCGCCGGCCGGTTGCTCGTCGGTAGGGACGCGGTGCGCGCCGGCCGAACCGATCCGGGCAGCCTGGAGCCGTACCCGAAACGTCGGATCGACGAGGGCAGCATCCTGCTGGGCCGGACGGAGGTGACCGTCGTGGAGGTGGTCGCCGCCGTCCTGCGCCGCTGCGCGGACGAGGCGGTCCGGGTGGCGGGGCGCCCGATCGGCGACCTCGTGCTGACCCATCCGGCGGCCTGGGGACCCCGGCGCCGCGAGATCCTCGTCGACGCGGCCGGACATGCCGGGCTGCCCCGGCCCGCCCTGCTGGCCGAGCCCGTCGCGGCCGCCACCTACTTCACCACGGTGCTGGCCAGGTCCGTGCGTACCGGCGCCGCCGTGATCGTCTACGACTTCGGCGCCGGCACCTTCGACGTGGCGGTCCTGCGCCGCCGGCCGGACGGTGGCTGGGACGTCGCCGACAGCCAGGGCCTCGCCGACCTGGGCGGCCTCGACCTGGACGGCATCGTCGTCGAGCGGGTACGGGCCGCCGCTCTGGCCTCGGACGTGCAGGGCTGGCGCCGGCTGACCCAGCCCGGCACCGAGGCGGACCTACGGAATCGGCAGTCGCTCTGGGAGGAGGCCCGCGCGGCCAAGGAGCAGCTGTCCCGGCGCAGTACGGCCGGGATGCACCTGCCGATCTTCGAACGGGACGTGCACGTCACCCGGGAGGAGTTCGAGAGCGCCGCGAACGCCACCATCGAGCGGACCGTGGCGCTGACCGCCGCGACGATGTCCGCCAGCGGACTCGACCGGGGACAGGTAGCCGGGCTGTTCCTGGTCGGCGGGGCCAGCCGGGTTCCCCTGGTGGCGACCAGCCTGCACCGCCGGCTCGGTCTGGCACCCACCATCATCGAACAGCCCGAGCTGGTCGTCGCCCAGGGAGCGCTGCTCGCGACGGTGATCGGCACGGGCCGGGGCTCGGCGGTGGCCACGCCGCCGGACGACGTACCGGTCCCCGCACACCCCGTCCCGGTCCCCGCACACCCGGCCCGGGTCGACCGCGCCCCGGCGTCCGGGCAACCGGTGACCCCGGTCGACCCGCCGGCCACGCCCGCCGTGACCTGGCGCCGGCGGCGAGGCACCTGGATCGGTGCCGCCGTCGTCCTCGTACTCGTCGCCGCCGTGGTGGTGACGGTGGTGATACGGGCGAACCGGCAACCGCCGCTCAGCACGCAGGGACTGGCCAACGAACAGGTCATCCACTCCCCGGCGCTCCGCGCGTTCGCCCGGCCGTGGCTCGACCACGTCACCGACTGCGAACAGCGCGCCCCGGACACCTACGGCGGCCGGGCGACCGAGTACGTCGCCTGTGCCGGAGACGGCTGGGAGGTCCAGTTCCGGGCCCTCGACGGCCAGGCCGGGCGGGACCTCTCCCGGGACCAGCGGGTCGAGGCGTACGACGGCATCCGCAAGGAGTTCACCGGTGAACGACCACGTTCCGGCACCCAGGTCCGGTACGTCTTCGGGCCCGACCAGCGGGTGATCTACTGGGACGACGACGATTCCGCGATGGTCGGCGACCTGACCACGGTCGGCGACAGCACCCTCGATTTTGCCGCCCTGCTCCGGGTCTGGCAGGAGTACGTGGGATAACCGCTCCGTTCCTTCCTGCCAGAAATCGTCATTCGCGTGCCGCCGGTCGCCCGGATAGGTGAAAGTGCGAGGCGGGAGAGGCGGGAGGCGGGAGG
>NZ_JADPUN010000278.1 GCF_015690345.1 Plantactinospora alkalitolerans | reverse complement strand
AGCAGCCCGTGCCCGGTGGACAGCCGGCGATCCTGGCCCCACCGGCGACGCCGGGCGACGCGCCGGCCCAGCCACAGTCGTCCGGCCTTCCGTCGTCCGACGTCGGCTACGCCCCGGTCTCCCGGCGGGCCACCCTCGAGCCCGGCTACCTGGCCCGGATCGAGCGGCAGCAACGGCCGTCGAATCCCGAGGTCGAACGCGCGATGGGCGTGCTGCGTCGCGATCTCGGCACGCCCCGGGTGGTCGCCTTCGCCAATCCGAAGGGCGGCGTGCACAAGACCACGGCCACCGTCCTCGCGGCGGCGACCGTGGGCAGCGTGCGCGGCCGGGGAGTGCTCGCCTGGGACGACAACGAGCTGCGCGGCACGCTCGGGCTACGGGCGGGAAGCGCCCGGCACGCGCGTACGATCCGACACCTGGTCGCCGACCTGATCGAGATCGAGGCGCTGCCCAGCACACAGCTCATCGAGCGGCTCGACGACTACCTGCGGCACGCCTCGGACGGGTCGTACGACGTCCTCGCCGGCGAGGAGAGCCCACGGTTCGCTCAGCGGCTGGACGTGCACACCGTCCGCCGGGTGCTGGAACTGCTCCGCCGCACCCACGACGTCATCTGCGTGGACACCGGCAACAACGTGGAGAGCGCCAACTGGCAGACCGTGCTGCGCGCCGCCGACCAGCTGGTGGTCACCACGGTTCCCCGGGAGGACGCCGCGTTCACCGCGGACTGGATGCTCGACCTGCTGCACGACATCGGCATGGGCGAGCTGGCCGACAACGCGGTGACCCTGCTCTCCTGCCCGACGCCGGGCCGCTCGCCGCTGCTCGACGACCTGAAGCGGCACTTCGCCACCCGGACCCGGGCGGTCGCGGTGGTGCCGTACGACCCGGCGCTGGAGACCGGTTCGTCCATCGAGTACGGCCATCTGCAGCAGGAGACCCGGGACGCCTGGCTCCAGGCGGCGTCGATGATGATCGAGCCGTTCGCCCGCTGACCGCCGCTGCCGGATCGGGGCCCCGGCAGGGGTCTCGGTCGGCGTGTCGCGGGCCGGATGTGGGACAGCTCGCGACGACGGGTGTCGCCCCTAGAGGCCGGGCTCTCCTGGGACTAGGCTCGGGGGCCGGCGGTGGCGCTTTGCCGGGGGCGGTGTCCTGCCGTAGGGCACGGATCGTGCCGTTCCGGCTGCGTACGCCCGGTGGGGCGGCGGTGCCGTCGGGGGGATGCGTCGCTGGGTGACCGGTAGCCGCCGTCGACCGGTGGGTTGGCGGATCGGCCGGCAGCCGCGTGAGGGAAGGGGGCCCTGGGTGTCTGACTCGTTCGTGCACCTGCACGTGCACACCGAGTATTCGATGCTCGACGGGGCCGCCCGGCTCAAGGAACTGTTCGCCGAGACCAACCGGCTGGACATGCCGGCGCTGGCGATGACCGACCACGGCAACCTGTTCGGCGCGTACGACTTCCACAAGCAGGCCACGGCCGCCGGGGTCAAGCCGATCATCGGCAGTGAGATCTATCTGACTCCCGGGACGGACCGGCGGGACCGGACCCGGGTCCGCTGGGCCGACGGCGGCGAGAACGACGTCTCCGGCGGCGGCGCGTACACCCACATGACGATGCTGGCGGCGGACGCCGACGGGCTGCGCAACCTGTTCCGGTTGCAGTCCCGGTCGAGCCTGGAGGGCTACTTCTACAAGCCGCGCGCCGACCGGGAACTGCTGCACGAGTACGGCAAGGGCATCATCGCCACCACCGGCTGTCCGTCCGGCGAGGTGCAGACCTGGCTGCGGATCGGCAACTTCGACAAGGCGTGCGAGTCGGCGGCCGAGTTCCGGGACATCTTCGGGGCGGACAACTACTACCTGGAGGTCATGGACCACGGTCTCGACATCGAGACCCGGATCCGGCAGGACCTGATCCGGCTGGGCAAGAAGCTCAACCTGAAGCCGGTGGCCACCAACGACCTGCACTACACGTACGCCAAGGACGCGGACGCGCACGAGGTGCTGCTCTGCGTGCAGTCCGGGTCGACGATGGCCGACCCGAAGCGGTTCAGGTTCGACGCCCGGGACTTCTATCTGAAGTCCCCGGCCGAGATGCGCGCGCTCTGGGACGCCGAGGTCCCCGGCGCCTGCGACAGCACCCTGGAGATCGCCGAGAGGATCGGTGACTACTCGACACTGTTCGCCTCCCGCAACCTGATGCCGCAGTTCCCGATCCCGGCCGGGGAGACCGAGGAGACGTACCTCCGCAAGGAGGTGCTGCGCGGGCTGGAGCGCAGGTTCCCGGGCGGGGTACCGGAGGACCGCCGGAAGCAGGCCGAGTACGAACTCGACGTCATCATCAAGATGGGTTTTCCGGGCTACTTCCTGGTCACCGCCGACCTCATCGCGTACGCCAAGCGGGAGGGGATCCGGGTCGGACCGGGCCGTGGCTCGGCGGCCGGCGCGTTGATCGCGTACGCGCTGGGTATCACCGAACTGGACCCGATGGAGCACGGTCTGCTCTTCGAGCGGTTCCTCAACCCCGACCGCGTCTCGATGCCCGACATCGACATGGACTTCGACGAGCGTAGGCGCGGCGACATGATCCGCTACGCCACCGAGAAGTACGGCGAGGCGCGGGTCGCGCAGATCATCACGTACGGCACGATCAAGGCGAAGGCGGCGATCAAGGACGCGGCCCGGGTCCTCGGCTACCCGTTCGCGATGGGCGACCGGATCACCAAGGCGATGCCCCCGGCGGTGATGGGCAAGGACATCCCGCTCGGCGGCATCTTCGACCCCAACCACCAGCGCTACCAGGAGGCGGCGGAGTTCCGCCAGCTCTACGACGGCGACGCCGAGGTGGCGAAGATCGTCGACACCGCCAAGGGGCTGGAGGGGCTCAAGCGGCAGTGGGGCGTACACGCGGCCGGCGTCATCCTGTCCCGGGATCCGCTGCTCGACGTGCTGCCGATCCACAAGCGCGAGCAGGACGGCTCGATCATCACCCAGTGGGACATGGGTGCCTGCGAGACCATCGGCCTGCTCAAGATGGACTTCCTGGGCCTGCGCAACCTGACCATCATGGACGACGCCCTGGACGCCATTCGGGACAACCGGGGGATCGACCTGGTCCTGGAGGATCTGCCGCTGGACGACAAGGCGACGTACGCCCTGCTCGGCCGCGGTGACACCCTCGGGGTGTTCCAGTTCGACGGCGGCCCGATGCGGGCCCTGCTCCGCTCGATGGCACCGGACAACTTCGAGGACATCTCCGCCGTCGGCGCGCTCTACCGGCCCGGCCCGATGGGCGCCAACGCGCACAACGAGTACGCCGACCGGAAGAACAACCGCAAGCCGGTGGTGCCGATCCACCCCGAGCTGGCCGAGTCACTGTCCGAGATCCTGGGCGACACCTACGGGCTGATCGTCTACCAGGAGCAGGTCATGGCGATCGCCCAGAAGGTCGCCGGGTACACCCTCGGGGCCGCGGACCTGCTCCGCCGGGCGATGGGCAAGAAGAAGAAGGAGATCCTCGACAAGGAGTTCAAGCCGTTCGCCGCCGGCATGAAGGCCAACAACTACAGCGACGCGGCGATCAAGACACTCTGGGACATCCTGGTCCCGTTCTCCGACTACGCCTTCAACAAGGCGCACAGTGCCGCGTACGGGGTGGTCTCCTACTGGACCGCGTACCTCAAGGCCAACTTCCCGGCCGAGTACATGAGCGCGCTGCTGACCTCGGTCGGCGACGACAAGGACAAGTCGGCGGTCTACCTCGCCGAGTGCCGCCGGATGGGCATCAAGGTGCTGCCGCCGGACGTCAACGAGTCCAACGCCCGGTTCGCCGCCGTCGGCGAGGACATCCGGTTCGGGCTCGCCGCCGTCCGCAACGTCGGCACGAACGTGGTCGAGTCGATCCGCCGGTCCCGCAAGGAGAAGGGCCGGTTCACCGACTTCTACGACTACCTGCGCAAGGTCGACGCGGTGGCCTGCAACAAGAAGACGATCGAATCGCTGATCAAGGCCGGTGCCTACGACTCGCTCGGGCACACCCGCAAGGGCCTGCTCGCCGTACACACCGATGCGATCGACTCGTTCATCGCCCTGAAGCGCAACGAGGCGGTCGGCCAGTACGACCTCTTCGGCGACGCGTTCGGCGGCGGCGGTGACGGCGGTGGCGGAATGGTGGTCACCCCGCCGATCCCGACCGGGGAGTGGGACAAGACCGACCTGCTCACCTTCGAGCGGGAGATGCTCGGCCTCTACGTCTCCGACCACCCGCTCTTCGGCGTCGAACACGTCCTCGCCGCCGCCGCCGACATGTCCATCGCCACCCTCGCCGAGGACGGCAACGTCGCCGACGGCGCGGTGGTGAACCTGGCCGGCATCCTCTCCGGGGTCCAGCGCCGGATCACCAAGCAGGGCCGGGCCTGGGCGTCGGCGACCCTGGAGGACCTCGGCGGCGCGGTCGAGGTGCTGTTCTTCCCGAACACCTACGAACTGGTCGGCCAGTACATCGCCGAGGACGCGATCGTCGTCGTCAAGGGCCGGATCGACCGCCGCGACGACCAGCCCCGGCTGATGGCCATGGACCTCTCCATGCCGGAGATCACCGCCGCCGACGAGGTCAAACCGATCGTCCTCGCCCTGCCGCCCTCCCGCTGCACCCCACCCCTGGTCGAACGCCTCCGCGAGGTCCTGACCAGCCATCCCGGCTCGGCCGAGGTGCACGTCAAACTGATCAACGGCTCCCGCGCCACCCTGCTCCGGCTCAGCCCTCTCCGGGTGGCCCCCACCACCGCCCTGATGGCCGACCTCAAGGCGCTGCTCGGCCCCAGTGCCGTCGCCGGCTGAGGTGCAAGGAAGGGCCCCTTCTTATCGCTTATTGCATAGGAAGGGCCCCTTCTTAACGCCCCAGCCACGGCGGCGAGGGCGATGGGAGGCACTCGTCCTGAGCAGTTCTCCGGATCCGGGCCCCGCCCGGTCTGCCCCGCCTGAGAGGATCACCCGGTGAGCCCGGCAACCTCCCACCCCGAAGGTCCGCTCGGCGATGGTGACGACGGCCGCCCCGCCGTCCCGTCGACGCCGGCCCCGGCCTTTCCGGTCCAGGCCTTTCCGGCCCCGCCGCCCGCCGGCGAACCGCCGGGCGGCGAGGCGGAGCGGTCTGCTGCGGCCGGGTCAGAGGCGGAGCGGTCTGCTGCGGCCGGGTCAGAGGCGGAGCGGTCTGCTGCGGCCGGGTCAGAGGCGGAGCGGCGGGCCGTGGCCGGGTCAGAGGCGGAGCGGCGGGCCGTGGCCGGGTCAGAGGCGGAGCGGCGGGCCGATGTTGAACGGCGTACCGTGGCCGGATCCGAGGCGGAGCTCGACCCGCTGGCCTGGCCCGGACCGGAGGCGGTTCTCCGACCGGACTTCGGGACCGACCTGGCCGGGGTCCGGCTCGGCGCCGGTTCCGGTGGCCCCGAGGAGGGCGGCGGGCTGCGCCGGGGCCTCGTGGTCAGCGCCGTCGCGACTCTGGTGATGATCCTGCTGGGGATCCCACTCGGTCTGATCTGGTCGGCCGTCGCACCGGGAGTCCCGGTGGTGCAGACCGAGAACGGCGCACTGCTGGCCCAGCCACAGCCGGAGGAGTTCATCGCCGCCGACGGCTGGTTCAGCCTGCTCGGATTCGGCCTGGGAGTGTTGGTCGCCATCGCGGTGTGGCTGGTGCTGCGCCGGTACCGTGGCCCGCTCGGAATGCTGCTCGTCGTTCTCGGCATGATCGGCGCGGCGGTGCTGGCCTGGCAGGTCGGGCGGCACATCGGCCTGGCCGGATACGAGCGGTTGTTGCAGACCGCGCCGCCCGGCGAGACGTTCACGAAGCCTCCGGACCTGCACGGCGGGCAGTTCGAGATGGTGCTCGGGTTCATTCCCCGGATCCAGGACCTGCTGGTGCCGGCGTTCGGCGCCGCCGTGATGTACACCCTGTTGGCCGGCTGGTCGCGGTATCCGGGACTGCGGCCCGAGGCCGAGGACGCCCCGGGCGTGCCGGCCCCGGCCGTACTCAGTTGGGACTTGCCGGTACCGCCAGGTCCGTCAGCGACACCGGCACCGCCCGGACCTGACGCAGCAGAGCCGCCTCGCGGTTGAGCAGGCGCAGCTCCGCGGTCAGCCGGCCGGCGGTGTCCGGGGTGGCGAGCAGCCGCTGCCGGTCCGTGAGGGTCAGCGCGGCGGTGGCCGCCACCAGATGCGACAGCACGGTCGGATCGTCCGGCAACTGCTCCGAGATCTCGTCCTGGTCGTCCCGGACCAGGGCGAGGTAGCGCCGGAAGACCGCCAGCACCCGGGGCGCGAGCAGGTCGGCGAGCTGTTCCTGCCCGGTGGGCTCGGGCAGCCACTCCACCTCGGCGGTCAGGTACGGCGTCGACTCCTCGTCGACCTCTGCGATCCGGAACCGTCGCCGGCCCACCGTGACCACGTCCAACCGGCCGTCGGGCAGTTCGGTCACCTGACGGAGTTCGGCGGTGCAGCCGATCTCGTGCAGGGTCACCGGCGTACCGTCCGGCTGCCGCCCGGCGGGCTCCGGCTCCGGTCCCCCCGGCGGCCGCTCCGGCCCGGGATGCCGCTCCTGCTCCGGCCCGGAGGCGACCGGGGCCGAGCCGCCACTGCGGATCGCCACCACGCCGAACTCGCGGGGCGTGCCGTCGGGCAGGTTGATCAGATGCTGCATCAGTTCGAGGTAACGGGCCTCGAAGATGTGCAGGGGTAGCACCAGGCCGGGAAAGAGCACCGTCCCGAGCGGAAACACCGGCAGCCGCGCATCCACCGGTCGAGCCTAGCCCGTACCCGCCAGCCGCGAACGGGCGTGGCCCGGCTCACCGTCCCGCCCGCTGGACGGACGGCGTGGCGATCCGGAGACGGCGAATAGACTCCCAAGCGTGTTGAACCGGATCGACCTGCGCGGAGGTTGGCGCGACCCGCGCGCGCTGCTGCCCCGTGCCCAGCTTGACGTGTCCGTCGCGGTGGACAAGATCCGCCCGATCGTGGAGGCGGTCCGCGAGCATGGGTTCGCGGCGATCCAGGATGCCACCCATCGCCTGGACGGGCTGCGGCTGGACCGGTTCCGGGTGCCGACCGAGGCGATCACCCGGGCCGAGGCGACGCTGGAGCCGGAGGTCCGGGCGGCGCTGGTCGAGTGCATCGACCGGGCCCGCCGGGTGCACGCCGACCAGCGGCGTGTCGACCTGACCACCGAGGTGGTCCCGGGCGGCACCGTCACCGAGCGCTGGGTCCCGGTCGACCGGGTCGGCCTGTACGTCCCGGGCGGCCTGGCCATGTACCCGTCGACGGTGGTGATGAACGTGGTGCCGGCCCAGGCGGCCGGAGTCCGGTCCCTGGTGGTGACGAGCCCACCGCAGGCGGAGAACGACGGCCTCCCCGACGCTCGAGTGCTGGCCGCCTGCGCGCTGCTCGGCGTCGACGAGGTCTACGGGGTCGGCGGCGCCCAGGCGGTGGCGATGCTGGCGTACGGTGCGTGGACCGACGCCGCGCAGAGCGCCCACTGCGATCCGGTCGACATGATCACCGGTCCGGGCAACATCTGGGTCACCGCGGCCAAGCGACTGCTGCGCGGCGTGGTCGGCATCGACGCCGAGGCGGGGCCGACCGAGATCGCCGTACTCGCCGACGACACCGCCGATCCGGTGCACGTCGCCGCCGACCTGATCAGCCAGGCGGAACACGATCCGCTCGCGGCGAGCGTACTGGTCACCCCGTCGGTCGAGTTGGTCGAGGCGGTGGAGCGTGAACTGCAACGGCAGGTCCCGGAGACCAAGCACGCGGACCGGGTCGGCACGGCGCTGACCGGTCCGCAGAGCGGCGCGGTGCTGGTCGACGACCTCGAAACGGGGCTGCGCGTCGTCGACCTGTACGCGGCCGAGCACCTGGAGATCCAGACCCGGGACGCCCGGCAGTGGGCGATGCGGGTACGCAACGCCGGGGCGATCTTCGTCGGGCCGTACGCGCCGGTGTCGCTGGGTGACTACTGCGCCGGATCCAACCACGTGCTGCCGACCGGCGGCTGTGCCCGGCACTCCTCCGGACTGTCCGTGCAGTCCTTCCTGCGCGGCATCCACATCGTCGAGTACGACGAGGCGGCGCTCCGGGACACCGCCCGGCACGTGGTGACCCTGGCCACCGTGGAGGACCTGCCCGCGCACGGTCAGGCGGTACGGGTGAGGTTCACCTCGTCGGACGGGTTCGATCCCCTGGGCGGGCCGCCGGTGACCGGGTCCCCGGGTGGGCCGTCGGCGTGACCTCGCTGGATGATCTTCCAATCCGGGACGACCTGCGGGGTCGCAGTCCGTACGGTGCACCACAGCTCGACGTGCCGGTGCGGCTCAACACCAACGAGAACTCGTATTCGTTGCCGGAGCCGGTGGTGGAGGCCATCGGCAAGGCGGTCGTGGCCGAGCTGCGGGACCTGAACCGCTATCCGGACCGGGACGCGGTGGCGCTCCGCGCCGACCTGGCCGACTACCTGGGGCACGGGCTGCGCACCGCGAACGTCTGGGCGGCGAACGGATCCAACGAGGTCCAGCAGCAACTGCTCCAGGTCTTCGGCGGTCCGGGGCGTACCGCGCTGGGCTTCACTCCGGCGTACTCGATGCATCCGCTGCTCGCCACCGGCACCGGCACCGGTTGGCGGGACGGCCACCGGGGGACGGACTTCGGCCTGACCGCCGCCGACGCGGTGGCGCAGGTTCGTGCGCACCGCCCCGACCTGGTCTTCCTGTGTTCGCCGAACAATCCGACCGGCACCGCGCTGGACCCGGCGGTCGTCGACGCGGTGCTCGCCGAGGCGCCCGGCATGGTGGTGGTGGACGAGGCGTACGCGGAGTTCGCCCGTGCCGGCACACCGACCGCGCTGGCCCTGCTGCCCGGCCATCCCCGCCTGGTGGTGACCCGGACCATGAGCAAGGCGTTCGGCTTCGCCGGCGGGCGGCTGGGTTATCTCGCCGCAGACCCGGCGGTGGTCGACGCGGTGCAGCTCGTCCGGCTGCCGTACCACCTCTCGGCGCTCACCCAGGCCGCGGCACGGGCGGCGCTGGCGCACCGGGAGGTCCTGCTCGGCACGGTGCAGGCGATCAAGGAGCAGCGGGACCGGATCGTGGCCAGCCTGCGGGCCGGCGGTCGGACGGTGGCCGACAGTGACGCCAACTTCGTGTTGTTCGAGGTCGGCGGCGACCAGCGGGTTGCCTGGCGGGCGTTGCTCGACCGGGGCGTGCTGGTCCGCGATGTCGGGCTGCCCGGCTGGCTGCGGGTCACCGCCGGCACGCCGCAGGAGACCGATGCCTTCCTCGCCGCCTTAGACTCGTGGGCGACCGGTCCCGGGTCCGACCCGATCGGCACCGGGTCGCCGGCGACCGGTTCCGGCCCGGCGCGGGCCTGTCCCGGGTCGCCGTCGACCGGTCCCGGCCCGGCGTCGTCGGCGGGTCCCGAACAGGAAGTCGAGCCACCCGAACAGCGAAAGGTCCTACCGTGAGCAGAACCGCCCGGGTCGAGCGGACCACGGCCGAGACCAAGGTCCTCGTCGAGTTGGACCTCGACGGCACCGGTCAGGCCGACATCATCACCGGAGTCGGCTTCTACGACCACATGCTCAACCAGATCGCCCGGCACGGCGGTTTCGATCTGACCGTGCACACGGTCGGCGACCTGGAGATCGACGCGCACCACACGATCGAGGACACCTCGCTGGCCCTGGGCGCGGCCTTCGACCAGGCGCTCGGCGACAAGGCGGGCATCCGGCGGTACGGCTCGGCGACCATCCCCATGGACGAGGTGCTGGTCCGGGCCGCCGTGGACCTTTCCGGCCGGCCGTACGTGGTGCACGACGAGCCCGTGCTGGCGCCGTACATCGGGCCGGTCTATCCGACCAGCATGACCCGGCACATCTGGGAGTCGTTCGGCCAGTCGGCCCGGATGACCCTGCACGTGTCCGTGCTCCGGGCGGCCCGGCCGGGCGGACACCCGGACGCCCACCACGTGGTGGAGGGGCAGTTCAAGGCGGTGGCCCGGGCGCTGCGTGAGGCCGTGGCGATCGACGTCCGGTCCGCTGGCGCGATCCCGAGCACCAAGGGGCTGCTCTGATGGGCGTGGTGCTGCCGGTGGTGCTGTTCGCCCTGGGCGGCGTGCTGATCGGCGGAGCCTGGTCGCTGCACCGCCAGGGCGCCCCCCGGGGTGCGCTCTGGATCGTCGGCGCCCTCGCGGTGCTCGCCACGGCCGGCGGCGTGCTGTGGCTGCTTCCGGGAGAAGGCGGATGACCGGGTCGGCTGCTCCGTCGCCCGCCGGCCGAGGTCGGCCGCCCACCGTCGTGGTCCTGGACTACGGCTCGGGCAACCTCCGCTCCGCCCAGCGCGCCGTGGCCCGGGCCGGCGCCGAGGTCACGGTGACCGACGACCTCGCCGCGGCGGCGGCCGCGGACGGGCTGGTGGTGCCGGGGGTGGGTGCCTTCGCCGCCTGCATGGCCGGCATCGAGGCCCTCCGGGCCGGTCCGGTGATCGCCGAGCGGGTCGCGGCGGGTCGTCCGGTGCTGGGCGTCTGCGTCGGCATGCAGGTCCTCTTCGAGTACGGCGAGGAGCACGGTGTGGTCACCAAGGGGCTCGGGCTGCTGCCCGGCGGGGTGACCCGGCTGGCCGCCCGACGGGTACCGCACATCGGCTGGAACACCGTCGCGCCGCCGTCCGGAACGCGACTGTTCACGGACCTGCCGTCCGGGGCCCGGTTCTACTTCGTGCACTCCTACGCCTCGACCGACACGGCCGTACTGGCCGAGGCCGGTGCGCTGGCGACGACGGCCGAGCACGAGTCGCGGTTCGTCGCGGCGGTGGAGCGGGGTCCGTTGTCGGCCGCCCAGTTCCATCCCGAGAAGTCCGGCGAGACGGGCCGGCTGCTGCTCCGCAACTGGCTGGCCACGCTGTGAGCGCGGGCCGGCCCGGGGCGGTCCGGTGAGCAAGGAACGGGCCCGGCGCAGGGCGGTCCGGCTGGCCGAGGCCGAGCGGAAGCGGGCCGCACGGACCCGCGCGGTGACCCGACGCCAGCGGCGGCGGGTGCTGCTGCGCCGGCTCACTCCCCGGCTGCCCGACCGGCGTACCGGGCGGCTCTTCGCCCGGCGCAGCCGGGGCGAGCGGGCCGGCGTGGTCGCGCTCTCGTTCGCGGCGGTGACGGTCATCTGGCTGCTGGTCGACGACCTGGCCCTGCGACTCGGGCTGATCGCGCTGCTGCTGCTGGTGCTTCCGGCGGTCGTGGTGATCGCACTGGGCCGGCGGACCTGACGCCGGAGGCGACGAAGAACCGACGTGCAGAATGCCGGACCGACCGACCCGAGCGCGGGACCGGTGAGCCTGATCGCCGGACCGGACGACATCCGATCCGACAACCGCGCCAGCCGACCGAGGAGATTACCTTGAGCCTGACCCTGCTTCCCGCCGTCGACGTCGCGGACGGCCAGGCCGTACGCCTGGTCCAGGGCGCCGCCGGCAGCGAGACGAGCTACGGCGACCCGCTGGAGGCGGCGCTGGCCTGGCAGCGCGACGGTGCCGAATGGATTCACCTGGTCGACCTCGACGCCGCGTTCGGGCGGGGCTCGAACGCGCACCTGCTCGCCGACGTGGTCCGCCGGCTCGACGTCCGGGTGGAGCTGTCCGGCGGCATCCGCGACGACGAGTCGCTGTCGGCGGCGCTGGGTACCGGGGCGGCGCGGGTCAACATCGGCACCGCGGCGCTGGAGGACCCGCTGTGGTGTGACCGGGTGCTCGGCGAGTACGGCGACCGGGTGGCGATCGGGCTGGACGTGCGGGGCCGCACCCTGTCGGCCCGGGGCTGGACCCGGGACGGCGGCGACCTGTTCGAGGTGTTGGAGCGGCTGGACAAGGCGGGTGCGGCGCGGTACGTGGTGACCGACATCACGAAGGACGGCATGATGCGCGGGCCGAACCTGGACCTGCTGCGGGAGGTATGTGCCCGTACCGACGCCCCGGTGGTCGCCTCCGGCGGTGTCTCCACACTGGAGGATCTGCGCTCGCTCGCCGCACTGGAGCCGATCGGGGTCGAGGGCGTGATCGCGGGCAAGGCGCTCTACGCCGGGGCGTTCACCGTCGCGCAGGCTCTCGCCGTACTGGCACGGCCCTGACCCTTGCCCGGTCGCCTGCCCGGAGCCTCGGCTGAGAGGGCCTGGTCACGTGATCATCCGGTTGCCTGGTCGAGGGCGGAACCGGGGCGTATCTTGGGCCGACCGGCCAGTCGGGCCGGCGAAGTCGAGCCGGCCAGGGCTCCGGCCGACCTCGGCCAGTCGGTCCCGGTCCGGCCAGTCAGGTCCCGGCCGGCACGCGGCGACCGGCGCCGGAAGGAGACGGAAGCGACGATGCAGGTGCTCTACACCGCCCAGGCCCGGGCCACCGGGGACGGCCGCGACGGTCACGTCGCCACCTCGGACGGCATCCTCGAACTCGATCTCGCCGCGCCGAAGGAGATGGGTGGCGAGGGCGGTGCCACCAACCCGGAGCAGCTCTTCGCCGCCGGGTACGCGGCGTGTTTCCACTCGGCGTTGCGGCTGCTGGCCCGGCGGGCCCGGGTCGAGGTGTCCGGATCCAGCGTCAGCGCCGAGGTGGGGATCGGCCGCGCCGACAGCGGCGCCTTCGGGCTGACCGTCGCGCTCACCGTCGATGTGCCCGGCGTCGATCCGGCCGTGGTGCGTGAGCTGACGGCGAAGGCGCACGAGCTGTGCCCGTACTCCAACGCGGTGCGGGGCAACGTCGAGGTGACGCTGTCGGTGGCAGGGGACGGGCAGGGGTGAACCACCCCGGTCCGGGCCCGTCCCGCCGTCTGGTTACGTCCTGCGGCCCGTCCGCGACGCTGGATAGGCTCGGCACATGACGGTGGCGGTACGGGTGATTCCATGTCTGGACGTGGATGCCGGTCGGGTGGTCAAGGGGGTCAACTTCGTCGACCTGCGGGACGCGGGCGACCCGGTCGAGCTGGCCGCGGCGTACGACGAGGCCGGCGCCGACGAGCTGACCTTCCTCGATGTCACGGCGTCGTCCGACGATCGGGGCACCATGCTGGATGTGGTGCGCCGCACCGCCGAGTCGGTGTTCATCCCGCTCACCGTCGGCGGGGGAGTGCGACAGGTCGCCGACGTCGACGTGCTGTTGCGGGCCGGTGCCGACAAGGTGGGGGTGAACACCGCCGCGATCGCCCGTCCGGAGCTGATCGCCGAGATCGCCGAGCGGTTCGGGCGACAGGTGCTGGTGCTCTCGCTCGACGTCCGGCGGACCCCGGCGGGGACCTCCACCCGCAGCGGGTTCGAGGTGACGACGCACGGCGGCCGGCGCGGTACGGGCCTCGACGCGGTCGACTGGGCGGCCAGGGTCGCCGAGTTGGGTGCCGGGGAGATCCTGCTGAACTCGATGGACGCGGACGGCACCAAGGCCGGGTTCGACCTGGCGCTGATCGGGGCGGTGCGGGAGGTCGTCGACGTACCGGTGGTGGCCAGTGGCGGCGCCGGGGCGGTGGCGCACTTCGCGCCGGCGGTCACCGCCGGCGCGGACGCGGTCCTCGCCGCAAGTGTCTTCCACTTCGGTGAGCTGAGCATCGGCGAGGTGAAGGGCGCACTACAGGCCGCCGGGCATCCGGTCCGCTGACCGGACGTCCGGTACGGCCGACCCCTGACCCGCGGCCGGTCCCGATCGCGCGGTCAGGAACCGTTCTCCGGTGACCGGCGCGGCATCGGCAGGGTGAACCGGGCGGCGTACTCCTGGACCGCGGCGGCGTGCTCGTCCTCGCCGAGCACCCAGTCGTGGCTGCCCGGGGCGTGCCGGCGGGTCAGCACCCCGTGGACCGTCTCGACGGTGGTGGCGAGGCCGCCGTGCGGCCTGGTCCGCCACAACTGCTCGCCGGCCGTGGTGACCCGGAACCAACCGTCCGATACCGTGATCAGTCCCGCGCCGACCAGGCGGCGTACGGCGGCCTCGATCTCGTGCCGGGCCGGGATGGCCCGGTTGAGATGGTCAGCCGTGGACAGCACGTCGGCGAGCCGGACTCCCTCCGGTCGCCGGGTGCTGCTCGAGCGCCGATGGCGGCCGGCGCCGCCCGCGATGACCAGCGATACGAAGATCCAAGCGTCGGACCACCGCCATCCCTCATCCCCCATGGGGAAATGATGCCGTGCGACGCGGGCCGACGGAACGGTTGCGCACCCGTTCATTCCGGCGGACCTCGGTCACCGGCCCTCCACGTGGGACGATCCGATCCAGATCGACGATCTTTTTCGGCGGGGCGGCGCAGTTCGGGCCTACCGCACGGCCGGTTCCGCCGCCCGGCTGTCGGATTCCGGCCGCCGGTCGTCCGAGTGTCCGATCCCGGTCTCCGCCGTCGCTCGGGGTCGCGTCGTGGCCTCCGGCCCGGCGGCGACGGGTCGTACGGTGAACATCGGGATGAAGGTGTGCACGAGCGGGCCGATGGCGAGCGCGTAGGCCACCGTGCCGATGCCCACCTTTCCGCCGAGCAGGAAGCCGATCGCCAGGACGGTCACCTCGATGACCGTCCGGACCAGTCGGACGGAGTGGTTCGGGTGGCGGGCGACGTACCCGGTCATCAGGCCGTCGCGCGGTCCGGGGCCGAACCGGGCGCCGATGTACAGGCCGGTCGCCACGGCGTTGGACAGGATGCCGGCGAGGAGGAATCCGATCCGGACGGGCAGGGGGCCGGCGGTCGGCAGCACGGCCAGGGCCAGGTCGGCGGCGAGACCGATGACGACGACGTTGCTCAGCGTGCCGAGGCCGGGGCGTTGGCGTAGCGGGATCCACAGCAGCAGGACGAGTGCGCCGACGACGATGGTGACGGTGCCGATCGACGCGCCGGTGAGCCTGGACAGGCCCTGGTGGAAGACGTCCCAGGGATCGAGCCCGAGCGTCGATTCGATCATCAACGCCATGCTGACCCCGTAGAGCGCCAGACCGACGTAGAGCTGTCCGAGTCGTCGGACGAGCCGGTCTCTGCTGTTGCCAATCTTTGCCATGCGTGCCACTCTGAGGGCCAATCCAGGATGTACGAAGGGCCAATCGAGGAGAAGTGGCTGTGACCAACCTCGTTCGGGGGCCGCAGTTGGGTCGCATGCTCGGCCAGTGGCATGCCCTTCCGGGCCGGCGACGTAGCCCCGACTACCTCGCGCTGGCCGGGGCGGTACGCGGACTGCTCGCCGACGGGCGGCTGCCACTCGGCGTACGCCTGCCGGCCGAGCGGGAACTGGCCGAGGCGCTGCGGGTGAGCCGTACCACGGTCACCGCCGCGTACCGCGAACTGCGCGAGACCGGCCATCTGAAGAGTCGCCGGGGTGCCGGCAGCTGGACGACGCTGCCGGGCGGGCACCGGGTGGCCAGTTCCGGGCTGTGGACGCCGCAGGACGACCTGGACATGATCGACCTCGGCTGCGCCGCACTGGCAGCCCCGGCCGAACTGGGCGCGGCGGCCCGGGCCGCCGCCGAGGACCTGCCGCGCTATCTCGGCGGTGCCGGCTACCACCCGACGGGGATAATCGAACTCCGCGCCGCGGTGGCCCGGTTGTACACCGACCGTGGACTGACCACCAGCCCCGAGCAGATCATGGTGACCAACGGGGTGCAGCACGCGCTGGACCTGGTGCTCCGGGTCGTCCTGCCGCCCGGGGCCGGCGTACTCGTGGAGTCGCCGACCTATCCCAACGCGCTCGCCGCGTTCGCGGCGCGTCGGGCCCGGATCACCACCCACGGCCTGTCCACCGAGGGCGCGGGCTGGGACACCGAACTGCTGCTCGGCAGCCTGCGGCAGACACGCCCCCGGTTGGCGTACCTGATCCCGGAATTCCAGAATCCCACCGGCCATCTGATGCCCGCCGAGTTGCGCGAGCGGGTGGTGGCGACGGCGCACGCCAGCGGCACGGACCTGGTCGTCGACGAGTCCTTCGTGGACCTGGCATTGGACGGCACCGTGATGCCACCGCCGACCGCCGTCTTCGACCGGCACTCCCGGGTGGTCACCATCGGCGGGATGAGCAAGCCGTACTGGGGCGGGCTGCGGATCGGCTGGATCCGTGCCTCGGCCCCGCAGGTGCAGCGGCTGGCCGCGGCGCGGGTCGGGGTCGACATGGCCGGTCCGGTGCTGGACCAACTCGTCGCGGTGCGGCTGCTCGCCGACGCCGACACGATCGTGGCGGCCCGGCGCGGGCAGCTCGCCGTACAGCGGGATGCCCTGCTGGCCGCGTTGCGGGACGAGCTTCCCAACTGGCGGGTGCATCCCCCACGCGGCGGGCTCACCCTGTGGGCGGAGTTGGACGGGCCGATCGCCAGCGCGCTCGCCCGGGCCGCGGAGGAGGTCGGGGTACGGTTGGCACCCGGCCCACGGTTCGGCCTGGACGGCACGCTGGAGCGTTTTCTCCGGCTCCCGTTCACCCTCCCCGCCACCGAACTGGCCGAGGCGGTACGCCGGATCGCGGCGGTCCGCTACGACATCGACCGGGCGGAACGTCCGCTCTGGCGCGAGCCGGTGGTCATCGCCTGACCGCCGGCCCGGGTGTCGGAACACCGCGAGAGTCGTCGGTGTCCGCGAAGGAGTCACCGGTGTCGCCGAGGAAGTGGAGGGTCGAACCCGGATGGGCATGATTGACAAGATCGCCTGGATCCGCCTGGAGAACGGCCGGATCCTGAGTTCGCGGTCGCACGGCAAGGACGTCTACTTCCTTCCCGGCGGCAAGCGGGAACCGGGCGAGACCGACGTCGACACGCTGGTACGCGAGATCGAGGAGGAACTGAGCGTCGCCATCGTCGCGGACAGCGCCCGGCATCTCGGAACCTTCCGCGCTCAGGCGCACGGACATCCGGCCGGAACGATCGTCCGGATGACCTGCTACACGGCGGACTATCACGGCGAACTGCGGCCGAGTAGTGAGGTTGCCGAGATCGTCTGGTTGACCCACGCCGACCGGCACCGCGTCTCCCCGGTCGACCAGGTCATCTTCGACCATCTCCACGACGCGGGCAGCCTCGGCTGAGACTGCCCGCCGACACCGACGGCCGTGCCGACCCGGGGAGACCGGGGAGACCGACCCGCCGTGCCGTGGCCAGCGATCAGGCCGGGTAGCCGCTTCCGGAGATGAGCGCGAGGTCCGACAGGCGCAGCCGGGCGGCCCGGGGTGCGGCCAGCGCGGCCCAGACGACCTTGCCGTCGGTGCCGCCCAGCACTCCCCAGTTGGTGGCGGACCGGGCCACCAGGGCCAGCCCACGTCCCCGCAGGGAGAGTTCCTGTCGCGGATCCCGGTCGCCACCGTCCGAACTCTTGTGGTCGAGTGCCGGTGCGCCGTGGTGCCGGTCCGCGACCGCGATCCGGAGGTGGTGCCGGTGGTGGCAGATGGTCAGGTCGATCTCGGTACCGGCGTGCTCGACCGCGTTCGCCATCAGCTCGGAGACGACGAGTTGGGCGTTGTCGGTCACGCCGTCCAGCCGCCACCGCTCGCAGCAGTCGCGGACCATCCGGCGGGCCGTACCGACCGCTGCCGGGGACGGGGTGAACCGGCGGTGGACGCGTCGGCTCGGACCTCTCAGGTGGTAGGGCCGGATCCGACTGAGGGCCTCGGTGAGGCGCGGGTAGAACCGGATCCGGGTGGTCGGCAGCCGACGGAGCAGACCGGTCAGGGCCGAGGCCGGGGCGCAGACCAGTACGGTGATGCCGCGCCGGCAGGACTGCCCGAGCACCACCAGCGACGGCAGCAGCGCCGGCATCCCTCCCTCCGGGACGACCCGGGTGAAGTCCACCGCCACGTACGGCGGCTGGTGCGCCGCGCACCGTTCGAATGCCCGTTGGAGTGAGTACGCCTGCCCCACGCTCCAGCGCCCGGCCATGGTGATCACCAACGCCCCGGTCTCGATGTGAGCTGCCACCGTGGCCGCCATCCCGGAACCCCCCTCGCTCGCCCGCACGCCGCCGTGATCAGCCCGCTCTCGCCGGGCCACATCGCGCATCTGACCCTGGTGATACCCCGGCGGGGGTCCGGTGAAGCCGACCAGAGGTCACCTTGTCGCGCAGTAGTCGGGAGGCGACCTGGGGTGCCGGCCGCCGGGGACGGTCCTGAGCCCCCGGCGGCCGGTCCGTTACTCAGATCTGGGCGAGGCTGCCCTGGTACATCCCGTCGATCTCGGTCGCGAAACTGGTCTCCACGGCGCGACGCTTGATCTTCATCGACGGCGTCATCTCGCCGTCCTCGACCGTCAGTTCGCGGGACAGGACCGTCACCTTCTTGATCGTCTCCCAGCGGTTGAGCCTGTCGTTCAACTGCTTCACGTAGTCGTCGATCATTGCGCCCACCTCGGCCGATCCGACGATCTCGGCGTACGGGCGGCCGGCCAGCGGGCCGTTCGTGGCCCAGGTCGCGATCGCGTCCGCGTCGAGGGTGAGCAGCATCGTGCAGTAGTTGCGGGCCTGGCCGATCACCACCGCCTGTGAGGTGTACGGGCACAGCGCCTTGAACATGCCCTCGATCCGGGACGGCGAGACGTACTTTCCGCCGGACGTCTTGACCAGGTCCTTCTTCCGGTCCGTGATCTTCAGGAACCCGTCGTCGTCGAGTTCGCCGATGTCGCCGGTCCGGAAGAAGCCGTCCGGGGTGAACGCCTCGGCGGTCTCGGTGGGCAGGTTGTGGTAGCCGCGCATCACCGGTGCGCCCCGGAGCAGGATCTCGCCGTCGGAGTCGATCTTGCACTCCAGGTCACCGAGCGCCTTGCCGACGGTGCCGATCTTGAGTGCGCCGGGCCGGTTGACGAAGTTGCCCGCGCTGGTCTCGGTCAGGCCGTACCCCTCGGAGATGGGCAGGTTGGCCGCGGCGAAGAAGAGGGCGATGTCCTGACTCAGCGGCGCGGAGCCGGAGACGAGGACCCGGATCCGGCCGCCCAGCCGGGCCTGCAACTTGCTGAAGACCAGCTTCTCGGCGAGCCCGTAGCTGATCCGCAGTCCCGCCGAGACGGGCTTGCCGGCCTGCTCCAGCAAGACCTTCCGCTTGCCGGTCCTGACCGCCCAGGCGAAGATCTTGGCCTTGGCGCCGCCTCCGGTCTGGGCCGTGGTCACGGCCCGGTTGTAGACCTTCTCGAAGATCCGGGGTGCCCCGCACATCAGGGTCGGCCTGACCACGCCGAGCAGCTCGACAAGCTTGTCGAGCCGGCCGTCGACGTAGGTGGGCATGCCCACGTGGATCACGCCGCAGAGCAGTGTCTTGCCGAACGAGTGCGACAACGGAAGCCAGAGGTACTGCAGGTCCTCCGCCTTGATCAGGCCCAGTTGCGCCTGGGCCACGCCCTCCCAGCACCAACCGGCGTGCATCAGCTCGACGCCCTTCGGGCGGCCGGTGGTGCCGGAGGTGTAGATCAGGGTCGCCAGGTGATCCGGATCGATGTCAGCGACCACCCGGTCGATCAGGTCCGGGTCGCTCGCCAACGCGAGCGCCCCCTGTACCTCCAGATCGGCGAGGGTGAGCTGTGGCGGGGTGGCTCCCGGTTCGGCCTGTCCGTCGATCAGTACGACATGGGTCAGCGCCGGCAGGTCGGCCCCGAGGATCTTGGCGGCCTGGGTGGCGTTCTCGGCGATCAGCACCTTGGAGCCGGAGTCCGCGATGATGAAGGCGGTGTCCACCGGCTCGGTGGTCGGATAGACCGTGGTGGTCGCGCCCCCGGCACACATGATTCCGAGGTCGGCGAGGATCCAGTCGAGCCGGGTGTTGGCCAGGATCGCCACCCGGTCCTCGGAGCCGACCCCGAGGCCGCGCAGTCCGGCGGCGATCGCCTTGGCCCGCTGGCCGACCTGCGCCCAGTTGAGCCAGACCGGGCCGGAGTCGTCCGGCGCCGGATAGGCGAACGCGTCCCGCTCGGGGGAGGCCGAGACACGTTTGAGGAACATGTCGGGGATGGATCGGTATGGGACATCGAGAGCCATGGCGGGGGCAGCCTCCGGATATCGTGGCGTGACGACGGTCACGTTAAGTCGCGGTTACCGAAGGGTATTGGGTCTGACCTCGAATCGGCTAGTCCTGATCGTGCCGGGTGGGGCTACGCCGATCGGACCGTGCCGTCGCAGCCGACCGGTTGGCGGGGTCCGTGGTCGATCCGAGTGGCAAACCCGGAATGACCGGATACGTCTCTAAGCTATCGAGACGTCGGCCCGGTTCGGACCAGGACGTTGTCGGCTCGGGACGTCGCCGGCCCGGAACGTTGCCGGGCTCGGGACGTCGCCGGCCCGGAACGCCGCGTTGCGGGACCGGGGGCGGAAGTCCTGGACCGAGGGCCGGAATCGTCAACCACGGAATCGTCAACCACGGATGAGGGTCATCAACCATGGGTCAGAGAGGTCCGGTCATGGAAGGTCCCGGTCGCGGCGACGCGGTACCGGGACACGTCATCCACCTTCCGGTCGCCGTACACACCCTGGATGCCGCCGCCGAACTGGCCGCGTTGCTGGCCGAGTCGCTGGCCTTCCTCCCGGAGCTCGACGCCGGTGAGGTCACCGTCTCGGCCGAGGACGCGCAACACGAGCGGTACCGGGTGTTCTGTGACCGGTTGCTCTTCGGCGACGGCCGGTGCGGCGAGCGCGAGGGACATCCGGGCCCCTGTGTGGCCGGTGCCGCGACGGGGCCCGGCAGGCCGCTGGCGCACGCCGCCGCCGGCGGCTGGGCCGGCGTTCCGGTGCCGCCCGGAACGTAGTGCCGGCGTTCCGGACGGTCAGTTCCAGGAGTCGGTGGTCAGGCCGCCCAACTCCGGTACGGCCACCCGGTCCTCCGTCGCGAGTGCCCGGATCATCCGCTCGGCCTCCGGGATCGTCACGTGCCGGCCGAGCGACGCGGACGCCTCGGGGTCGGGTGTCTCCAGCCAGAGCCTCCGCTGCTCCCAGCGCATCTGCACGATGCCACCGGACCGGCCCCGACAGCACAACCAGGCGCCGGTGCGGACGGGCATCCGGTGCAGCACGGTGACGGTCTCGGCCGAGGTCAGCGGAACGTCCGGCTACTGTCGGTCGGCGCTGTGCTCCCAGCTCACCTCGACCAGGTCCTCCCGATCCGGTCCGGCCGGGTCGGCGGGGTCCGGGTCGGCGGCGCCCCCGCCTCCACCTCCGCCCCCGCCTCGGAGGAGCTGTACGAGCGCCATCCCGTCGCGCCGCCCCACCCGGACCGGGGCGCGATCGGTGTCGGCGAAGGTTCCCACCAGGACGTCCCAGTCCCGGTGCACGGTCAGCGTCGTCCCGTCCAGGCTGATTCCGAGCCGGGTTCTGGCCGGAATCCAGGGCAGATGCAGGCCGGTCAGCCAGGAGGCGGAGATCGGGCCGTTGCCCGGGGCGTACCTCCCGGACCAGGCGTCCAACAGCTCGATCTCGACGTCCACGTCGTCGTCCACCGTGGTCGGAACCGCCGCCAACCGGCCGGTACGGCGGCGCCGCCAGGCCAGCGGCACCCGGATCCGGGTCGCGCTGTCCCCGTCCCAGTGCACCGGTAGGCCCTGTTCGCGCAGCGCCGCCGCGACCTCGGCGCCGATCTCCGCCGACGGCGCCTGACCGAACGGCCCGTACGCCACGTGCAGGACCGATCCCTCGGCGGCGTGCTCCGCGTCCTGCTGGTGGTAGAAGGCGTACCCGCGCGGCGCCTCGCCCTCGGCGACCTCCTCGTCGATCTCGGACACGCCGCAGTTCTGGCAGCAGCTGAAGGATTCCCGGGCGACGATTCCGGCGAGGTCCAGGGCACGGAACGCGAGGGTCAGCCGGTCGTTGTCGGTGACCTCGGGCCAGCCGGCCTGCGTGCTGGCGTGCGCGGCGAGTTCCGTGGCCGCGACGTCGCAGGCGAGCAGTTCGACGTCGTCCTCGTCGTCCTCGTCGAACGATTCCACGGTGTCGTAGACGATCGCCGCGTACGGCGCCACACCGAGCGCGACCTGCCAACGGACGTACTCCTCGACCCGTCCCCGAAACTCGTCGTCGACACCGCGTAGATCCATGGCGGCGAACGCTAGCAGCCGTCACCGACAGCTACGGCCCTGGTCCGAACCACCACCTCACCACGTCCGGTACCGACCAACAGCCGGGCTTCGACCGGACGGCGGTCGCCAACCGCTCGACGTACCGCCCGGAATGGTTGTCCAGCGCTCGCGCAGTGGCACCGCGAGCGCTGGACCCCCCGTGACGTCGAGGCTCAGTCGTCGTCACCGTTCTCGTCGTCATTCTCGTCGTTCTCGTCGTCCCGGTCGTCCTGGTCCTTGTCGTCGTCGTCCCGGTCGTCGTCCTTGTCGTCGCGTTCGGTTCCGACGATCTCGCCGGTGGTCGCGTCCACGTCCACCTCGACCTCCCCGCCGTCCTTGACCAGCTCCACACTCCACACCGTCCGGCCGTGCTCCCGCTCCTGCTCGACCTCGTCGAGCTGGCCGCCGCCCGCACTGGCCAGCGCGATCTCGACCGCCCGCTGGGAGCTGACCGGCGTGCCGCCGGGCGCATCCGGCGAACCCGTCGGTGCCGGCGAACCCGTCGGCGCCGTGCCGCCCGGCGTACCGGTCGGGCCGCCCGTCGGCGTACCGGACGGATCGGTGCCGGGCGTACCGGACGGATCGGTGGTGGTGGTGGCCACGGGGGCCACCCCGAGTCCCTGCCGACCGCCCTCCGCCGCGCTGGCACCGATCGCGGTACCGACGACGGCGACAGCGGCCAGTGCGCCACCGATGCTCAGGGCCAGCGTCTTGCGCCGCATCACAAGTCCTCCTCGAACCTCGAACACTCTGTTCGGTGTTGTCCCGACGAGGTTCGCCGGACGGGGGATAGCGGCGCGCTGTGCGAATGCTAAGTCGAGGTAAAGACGACGGCTGTCAGGTCGGCCCGCCGCCACGCCTCGGGGCCGGCGCGAGGACCGGCGGTCCGAGCGTGACCGCGACCCGTGCCCCGCCACCGCTGCCGGCGGAGAGGCCGAGGTGGCCCCCGCTGGCCCGGGCGGCGCGGCGGGCGATGTCCAGGCCGAGACCGGTCGAGCCGGCGGCGCTGGCACCCCGCTCCACCAGCGCCGCCGGGTCCACCAGGGTCGGCGGCAGCCCGGGACCGGTGTCGGCGACGGTCAGCAGGGCTCCACCGGCCGGTCCGGGAACCAGCGTGACGGTGAAGTCGACCCCGTCCGGCGTGTGCGCGAAGACGTTGCCGAGCAGGGCATCCAGCACCGCGCCGAGTTCGTCGGCCGGCAGCCGTACCGGCAGTGGTCGGTCGGCCAGGTCGAGGACGACCTCCCGGCCCGTGTCCTCGGCCAGCACGGACCAGAACGTGACCCGCTCCCGGACCACCTCCGTGGCGTCGCAGACCGGCTCGGTACCACCCTCGGCGCCGCGTCGCCGCGCCTGCCGGATCAGCCCGGTCACGGCCCGCTCGACCGCGTCGACCTGCTCGGCGACCCGGGCGGCCTCGCGCGGGTCGGCCAGCGACTCGGACTCCAGCCGCAGTGCCGTCAGCGGCGTACGGAGCCGGTGCGACAGGTTCGCGAGCTGCTCACGTTCCTCCCGGAGCAACTCCTGGATCCGGGTGGCCAGATGGTTGAGGGCGGTCGCCACGGCACGCAGCTCCGGCGGACCGGACGGCCGGGCCCGAGCGGTCAGTTCCGCCCGGGCCAGCCGGTGCGAAACCGCCGAGAGTTCGCTGATCGGCGCGACCAGCGAGCGGGCCAGCCGGTCCGCGACGGCGAGGCCGAGCAGCAGCAGCGCCAGCCCGAGCCCGGCGAGGACCAGCCAGGACCGGTAGACCCCGTGGGTCAGCTCGGTGTCGGGCACGAAGGTGCGGATCACCGCCGTACCGTCCGATCGGCCCTGCACGGCGACCAGGATCTCCCGGCCGTCCGGGCGGGCCACGGTGAGACTCTCACCCCGGGCCGCCAGCGCCACCCCGTCGGTACGCGGCGTGCCGGTGCCGAGCGCCGTACCGTCCGGCAGGAAGACGGTGACCGGCCGGTCGGCCGCGGCGCCGACCTGCTCGGCGGCGAGCCGCAGGGGGTCCAGATCGGTCGTACCGACCAGCGGAACCAGGCCCTGCACGTCGGCGGTGGCCGCCACCACGGCCCGGTCGGCGGCGACGCTGCGCAGCAGCACCGCGAGCGGCACGAGGAAGGCGAGCAGCACCAGGCAGGTGGTGGCGGCGACGAGCAGGGTCAACCGGCGCCTCACGATCCCGCCCCGGGTACGTCGAGTCGGACGCCGACCCCCCGCACGGTGTGCAGGTACCGGGGGCGTTGCGCGGTCTCGCCGAGCTTGCGGCGCAACCAGGACAGGTGTACGTCCACGGTCTTGTCCGCGCCGCCGTACGGCAACTGCCACACCTCGGTCAGCAGTTCCCGTTTGCTGACCACCCGACCGGCCCGGCTGGCCAGGTGGTGCAGCAGGTCGAACTCCCGGGGGGTCAGTTCGAGCGGGATGCCGGACAGGCTCGCCTGCCGGGCTCCCGGATCGACCCGCAGCTCGCCGACGGTCAGTGGGGCCGGACCGCTTCCCGGGCCGGCCCCGCGCCGCAGTACCGCCCGGATCCGCGCGTCGAGCTGGGCGGCCGTGAACGGCTTCACCACGTAGTCGTCGGCGCCCGCGTCGAGACCCCGGATGATCTCGCTCTCCTCGTCCCGGGCGGTCGCGATGATCACCGGGATGGTGTTCACCGCGCGCAGCATCCTGAGCAGTTCCAGACCGTCCAGGTCGGGCAGTCCCAGATCGAGTACGACGAGGTCCGGCCGATCGTCGAGCACCCGTTGCAGCCCGCTCATCGCCGTCTGGACGGCCGCGACGGCGTGCCCCCGCTCGCGCAGCGCGCGCAACAGCGGCGTACGGATGGCCGGGTCGTCCTCGATCAGCAGTAGGTGCGCCACACCAGGCACGGTAACCCGGTGACGGCCGGACAGCCCCGCACCGGGTGGCGGGCGTTAACCGTCCCTTAGGGTCCACCGGCTCCGCCCTTAACGGCCGGGCGGGCATGATCGGACGATGCGTCGACGTACCGGGTTCGCGGTGGCCGGCTGGCTGCTCGCCGCGTTGGCCGCGACCGGCACCGGGCTGGCGGCCGTACAGGTGATCGGGGCCGGGCTCACCGGGCCGGCGGGTGAGGTGCGCAGTCCGGACGAGGTGGCGCGGGCCCTGGCGGCCACGCCGGCGCCGTCCGGTCCGACTTCCACGCCGTCCTCGGGCCGTCCGGCGTCGCCGGGGGCGATCACGGGCCGCCCGGTTACGGGTTCGCCGGATCCGGGCGGTGGATCCGCGCACGGCCCCCGCCAACTGCTGTCCATTCCTGGTGGCACGGTGGTGGCCGAGTGTGACGGCCGGGTCGTGTGGCTGGCCTCGTGGACACCGGCCCAGGGCTACCGGGTCGGTGAGGTCGAACGGGGGCCGGACGACGACGCCGAGGTGACGTTCCACGGTTCGGGGGAGCGGATCGAGGTGGAGGTGGAGTGCGTGGCCGGACGGCCCGTACCGACCTGGAAGAAGAGCAAGGCCTAGGGGACAGGTCGCACGGCACCCGACGCGGTCAGACCGCCGGTTCGGCGAGGGCCGCCGGGTTCAGTTGGGCCGCGCGGGCCCGGGCCCGCTTCGTGTAGAAGATCGTCCAGGTCACCAGGCCCGCGATGATCACGTACGGCAGCACGGCGGAGACCGTCACCATGGTGCGCACCGGAAGAAGTTGGCTGAGCTCGATCCGTCCCGCCGCCTCGACGACGAAGGTCACTCCCCAGACCACGGTCAGCACCCGCTGGGTACGCCGGAAGCCCTCGTACCGCCACAGGCCGTTCCACCAGTCGACGCGCTCGGCCGAGCCGTCGGTGGCGAACTTGCGGCCGAAGTAGAACATCAGCGGCCGGGGCATCAGCAGGGAGCCGAGCAGGAGGAGCCCGAACAGTCCGGTCGCGGCGGATTCCTTGACCAGGGCCAGCCGCGCGTCCTGCAGAGCCAGCGACGACCCCACGCCGAGGGCGATCAGGATCAGCGTCAGGACGCCGAACTCGTCGATCCGTCGCCGGATCGCGAACAGCGCCACCACCTCGACGGCGGGCCAGATCGCGCTGATGGCCAGCGCGGAGATGCTGCTCACCCCCCGGTCGGTCAGCATCGAGTAGGTCAGGGCGGGCAGCAGCACGTTGCAGATCAACGTCGGAGCCCAGTTCAGCAACAGACCTCGAAGCCGCCGCATGACGATCTCCCTAATTAGACGATTACACTCACGCTCGTGCAGAAGAATGTAGCATCCGGATCGAGCCCTCGACCTGGCGGCCGGTCGGCTCCACTGGTCCCGTTCCTGTTCGGGGTGGCCGGACACGCCCAGTTGCCCGGCACCGAACTCATTCGGCTACTGGGGGATCTCGGACTGACCGAAGCCGCCGCCCGCGCCCTGCTGCTGCGGATGCGCCACGAGGGCAAGCTGACGAGCGTCCGCCGGGGGCGGGGCGTCGACTACCAGCTCGCCGGCGAGTACGGTCGCCGGTTCGAACGGATCCGCCGGGCCGACCAGCAGCGGCCGGCCGAGTGGACGGGCTCGTTCCACGCGCTGCTCTACCAGGTGCCGGAGTCCCGCCGGGCGTACCGGGACGGGTTGCGCCGTGCCGCCGTGCACCTCGGGTACGGGCTCCTCCAGCAGGGCGTCCTGATCGCCATGGACGACCGGACCGATCAGCTCGGACCGCTGGCCGACCCGCCGGCCGAGGTACGGGTCTTCGTCACCCGGCTCGCGATGTCCGAGGCGGATGCCGCGCGGGCCGCCTTCCTCGCCTGGGATCTCGACGCGCTCAATCGCCTGTACAGCGAGCATGCCCAGATCCTGCGTACCGCACTGCGGGAGCGGTCCGGCCCACCGGAACCGGGCCCCGACGCCCTCCGTCGCTACGCGGACCTGCTCCGGACCCCGATGGTCGACACCCTCCGCAGTCCACGCCTGCCCGGCACGCTGTTCCCCGACGACTGGTCGATGCCGCAGTTGTGGCAGGCCATCGCGGAGGTCCAGCAGGTGTTCGGCGCTCCCGCCACCGGCTACGTGACCCGACGACTGGCCGGATAGCCGCACGTCGCCGTGGATCGGCGGCGGCCGGCGGCACGGTCGGGGCCAGCGGGCCCACCCGGACCGACATCGGTACGCCGACTCCGGCCCGTGGAAGCGGTTCAACGGTATTTCCGATCGAGCCTGCTTTTGATCTCGCCGCGCTCCACATTGCGGCCCCGCTCCACGTGAAGTCTGTCGACCACCACGATTTACCGACTCGGATTCACGCCAAACCTGCCGGATGATTTTCCGGGCAAGCCCATCTATTGATGCCCGACAATGGGTATAGCCATACTGTGGAACAGGATGTTTCAAGGATGGGAGTGCTATGCGGCAGATGAATCGGATCTCAGTTCGGGCCGGCGGGAGCGCCAGGCGCCACAGCGCACCGCTCGTCGTGCTGGTCGCGCTGCTCCTCGCGGTGACCGGCGTCGGTACCGCCTCGGCGGCGTCGCTGGTCAGCGACGACTTCGAGGACGGCAACGCCGCGGGCTGGGTCACCACCGGCGGCACCTGGATCGTCGTGCGCGAAGAGTCCAGGGTCCTGCGTCAATCCAGCCTCGCGGCCGGCGCGCTGGCCAGGACCGGCCAGCCCGGCTGGCGGGACTACACCATCGCGGCCGAGGTCCGGCCCGACTCGTTCAATGGAATGCCCGGCTTCGCCGGCGTCGTGGTCCGGGCGCAGTCCACCACGACCTTCTACGCGCTGGTGCTGCGCCCGAACGACACTGTCGCGTTGACCCGTACCGTCGGGGGCAGGTCGACGACACTCGCGACCAAATCCGTGACCGTGACCGAAGATCGCTCGTACACGCTGGTTCTGCGCGCGGCCGGTCGAAATCTGACCGGATCGGTTGACGGAGTTGAACTGACCGCCTCTGACGGTTTCATTCACACCGGGCCGGCGGGTCTGGTCACGACCTGGACCACCGCTTCGTTCGACGACGTCTCGGTCGACACCGACGCCCCGGCGCTCTGAGACTCCAGTCGGCGTACGTCGCCGACGTGCGCGCTGACCCGTACCGGAAAGGACGGCCGGGTCAGCGTCGCCACGGCGAGGGCGTGCATCCCCCGTCCGGCGTCAGACCCCGAGGTTCGCGTTCCGCAGCCGGTCGGTGAGGGCGGGCGGCCCGACCAGTTGCACCCGGGCGACACGCTGCCGGCCGAACAGGAACATCGTCAACTCGCCCGGCGCGCCGACGAGCCTGACCTGTTCCCCGCCGGCTCCGGCCGAGGTCTCGCCGTGGTCGGGTGCCTGGATGAGCAGGGCGGCCGGAAAGCGGCGCAACGACATCCGGGCCATCGTGGGAATCCGCTTCCAGAGCGCCCCCCGGTACCCCCCGGCCAGCTCCCGGGGCTGCCAGCCGGGTTGAGCCCGGCGCAGGTCCTCGTGGTGCACGAAGAACTCGGTCAGGTTGGCCAGCTCGTCGACCGGCCGAAGGGTCATCGGGCTCCACCTCGGCGGGCGGCGGAACAGGTCCACCACCTCCGGGTACGGCTTCGCGGCCATCGCGCCCAGCACCCGTTCGGTGTGCGTACGCAGGGGGCGGAGCACGATTCCGGCCGCCGCATCGGGCCGCCGTTCCCGAATCACCAGGTGCGCGGCGAGTTCCCGGGCGGTCCAGTCCGGGATGATCGTCGGCGCGTCGGGTCCAAGGGTCGAAAGGAGGTCGGCCAGCGATCGGCGCTCCGAATCCGCGTACCGGGGCATGTCTTGATCGTAAAGGCTGACGCCGCTGCCGGCGTGCCGGGAAGCGGAGGAGGTACGGACGGCGTCCGCGCCGTCAGGCGTACCGGGCCCTGTGACAGCAGACACAATCAGGTCCTGACCGGTATGACCCGCGCCAATCGGTTCGTCATCGCTCGGCCTGATCGGTAAGGATGAGCTTGACGACGAAGGCTTACGGCGGGGGACAGTGTGGCGGGCAAGACAAGCCGGGACGTGCTCATCAGGGGGATCCGGGTCCTCGGTCACGCCGTTCGCGAGGAGCCCCGGATCTTCGCGGTCGCGGTCGGCGGCAGCGTGCTGTACCACCTGCTCATCATCGGCAGTGCGTACGTGGTGGGCGCGGTCGTCGGAGAGGTCGTCGTGCCGGCGCTCGAAAGCGGTCAGGCCGACACCAGGGCGGTCGTGCTGAGCGCCGTGGCGCTGGTGGCGGTCAGCCTCGGTCGGGTGCTGGGCATGTTCGGCCGCCGGCTCGGCGCGGGCTTCATGCAGTACCGGCTACAGGCCAGCTACCGGCGCCGGATCACCCGTCGCTACCTGGAACTGCCGCTGTCCTGGCATCAGCGGCACGCCACCGGCACCCTGCTGTCGAACGCGAACTCCGACGTCGAGGCGGCCTGGTTCCCCATCGCCCCACTGCCGTTCGCGGTGGGCACGCTGGTGATGCTGGTCGTGGCGATGGGCTCGCTGCTGGTCACCGACTGGGTGCTCGCCCTGGTCGGAGTCGCGATCTTTCCCGCCCTGTTCGCCCTGAACGTCGTCTACTCCCGCCGGATGGCGCCCCGGCAGGCTCGGGCGCAGCAGATGCGGGCCCAGGTCAGCGCGATCGCCCACGAGAGCTTCGACGGTGCGCTGGTGGTCAAGACCATGGGCCAGGAGGCCCGGGAGACGAACCGGTTCGCGGCGCAGGCCGGTGAGCTGCGCGATGCGTTGATCTCGGTCGGCCGGCTTCGGGGAGTCTTCGACCCGATGCTGGAGACCCTGCCGAGCCTCGGCACCGTCGCCGTACTGCTGGTCGGTGCGGTCCGGCTGAGCCAGGGCGCGGTCACCATCACCGAACTCGTCAGCGTGGCGTTCCTGTTCACGGTGCTGGCCTTCCCGGTCCGGGCGATCGGCTGGGTGCTCGCCGAGCTGCCACGCAGCGTCGCCGGCTGGGACAGGTTGCAGGCCGTGCTCACCGCCACCGGCGAGATGGCGTACGGGAACACGACGCTGGACCCGCAGGACGGCCGTCCCGCCACCCTCGTCTTCGACCGAGTCAGCTTCGGTTACCCGGTGGCCGAGCCGGCTCCGGCCACCGCGCCGGCCGAGCCGGGGCTGTCGACCGAGCCGGAGGCGGCGGCCCGGCCCGTCGGGGTGCCCGAGCGGGCCGAGGTGCCCGAGCCGGCGGGGCCCGTGCCGGTGCTGCACGACGTGTCGTTCACCGTTCCGGCGGGCCGGACGGTGGCGCTGGTCGGCCCGACCGGCTCGGGCAAGTCGACGATCGTCTCCCTCGCGGTGCGGCTGGTCGACCCCGACGCCGGGTCCGTGACCGTGGACGGGGTCGACGTCCGGTCGCTCACCGCCGCCTCCCTCGCCGGCACCAGCGCACTGGTGGCGCAGGTGCCGTTCGTCTTCGACGACACCATCCGGGCCAACGTCACCCTCGACCGGGAGGGGATCACCGACGACGACGTGTGGGCGGCCCTGCGGCTGGCCGAGGCCGACGGGTTCGTCGCGGTGCTGCCGGACGGGTTGGACACCCTGGTCGGGGAGCGCGGGGCCGCCCTCTCCGGCGGCCAGCGCCAGCGGCTCACCCTGGCCAGGGCGCTGGCGGGCCGCCCCCGCCTGCTGGTGTTGGACGACGCCACCAGCGCGGTCGACCCGAGGGTGGAGGCGGCGATCCTGGCCGCGCTCCGCGGGGACCGGTCGACCCCGTCCGACGCGACCGGTACGGCCGGTGCCGGCGAGTTGCCGCCGGGCGCGTCGATCCTGGTGGTGGCGTACCGGCGGGCGACCATCGCGCTTGCCGACGAGGTCGTCTACGTCGAGCACGGCCGGGTGGTCGGCCGGGGCACCCATGCCACGCTGCTGGGTAGCACCCCCGGGTACGCCGCCCTGGTCACGGCGTACGAACGGGCCGAGGCGGAACGGGAGCGGGAGCGTGCGTACGAGGAACCGGCGCCGGGCACACCGGCGATCCGGCAGGGCGAAGAGGTCGACGCGTGAGTGGGCGTGACCGGGGGGACGGCATGAGCGGGCGCAACGGGGGGACGGCATGACCACGGTCGCGAGCGAGTCGACGTCGGAACGGTCGGAGAGCACCTGGCAGACCCTGCGCCGAGGGCTGGCGCTCTCCCCGGAGTTGCGTACCGGGCTGGCCGGCACGCTCGCGCTGGCCCTGGTCGCGATGGTCGGCCGGGCCGCCGTACCGGTGGCGATCCAGCAGGGCATCGACCGGGGCCTGCGTGCCCCGGGCGGCCCGGACCTGGGCGTGGTCGGCGTCGTGGTGGCGGCCACCGCCGCCGTCCTGGTGGTGACCACCATGTGTGGCTACCTGATGATGCGGCGGTTGTTCACGGTCAGCGAGACGGCGCTGGCGGGGGTGCGGGTCCGCGCCTTCCGGCACGTGCACGACCTGTCGACGCTGCACCAGCAGGCGGAGCGGCGGGGTTCGCTCGTCTCCCGGGTGACAAGTGACGTGGACCAGATCACCCAGTTCCTCCAGTGGGGCGGGGTGATCCTGTTGATCAACCTCGGCCAGGTGGTGGTCACCACCGTCGTGATGACGGTCTACTCCTGGCAGTTGACGCTTGTGGTCTTCGCCGCGTTCGTGCCCGCCGTGGCGGTGATCCGGATCTTCCAGAAGCGGCTGGCCGGCGCCTACGGCGTGGTCCGGGTACGGCTGGGCGCGATGCTCGCCGCCGTCTCCGAGACCGTGGTGGGCGCCTCGGTGATCCGGGCGTACGGGGTGTCCGGTCGTACCGCGGCCCGGTTGGACGAGACGATCGACGCGCAGCGCCGGGCCCAGCAACGGGCGATCCGGACCAGCGTGGTCAGCTTCTCGACGGGGGAGATCGCCGCCGGGCTCGCGCTCGCCGGTGTGGTGGTGCTCGGTGTCAAGCTCGGCGTCGACGGGACGCTGGGAATCGGTGAGATCACCGCCTTCCTCTTCCTGGTCACGATGTTCATCCAGCCGGTGCAGATCGCCACCGAGGTGCTGAACGAGGCGCAGAACGCGGTCGCGGGCTGGCGGCGGGTGCTCGACGTACTGGACATGACGCCGGACGTCGCGGACCCGGGGGAGCGCGGGGTGGACCTGCCGCCGGGGCCGATCGACCTGTGCTTCTCCGAGGTCACCTTCTCCTACCCCGGTGGCCCCCCGGTGCTGGTCGACGTCAACGTGGACATCCCACCCAAGACCCGGGTCGCAGTGGTGGGCGAGACGGGCAGTGGCAAGACCACCTTCGCGAAGCTGCTCACCCGGCTGATGGATCCGTCCGCCGGGACGGTCCTGCTCTCCGGCGTCCCGCTGGACCAGGTGCGGTTCGGCTCGCTCCGCTCGCGGGTGGTGATGGTGCCGCAGGACGGCTTCCTCTTCGACTCCACCGTGGCGGAGAACGTCCGGTTCGGCCGTCCGGAGCTGACCGACGAGGAGCTGGCGGTCGCCTTCGTCGACCTCGGGCTCGGTGACTGGGTGGACGGGCTGCCGGCCGGCCTGGCCACCCCGGTGGGGGAGCGTGGCGAGGCGCTCAGCGTGGGCGAACGGCAGTTGGTCGCGCTCGCTCGGGCGTACGTGGCCGATCCGGACCTGCTGGTGCTGGACGAGGCGACCAGTGCGGTCGACCCGGCGACCGAGGTACGGCTGCAACGCACCCTCGACGCGGTGACCCGGGGACGGACCACGGTGGCCATCGCACACCGGCTCTCCACCGCACAGGCCGCCGACGAGGTGATCGTGGTGGACCGGGGCCGGATCGTGCAGCGTGGCCCGCACGAGGAACTGGTCAACGATCCGGAGTCGGTCTACGGACTGCTCTTCGCATCCTGGCTGGAGCAGACCCGCTGACGTAGGGCTGGATGGACGGGATCCGGGTAATAAGTTAGCCTCCCCTTACTAAGGTGAGGCTAACTTGTGCTGGAGGTTCCCCGTCATGCAGCCCAGCCCCGCAGAGGTGGCCCGTACGCTGGCCGCCGGCCGGCTCGCCGGCACCGCCCAGGTCGCGTACCGACCCGGGCCGCACCAGGTCCGGCACGCCACCGACCCGTCCGGCCGGGTTCTCCTGCTCGTCTCGATCGTCAGCGACCTGGCGGCGGCGCTGCGGCCCGAGCCGGGTACCCGGGGCCGCGCGCTCGTGCTCGACGTGCGGGACCTGCCACCGGCCGCCGGGGCACCCCCGCTCGGCCGACTCTGGGTCTCCGGCTGGGCCGAGCCGCTCGACGGCCCCGCCGCACGGCAGGCGGCCGTCGAGTTCGCCGAGGTGGTGCCGACCGGCGACCTGCTCGACGTCGGTCGGCGCTTCGTCCTGCACCGCTTCGAACCGGTGGAGGTCAGGCTGGAACGCGGCGGCACGGTGCTCGACGTCGAACCCGCCGAGTACGCCGCGGCCGAACCCGATCCGCTGCACGCGATCGAACGGGAACTGCTCGCCGACCTCGCGGACCACCACGGCACCGAGGTCGCCGCGTTCATCCGGCGTCAGCTCGGCGGCGTCGTACCGGAGGCGGGCCCGGACGAGCCGCCGCCGCAGGTGGTCCGGCTCGACCGGTACGGCCTGGTGGTGGCGCTCGGCCCGCGTGGCGCCCGGTACCGGGCCCGGCTCGCCTTTCCCCGGCCGATGTCCGATCAGGCGGAACTGGCGGAACTGCTGCATCCGGTGCTCTGCCGGCGCCGGCGGCACGCCGACCGGTCCGACCAGGACTGGTCGCCCTCGGTGCTCCTCGACCGGGGCCGCCGGAACTGACGGGGCGCTTCCCCGGGCCACGCCCGTCGCGGGGATTCGCGCCCGGCCGGTCCCGCTACCGACCCTTGAGCTGCTCGGGGGTGCCGGGAAGGCGTTCCGCCGGCTCGACGGGCCGGTCCGGGGCGCCGGCCGGCTCGGTGAGCCGACTCAGGTCGCCGGACAGGTAGCGCTGCACGGTCGGCCCGACGGCCGCCACCACGACGTCCGGGGACGCCGAGGCGAGCGGCTCGATCCGCAGGATGTAACGCACCATCACCAGACCGGCCATCTGGGAGGCAACCAGTGACGACCGCAGGGGCGCCTCCGCCGGGTCGATCTCCAGCAGGCCGGTCGCCCGGCGCAGCACCTGGGTGACCAGGAACTCCCGGAACAGTTTGGCGGTCCACTCGTTGTTCACCGCCGAACGGAACAGCGCGGCCCCGGCGGTACCGGCCGGGGAGTCCCAGATCCGCAGGAAGGTCCGGACCAGTCGCTCTCCGACGCCGTCCATGCCGCCGGCGGCGATCTGCGGCAGTATCTCCTGGGGATCGAACGGGATGTTGATCGTGGCCACGAAGAGCTGGTCCTTGGTGCCGAAGTAGTGGTGGACCAGCGCCGGGTCGACACCGGCACTCGCCGCGATGGCCCGGATCGAGGCGCCGTCGAAGCCGCGCTCGGCGAACACCTCCCGGGCCGCCGCGAGGATCGCCTCCCGGGTGTCGGGGTTGCCCGGGCGCCGTCCACTTCGTCGTGCCATCGCCGTCCTCGTACTCGTTCCATCCGGTGCCGGTCGGTCCCCGGCCGGGGACCGACCGGCACCGGTTCGTCAGCCGGTACGCCGCCGCAACGTCGCCGCCGCGAAGACCAGGGCGACGACCACCGCCGCGGCGACCACCACCAGGTCCCGCCACATCGTGCCGGTCGGTTCGGCGTGCGCACCGACCTGTTGCAGCGCCTCGACCGCGTACGACAGGGGCAGCACGTCGCTGGCCGCCCCGAGCCAGCCGGCCATCCGGTCGCGGTCGACGAACAGGCCACAGAGCAGGATCTGCGGGATCACCACGACCGGCATGAACTGTACGGCCTGGAACTCGGTCTGCGCGAAAGCGCTACAGAACAACCCGAGCGCGACGCCCAGTACGGCGTTGACCACCGCGATCAGCACCACCAGTCCGGCACTGCCGGCCGTGCTCAGATCGAACACCCAGTACGCGACCCCGGCCGCCACGCTGGCCTGCACCGCCGCGGCCAGCCCGAACGCGAGGCCGTACCCGAAAAGCAGATCGAGCTTGCCGAGCGGGGTGGTGAGCAGTCGTTCGAGGGTGCCGGAGGTGCGCTCCCGGAGCATGGCGATGCTCGTCACGAGAAACATGATGACGAACGGGAAGATGCCCAGCATGACCAGTGCGATCCGGTCGAATGTGCTGGGCTGGCCGGGCGGCGTGGGCTGGCCGTCGAGCATGAAGTAGAGCAACGTCAGCAGCAGGCTCGGCACCACCATCAGCATCGCGATCGTCCGCCGGTCGTGGCGCAGTTGCCGCAGGATGCGGCCGGTGGTGGCGGCCAGGATCCGGAGACTCATCGCGCTGCCGTCCCTTCGTTCGTCCGGGTGCCGCTTTCCGTGCTTCCCGCGTTCCCCGTGTTCGCTTTGATCAGGCGCAGGAACGCCTCCGCCAGGTCGTCGGTGCCGGCCGCCGCCCGTATCGCCGTCGGGCTGTCGTCGGCGATCAGCCGGCCCTCCCGGATCAGCAGGAGTCGGTCGCAGCGGGCCGCCTCGTCCATCACGTGGCTGGAGACCAGCAGCGTGGTGCCCTTGGCGGCCATCGTGTGGAACATGTCCCAGAGTTCGGCCCGGAGCACCGGATCCTGGCCGACCGTCGGCTCGTCGAGGATCACCAGCTCGGGGCGGCCGACCAGCGCGCAGGCCAGCGAGGCCCGGCTGCGCTGTCCGCCGGAGAGGGTTCCGACGAGCTGGGTCGCGGCGGAGGCCAGCCCGACGCTGGCGACCGCCGCGTCCGCGTCGGTCGCGCCGAGGCCGTAGAGCCGGGCGAAGTAGCGGGCGTTCTCCCGGACCGTGAGGTCGGTGTAGACGCTCGGCGCCTGGGTCAGGTAGCCCAGCCGGTGCCGTAGTTCCGCCGATCCCGCCGGTTGTCCCAGGACGGTGACCGTGCCGGTGCCGACGATCTGCACTCCGACCACGGCCCGGAGCAGGGTGGTCTTGCCGCTGCCACTCGGTCCGAGCAGGCCGGTCACGCTGCCGCGCGGCACGACACAGCTGATCCCGTGCAGGACCTGCTGCTTGCCGCGCTTGACGACGAGGTCACGGACCTCGATCGCGGTTTCCATGGATCCTCCTCCCAAAACTCATCGTCTGTTGAAATCAACGGTAGTTGAAATCTGGGCCGCCGGCAATCGACTGTCGACAGTCAACTGTCGGAGACCGGTCACCGGTCACCTGGGCGGCCCCGTTGGTCGAACCGGAGCGGGACCTGGCAATGTCGAACCCCGGGAAGTCGAACCAGCAGCGGCGAGACGGACGGCCGGACGGAGCGGAAGCATGAGGAAGCGCAGCATCGGTGCGATCGGACCAGAGGTGTCCGCGATCGGCCTCGGTTGTATGGGAATGAGCATGGCCTACGGGGCCGGTGACGACGCCGAGTCGGTCCGGACCCTGAACCGGGCCCTCGACCTGGGCGTGAACCACCTGGACACCGCCGACATGTACGGGCGGGGACGGAACGAGGAACTGCTCGGCCCGATCGTCCGGAAGCGCCGGAACGAGGTGTTCCTGGCGACGAAGTTCGGCAACAGGTTCGCCGACGACGCCGGCACCACCGCCTCGCCCGGTGCGTACGTCGACAGCAGCGCCCAGTGGGCCCGACAGGCGTGCGACGCCTCGTTGGTCCGACTGGGGATCGACACCATCGACCTGTACTACCTGCACCGGCGCAACCCCGATACGCCGATCGAGGAGACCGTCGGCGGGATGGCGGAACTGGTCGTGGACGGCAAGGTGCGGTTCATCGGGCTCTCCGAGGTGAGCCCGGCGACCCTGCGGGCGGCGCACGCCGTACATCCGGTGGCGGCGGTGCAGATGGAGTACTCGCTGTTCACCCGGGACGTCGAGGACGAGATGCTGGCGACCTGTCGGGACCTCGGTGTGGCGCTGGTGGCGTACTCGCCGGTGGGCCGGGGACTGCTCACCGGGACGATCAGCAGTCGGGAGCAGTTGGGCGCCGACGACTTCCGGGCCGGGGCGCCCCGGTTCGCCGAGGAGAACCTGGGCGCCAACCTCGACCTGGTCGCCCGGGTCCGCGCGGTCGCCACCGAGATCGGCTGTACGCCGGCACAGGCGGCGCTGGCCTGGCTGCTGGCCCAGGGCGAGGACATCCTGCCGATCCCCGGCACCAAGCGGGTGCGGTACCTGGAGGAGAACGCGGCCGCCGACGACCTGCGGCTCACCGGTGAGCAGGTGGCCCGGCTGTCGGCGGCGGTACCGCCCGGAGCGGCGGCCGGAGACCGGTATCCCGAGCGATCAATGCGATTTCTAGGCAAATAAGGAGCGAAACGCCCAGTCGACGCGTGATCGGGCGTTGCGTCATGATCGCACCTGCGGCACGATGGCGCCGTGGGTCACGGTCCGTTACTGCAACTCGGGTTCCTCGACGACTGGACGGACCGGCTGCGCCGGGCGCCGGGGCCACCGGTCGTCGGCGTACTGCTGCGCGGTAGCCATGCCCGGGGCGCCGCCACCACGTACAGCGACGTGGACATCGATGTCCTGGTCAGCGGCGGGCCGTACGTCGCCTACCCGGCCTACCTGGCCGAGACGGGCGACCGGCTGACGCACCTCTCGGTCGCCGTCCGGGACGTCCGATCCTGGCTCGCCCGGCTCGATCAGCCCGCCGACTGGTCCTTCGGACTGCCGGTTGTCGCGCCCACACGGTTACTCTGGGCAAGCGAGGAGTGGCGACCGTCGGTCGAGCTGACGGAGATCCGGCAACGTCCGGGTGACCCGGATCTGGAGAACGTCGTCGCCGGCCTGGGCAAGGTCAGTGCGGCGTGCGCGGCCGGAGACGAGTTCGGTGCCCGGTTCGCCGCCGCCGAGCTGGCCCGACGGTGTCCGTCGATCGTCCGGCTGGCGAACCGGTCGGTCACGGTCCCGAGCCGGCGGGCCGCGTTGAGCGCCGCGCTCGACCTGCCGGTCGCGCCCGCCGGCTACCGCGACGACATGGTGAGCTGCCTCGGGTTGCACGCCGACAGCCTGTCGCGGCTGCACGCCGCCGCCGGCCGGCTGGTGTCCGGAGCCGTGACGCTGGCCGGGTCGTACGCCGACGAACTGGCGCCGTTGATCGGCGCGGAGCTGACCGCCGCCCTCCGGGACGGCCGGCTGGACCGGTACGTCGCCCAGTTGGCCCGCCCGGCCCGGCCCGATCCCGACGCCGACCCCGACCAGAAGCCCTCGGCGGCCGCTCGGGAG
>NZ_JADPUN010000147.1 GCF_015690345.1 Plantactinospora alkalitolerans | reverse complement strand
CCGTTGACCTGGCGGCCCGCCCCCCGGCGGGCCGCCAGGTCAACGGGGGGCGTGGTGACCGACCGGGCGCAGGCCCGGCCGGCACCGCGCGGCCCCGAATTTCCCCGCCGTCGCGGACCCCGATTTTCCAGCCGTCGCGGTCTGGTTTCCCCAATCGCCACGCCCGGCTTCCTTAGCCCACTGCGAAGCGATTCTTAAGACTCAACTAAGCGGGGCACTCGGACTGGTTTCCCGCGCGGTAAACCTGTACACCTTGTCCGTGACTCGTCGTCGGGATGTCGATACGGCGGAGCCGCTCACCGAGTGGGTGACCGGTCTGCTGCCAAAGGTGTCGTCCGAAGATCCCTACGACCGGCCGGCGGGAGGACGGAGCCGCGACCCCGAGTTCGCGCCCTATCCGCCGCCCGAACCACCCCGCTCGGACGGCGGATGGTCGACGACGACGCGGAGCCGCGAGCCGCGTTCCTACGCCCAGGACGCCCCGGACCACCGTCCCGGGCCCGGCGGGGGTCTGGACGCCGCCCGCCACCGGGAAACCGCGGAGGTCGAGCCGTACGACCGCAGCGGCCGGCTCTTCTTCCACATCGTCTTCTGGTCGGCGCTGGCCACCAGCGTCGAGCTGTGGTGGTTGAACACCCCGTCCGGGTCGATCAACACCACCGCCGACATCCTGATCGCCGGTGGCCGGCTCACCGGCATGGTCGGCGGCTTCCTGCTGCTCGCCCAGGTGCTGCTGATGAGCCGGGTGCGCTGGCTGGAGCGCTGGATCGGGGCACACTCGCTGCTCATCTGGCACCGGGAACTGGGTGCCTTCCTGCTCCTCGCCATCCTGGCCCACGCCGGACTCATCGCGGTCGGCTACAGCAAGCTCACCAACGAGCCGGTGGTGGCCGGCACCTGGCGGCTGCTGAACACCTACGAGGACATGCTCAGCGCGGCGCTGGCCACCGGCATCCTGATCGGGATCGCCCTGCTCGCCATCCGGGCGATCCGCCGGATGATGAACTACGAGCTGTGGTACTACCTGCACCTGAGCACCTACCTCGTGCTGCTGTTCGGCTACGGCCACCAGTTCGCCACCGGGCAGGAGCTGTCCAAGCCCGGCTTCGGCCGGTACTTCTGGGCCGGGCTCTACTTCTTCGTCATCGCCTGCGTCCTCTGGGGACGGATCATCGCCCCGATCGCGTTCAACGTCCGGCACCGGCTGCGGGTGGAGGACGTCGTCCCGGAGGCACCCGACATGGTGTCGATCTACATCTCGGGGAACCGGCTCGACGAGCTCGACGCCCGGGCGGGGCAGTACTTCCGCTGGCGGTTCCTGACCAAGGGCGGCTGGTGGCAGGCGCACCCGTTCTCGCTCTCGGCGGCGCCGAACGAGCAGTGGCTGCGGTTGACCGTCAAGGTGGTCGGCGACCACACCGAGTCCCTCCAGTACCTGGAGCCCGGCACCCGGATCTTCGCCGAGGGACCCTCCGGGGTGTTCACCGCCGACCGGGCGATCCGGCCCCGGGCCCTGCTCATCGCCGGCGGCAGCGGCATCGCACCGATCCGGGCCCTGCTGGAGGACCTGCCCGAGCACACCGTGGTGATCTACCGATCCCGCAGCGAGGACGAGCTGCTGTTCCGCGACGAGTTGGACTGGCTGGCCCGGGCCCGCAACGCCCAGGTCTGGTACGTCATCGGATCCCGGGAGGACCCGGCGCCCCGACACCTGTTCACCGCCAAGGGCATGCGGGAACTCGTCCCGGACGTACGCCGGCGGGACATCTACCTCTGTGGACCACCCGGACTGGTGGACGTGTCGATGCGCACCATGCGCAAGCTCCGGGTGCCGCGCCGACAGATGCACCTCGACCCGTTCGAATTCTGATCCTTCCGCTCCACCCCCAACGGAGGTAGACCCCGTGCGTCGCGCCGCGTTCGCCGTCCTCGGCACCGCCATCGGCACCGCCCTGCTGATCGGCGCCAAGCTCGGCACCCCGACCCCAGGTTCCGGCACCCAGGTCGCGCTGGAGGAGCCCGCCGACGCCGCCACCCCCACGGCGGGCGCGAAGGCCCCGACCGGAAAGAAGACCACCGCGCCGCCGAAGAAGGACGTCGCGGCCAAGCCTCCGGCGAGCGGGCTGCGCGACGGCACCTTCGCCGGAGCCGGCGCCAAGTACGACTACGGCACCATCAAGGTCACCATCACCGTCAAGGGCGGCAAGGTGTCCGACGTGGACGCCACCTACCCGGACGAGGACCCGACCAGTGCCGGGGTCAACGAGAACGCCATCCCGAAGCTGCGTCAGCAGGTGCTCGCCGCGCAGAGCGCCGCCAAGATAACCACGGTCTCCGGGGCGAGCCTGACCAGCGCCGCGTACAAGGCGTCGTTGCAGTCGGCGCTCGACAAGGCGAAGGCCTGAGCCGATGGGTGCCGCAGGGCTGCGCCGGGTCGAGCAGATCATGGGAACGCCGATCAGCGTGCAGCTCACCGACCCGCTGCCGGCACGCCGGCTGGAGGAGTTGGCCGAGGAGGTCTTCGACTGGCTCCGCGAGGTGGACCAGCGGTTCAGCACCTACAAGGAGGACAGCGAGGTCAACCGGTTCGACCGGGGTGAACTCGCCCTGGCGGACTGCTCAGCCGACCTGCGGCTGGTCGTCGAGGCCTGTGCCGACCTGTGGCGGGACACCGACGGCTACTTCGACGCGTACGCGACCGGGCGGTTCGACCCGTCCGGTTTCGTGAAGGGCTGGTCGGTGCAGGTGGCCTCGGACCGGCTGCTCGCCGCCGGCTGCCGCTCGCACTGGATCAACGCCGGTGGGGACATCCGGGCCCACGGCGGTCCCCGCCCCGGCGAGCCGTGGCGGATCGGGGTCCGGCACCCGTGGCAGCCGGACAAGGTCTGCTGGGTGCTGGGCAGCACCGACTTCGCGATCGCGACCTCGGGCACCTACGAGCGGGGATTCCACGTCATCGACCCGTACCGGGGCGAGCCGGCCACCGGGCTGACCTCGGTGACCGTGGTCGGAAAGGATCTCGGCCGGGCGGACGCGTACGCCACCGCCGGGGTGGCGATGGGGCAGGCCGGGCTGCGGTGGCTGGCCGACCTGCCGGGCTACGAGGTCGGCATCGTCACCTCCGACGAGCTGAGTTTCCGCTCGGACGGCTTTCCGGTGCTGCCGGCCGAACCGGCGGGACCCCGGCCGTTGCCGGGCCGGTCCGACCTCGTGGACCAGCCGGCACCCAGGATCGGCTGACGCGGTCAGAATCCGCCCGTGGCCGCGCCCGCCGGCACCGAGGAGCCGTCCAGCGGCGAGTCGCCGAGGAAGCGCGACCAGCGGCCGCCACCGAGCAGACCGCCCTCCCTGGCGAGCTGCGGCACCGTCGTCAACATCCCCTCCGCGCCGTACAACGCCGCCGCCAGTCCCGGATCGAGCTTCGGTTCGCCGCCCACGGGAAACGGATGCCGGCGCCGGGCGGCACGGAGCAGCCGGGCACCGCTCACGGTCCGCCGGGGCAGGAACCAACTGGCGATTCCGCCGAACGCCAGCACCATGACCAGGCCGGTGCCGATGCCGACCAGGTCACCGGCGACCAGCCGGCCGACCAGGGTCGGCGGTACGAGCACCAGCATCGCCGGAAGCAGGACCCGGTGCCAGGACGGGCGGAGCAGGCCGAGCCCGATCAGATCCTCGCGCTGCTCGGCCAGGGCCCGCCGGACACGCTGCTGGTTGGCGACCTCGCGGGGCGCCATCGAGCCGTAGAGAGCACCGAACAGGGCCCGTTCCAGCGGCTCCACACCGGCCGGTAGGGCACCGGTCCGGCGGAGCCCACCGGGACGGTCGGCGACCACCAGACCCCGGACGTGCAGCTTGACCAGGGCGGCCCGGACAGCGGCCCACGGGCCACCGCTCAGGTAACCGAGGTCCGTGGTGCTGGCGTCCGATGGGTCCGTCATACCTTCCAGTATGGAACCCGCCCGCATCCCTTTGTCGGCCACCTCGGGCGGTGGGCCGGATTGTCGGCTACCTCGCGTGGTAGGCCGGTCTGTCGGCCACCTCGGGCGGTGGGCCGGGCAGGTGGGCGACGAACCACTCCGCCGCCTCCCGGGCCACCTGCTCCAGGGTGCCGGGCTCTTCGAACAGGTGGGTGGCGCCGGGTACGACCCGCAGCCGCGCCGTGCCGGTCAACTCGGCTAGCGCCTCGTCGTTGAGCCGGAGTACCTCGTCGTCGCGCCCGCCGACCAGCAGCAGCGTGCTGGCCCGTACCCCGGGCAGGTCCGGACCGGCCAGGTCCGGGCGCCCGCCCCGGGAGACGACCGCGTACACCTGGTCCGGCCGGGACGCGGCGGCGGCCAGCGCGGCGGCGGCGCCGGTGCTGGCGCCGAACAGTCCGATCGGCAGTGGCCCGGCCGGGGCGCCGCTGCCCAGCCAGTCGACGATGCCGACGAGCCGACCGGTGAGCAGACCGATGTCGAACCTCAGCTCGCCGGTCTGGTCGTCAACCGCCTCCTCCTCCCGGGTCAGCAGGTCCACCAGCAGGGTGGCCAGGCCCGCCCGGTTCAGCGCGTCGGCGACCAGCCGGTTGCGAGGGCTGTGCCGGGAACTTCCGCTGCCGTGTGCGAACAGCACGATCCCGCGCGCGCCGGCCGGTACGACCAGGTCACCGGTCAGTTCGACGCCTCCGGTCGGAACCGTCGTCTCGGTCGTCCGGCTGTCCATCCGGTTGCCTCCCCTACCTGTCACTGCCGCGCTTGATCCGCGCAGCGGGGTGCCGGACCGCCCACCCGGCTACGAAGGCGAATAGCGTGGATCTTGACGAGTTGTTGTCGCGAACGACGACAACTTGTCAAGATCTGCCCAGTCAAAGGGCTTGATCCGTGGTCTGCGTTCTTGGCCCTACCCGGCGCTGGCGGCCCTAACCCCGACGCCGTCCGATGGCTGGTCGGCGGACGGGCAGCGGGACGGGTTTGCTGGTGTGTGGCCGGGGAAGGCCACTCGGACACCCGACCAGCCACCGGATGGCCGTCGCGCCGACCGGCAAACGAACGTGGGGGATGTTATGGGCCGCCAGAAATCCGGCAAGTCGAAGTCTGCCCCGCCCAGCACCGCCGAGGCCGGGAAGCAGCAGACCCCTGATCTGAGCAAGTGGACGGACGAGGCGGCCAAGGCGAGGACACTCGACGACCCACGCCTGATACCGCCGCGCGATCCGACCGGACTGCCCTCCAGCGGCGAGCGGTACACCGACGACGACACGCACGACCGGTAGGTCGTCGACGAGGTGGGTGCTGGTCAGCGAGGGTGGTCCGTCACGGGCAGCCCGAGCGCGCTGACCGCCGCCGCCAGGGTGGCCGCCTTGGCCAGGACGTGGGTGTTGCCGTACTCGTGCACGTGGACGGTGCAGCCGGCGCGGTCGAAGCGTACGGTGACCGGCTTGCCGGGGTGGTGATGCCCGAGCCGCGCGAGAAGCCGACCCGGGTCGTCGACCGGGCGTCGCCGTAGGGTCTGCGGTACCGGGATCGGCTGGTGCGGATCGTCGGGCACGGTCGCGGCAAGGGCCACCTCGAGGTACGTCAGACACGCCGCGACCGCCGCCGGCAGGCTCCGGTGCAGCGGCCGGTCGGTGAACAGGGCTGCTGGGTTCTGCGGCGATGATCTCCACATCCCACCTCTCGTCGTGCACCCGCAGCGGGTTCCCGGCGTTGCGTCGGTGGTCCTGCACGGTGACCGCGATGGCCAGGTGCAGGCCAAGGGCTATTCCGATCAGTTCGGTCAGCGGTGGCGCGTCAGCGGGCCGGGCGGCCAGCAGCAGCCGGCCGCCGGGGCGGCCACGGGTGGCGAGCGCGATCTGTTCGGCGAGCGGGTCGTCGCCGGGATGGTGCAGGGTGACGATGCCGTCGCGGAGGTCCTGGCCGAGTTGGTGACCGCCGTCGAGTTCGGTGAGGTCGTCCGGGTGCTGGTCGAGCCGCCGGGCCAACCGGGCGAGCCGATACCGTCCGGGCAGTTGGACGACGGGTTTGCCACCTGACTGGGTGGCGACGAGTGGTGCGTCCACCCACGCGTTTCCGGGCTGCCGATGGGACCAGTTCTCGTGGATTGCCCGACCGGCGAGGTCGGTCACGGTGACGACCGCGCCGTGATACACCCGCCGGCTGTCGCCACAGGTGTGGCAGGACAGGTGCTGGGCGCTCGCGCCGGCCCCGGCACAGCGGTCGCACGACGGGTCGGCCGGCCTACCACCGAGGGTGCAGTAGCAGGCGCGAAGCCTGCTGTCCGGATCGCAGTCGGGACAGTCGTGGTACGGAATCGGCTCACCACGCCAGTCCGGCGGGGGTGGTTCCCAGCCGCGTACCAGGGTGGTGGTGACCCGGCGGGAGATCTGACCGGTCGATTCCTCGCTCAGAGTCTCGACGAGGCGGCCGGGGCGCAGCGAGGTGTGCCACCAGCGGCCGTTTCGCCAGATCGCCTGTGCGCCGGGCCGACCGTCGCAGTCGCGGACAACCCGCCGCTCGACCTGATCGAGGGCGACGGGGCCGGTGAGGTCGGTGAGGTCGGATGGCTTGGCGCCGGCCCGGAGATAGTGCGCGTGGGCGCCGAGGCCGTGCGGTTCGAACCCGTCGAAGGCGTCGGCGACCGAGGTTGCGGCAACGGCTGCCGGCAGGTCGTCGCCGCGTACCCGCGAGCTTGCCGGTACGGCGGCTCCGGGCGCCTCGTAGCGGATGTCCCAGTCCAGCTGACCGTATCCGGAATCCCGGGCCTCGATGACCAGGTCGAGAAAGAGCTGGTCGGCGAGCCGGCAGAGCCCGGCGAGCCAGGCGTCGAGGTCGGGTGGCGGCGCGGCGACGCTACGGCCGTGGAAGACGCGCCACGGATTGTGGGAGCACGTGGTGAGGGCGGCGGCGACCAGAGCGTCCCGGCGCTCGGCGGGCAGGTCGGGGCGCCACTCCCGGGGTAGCAGAACGTACTCGTCACCGAGTGGACGCCACCCGGTGGAGATGTCGGACAGTGCGGTTACGGTGGCACCGACGGTGGCGGCGAGTTCGGAGACGACCGGGGTGAGCGCGAGTTCCCAGCGCGTGTCCGGCCGCTGCCGTGGTGCGAATGCGCCGGCCGTGACGCTGGCCGACGCGACCGCGCCGGTGTCGGCGTTGACCACGGTGAGCACGAGTTGCGCCCGGACCTCCCCCCGCTGGCCGCAGCGGTGGCAGGGCAGGGCAACCGTGCCATCGCCCCGGCACAGCGGACAGTCCCGGTACGGCTCGCCGCTCGGCTGCCGTCGCTCGTCGACGAGGAACCTGTCGCCGCCCCAGGTGCACCGGCAGGCGTCGAGGCTGAAGGTCAGCCCGACGCAGTCGGGGCAGACCAGCGCCGTCATATCGACCGCCGCCGTACCCGTCGTCGGGTGCACGGAACGTCGTGGTCGATCCGCAGGCCACAGCGCCGGCCGTCGGGCAGCCGCCGGGGGCAGAAGACCCGATGGCGTACGTCGGGGTTGTGCTCCTCCGACACGGTGGTTTCCTGGGCGTCGACGCAGAGGAACGTCAGCGCCCGAGCGGCGGTCCGGGCCAGGACGCGCGCTCGGACCAGGTCGGTCGTGACGATCGGCAGGTGGATGACGTACCGCGACACCTCGATCGTCATCGCCGCGCCATCTCCCGCATGCTCGCCTGGCTGGACTGCCATCGACGCAACGCGTCCTTGATGCGGGCCGTCTCCTCCCGGCTTCGGGCCAGCTCGGCGTAGACGCCGCCGAGGTCGTCGGCGACCCGGTCGAGGAACGCGGCCACCTCGTCGGGGTCCAGCCCACGCCAGTGTGACCGCGAACTGCCGGCCCCGCACCTGAGCGGGCCGGGTCGGCCGGTACGACGCGGAGCGGTATTCGCCGACCACCGCGTACCAGCGTCGGTTTTCTCTCGTTCTGGTCAGGATGCGCCGGAGGAGTTGTCGCACGTCGGTACGTCCTTTCTCCTGAGATGTCCTGTCTCCTGCGATGTCCGGTGGAAGGGGTGGCCCGGCCGTTTCGGGTCCGGCCGGACCACCCCACCCCGCCACCGCAGCCTCAATCGGCAGTACGGCACCGGGGTAGCCGCAGTGACTGGTTACGGACGACTGGGAAGAGACAGCGAACAAAGATCCACTACTGCCATCCCAGTCCGCCGACCCGGCGTTTCACCGCACCTCAACTGGGCATACTCGCCGCCTCAGCAAGCCGTTGGCAGGTAGTCAACCCCGGGGTAGGCAACCTGTCAACCCCTTCGGTTGGATGGTCCGCCGAATGCAGGTCATGGCGCTCGCAGAAGTGGCCGAACACCTCGGGGTCAGCCGTCAGCGCGCCGCAGTCTTGGTCGACAGGCCCGACTTCCCGGCTCCCCTGGACACGCTGACCGTCGGCCGGATCTGGGCTGCGGCAGACGTCAGGAAGTACGCGGCGAGTCGTCGACAGCGCTTGGACAGTGGCCAGGACGAGTAGTGATTTGAGATCGAGGCGGCGGGCCTCGAGGACCACGATCAATATCGAGTAGGCCAACCGATCGCAAGGGGCGAACCGTGCCCATTCCGCCGACCATGAGCGAACTGATCGAGGATCTTGTTAAACGCATCCATCGGGGCGTCTTTCCACCCGGCACCCAGATCCCGTCCACCAGCGAGCTGGCCGACCACTACGACGTATCTATGTCGACTGTTTCCCGGGCAGTGGCCAGGTTGCGCAAGCGTGGTGTGCTGGTCGGCCGCCCTGGTCGAGGCGTGTTCGTAACTGAGAAGCAAGGGCAATAGCGATTCCTTGGACTGCACCACCCGGGGCGGTGATGCTCCATGATCGGTTGTCCCCGCGAGGCTGCGTCCACAAGTGACTTCCGATAGTGTTCCTCCGACTACGCAGAAGCGCGGGGACGGCAGTCTGCCTGCTTTGGGCAGTTCACCGTCTTCGGCCCTGCGCCCGGGGTTCAGGGGAGGACCACATGGCCAGCATCGAGGAAGTGAAGGCGGCGCTCGCCCCGGCCGCCGAGCAGGGCAACACTGCTACCAACCAGATCAGAGCGGCCATGAACGGCGTTGAACAGATGCTGAGCCGGCTCCGCGCCGTCGCTGCCGGCACCAGTCATCCCAAGATCGGCGAGGCGATCAATCGAGCTGAGCAGAGCAAGCAGCGCCTTGGTGAGGCCGCCACCCTTGCGCAAGGCGGCTCACAGGCCGCGCGCGACTACATCGGCATCCTCGGCTGATATCAGGCCGGGCCGCGATGGACATTGACGGCGTCAAGACGACGATCCGCGCGGGCAGCCGCGCCGCTAAGGCCGGCGCGAAAATCCTAGAACGGGCCGCTTCCGAGGCAGCAGAGGCTGACACCCTGGCCCGCGTCACCATTCACGACAGCGAGGATGAATATGCACAGAAAGCGCTTGAGGGGATGGCAGGACTGGCACGTGAGGTCGAAGTAACCCTTCGGCGGTTCACTGCTGCCGTCGAGCACGCGGACGCCTACGTCCGAGCCCTCGGATGAGCGGCGACATGGCTGCGGTTGTCGCTCAACTGCTCGCCGTACGCGACAACCTGGCTAACGCAGTCGTGACAGCCCTTCGCGCGAAGGCCGAGGCCGACGAGGCCCACCTTCGCTACGAAGAAGCCTCCAAAGGTACCAACCACCGCGAGATCCGTGCGGCGGTGGCTGAGGCGCGCACAGCCAGTGACAAGTCAGCGAAGATCGTCCGACTGCTGAACGACTCACAGAAGTACCTCGTCAAGTACATCAACCTCATCGCTCCGGGCTCCGCCGTTGAAGTTCCAGACATGATGCCGTCTGGCGAGCGCCTTGTAAAAGAGGCAGCCGATCAAGAGTCGCGTGCGGCAAGGTACCACACGAAAGCTACACAGGCGGCAGCAAATCACGAGGAAGGCGCGAAAAAGATCGAGGCGACCGCGAGAGAAGCGATCTCGATTGTCAAGGACCGGGTTCGTCCAGGAGATGCGCAGGCCAGCACGGGAACGCCAAGCCATCCGCCGCCGTCGCCTCCACAAGCAGCTAAGTCCGGGCACCCGATTGCGGATGCCGTATTGGCAGTTGCGGGTATCGCCTTAGCGGCCAGAGTGGCTGTTCAAAGCACAAGAAAGCGTCGCGAGAGGAAACGATCAGATGATGATCAGGCCACAGATAGTTGATTACATCCGCACATTCGTGCGGGATGACTACACGACAAACGACCAAATCGAAGCTCAGCTCAACGAAGATGGTTGGGACGGATTTGCCCCCTTCCTGAGTGCCATCTTCTTCTACGCAATCGATCTACACTTCGACGGAAAGCGTGACGACCGCGCGATCAGGCAGTTCGTCGCCGAGATGCGATCCGATAACGCAGATGTAGCTAACCAAATCGACGCCAGCCAGGCCGAGAACGCCATCTTCGCAGTCTTGGACTCTTCAGTGGATCTTGAGGTATCACCGGAGATGCTTGGAAGAGTGCAAACATTCGCCGTACATAAGGCCCTGGTCGAGGCAAACCTCTCCGACGCCGAACTGGATTCGCTGCTCAACCGAGCCAAGCATCTCGCCGAAAGCTAAGAGGACTCCATCAGTCCTATCTCAGACCCAAGTTTGGTCACCGGCAACCACACGGTCTACCGGTACGGCTCGCAACAGTTCACGGTGCCACGTCACAAGGAGATCAACGAACTGACCGCACGAAGCATCCTGCGCAGTCTTGGCCTGAAGTAGAGGGGACCAGATGTTCGAATATGCAGTCAAGTGCACCCGCACCGGCAACTGGTGGGCTATCAGCGTTCCCGACCTGCGTGGCGTCTTCTCGCAGGCGCGCAGACTTGACCAGGTTGAGGCCACCGCTCGTGACGCCATCGCCCTCTTCCTAGACGTGTCTCCCAAGAGTTTCGGCGTGGCGATCCAGCCCGAGGTGCCCGGAGAGGTCACAAGGGCCCGTCGGGCCTGCGCCAAGCTGGTCGAGGCTGAGCAGTCAGCCGAAAAGGCAACCGTTGAGGCAGCGAAAGCCCTCGTCGCAAAGGGCTAGACGGTGCGGGACGCTGGCAAGCTGCTTGGGATTTCGCCACAACGCGTCTCTCAGCTCACTGCCTCCAGCAGTGGGGGGCAACCGCACCGGCCTCTGTGCTGCCGCGTCCTGACGGTCGATTTCTCCAACACTCGGTCAGGACCCGATCCGCGCGCATTTTCCACGCCCGGCCGCCCACTTTCACCACATTGACCCGGTTGGTCCGGTAGGCTGACCCCGGTTTCGCCCGGTGGCGTCCCCTCCGTGCCGGTGCGACCGCCGCCGAATCACCTTCGGGTGAGCCGGGGACCCAGGTAGGTGGGGTGAGTCCGCGACCGCGGTAGGGGCTTGTTCCGTCCCGAACCCGTCAGCTAACCCGGTAGGCGGCCGACGGAGGGACATGCATGACGGGATCCAGACGTCGGCGGTTACCGCTGGTCCTGGCACTGCTCGCCACGGTCGGCGCGCTCGCTGGAGCGGCGGCCCGACCCGGCGCGGCGGCGGCCCTCAACCCCGCCACCCTCGGCGAGGAGGGCGACACGCCACTGCTCCGCGACGTGCTCGAATCCACCGGCCGAGGTTATCTGGCGGCCAGGAACGCGCTGGCGAACGCCAAGGCCAGGCAGGCGAGGCTGGCCGCCGAACTCGTCCGGGTCGAGCACCGGATCGCCGAACTGCGGCCGCAGGTCGAACTGGTCGCCCGCAACGCGTACCAGACCGGTCGGATCGGCCCGGTGCTGGTGCTGCTGCACGCCGGCTCGGCCGACGACTTCCTGGAGCGCGCCCGAGGGCTGGAGGCCGTGGCGCTGCGGGACAACGACACGCTGCGCCGACTGGGGCAGGCCCGGGACCGGGCCGCCCGGGCGAAGCTGGCACTTGACGCCGAGGTCGTCGAGGAACGCAAACAGCTCACCATCATGCTGCGGCAGAAGCAGGCGGCCGAACGGGCACTGACCCTGGTCGGCGGCGCCTCGACCGGCGGTTTCGTGGTGGCCAGTTCACCGGTCGCCCGGTCGGCGCCGCGCAACAGCGACGGCTCCTGGCCGCCGCAGGCGTGCAGCCTGCCCGACCCGACCACCCCGGGCTGCGTCAGCCCGCGCACGCTGCACGCGTTCGACGAGGCCCGCCGGGTCGGCTTCACCCGGTTCACCTCGTGCTACCGCTCAGGCGGGCCGTACGAGCACCCCAAGGGCCGGGCCTGCGACTTCTCCGCCGAGTCCAGCGGGTTCGGCGGGAACGCCAAGGGACCCGACCGGACCTACGGCAACAACCTCGCCGCCTTCTTCGTCCGCAACGCCGACCGGCTGGGCGTGCTCTACGTCATCTGGTACCGGCAGATCTGGATGCCGACGACCGGCTGGAGTTCGTACGGCGGTGCGCACGGGGACCCGTCCAGCGACCACACGAACCACGTACACCTGTCGCTGCTCTAGGAAGTCCGGCGCGGCCGGGCCTACGGCTCGCTCTCCGGAGCCCGCCGCACCGGTGCCCGACCCGCCGGCTGCGCCGGTTGTGGACCGGCCGGGTAGATCGGCGGCACCGGCCGGGTCACCGGATGGTCGCAGGTGACCCGCAGCAGCTCACCGTGGTGCAGCAACTCCATGACGTCGTCGGGATCACCGTCCCGCAGCACGTACGTCGCCTCCTCCGACCGCACGTCCACCCGCAGGTGCACGCCACGCCAGCGCAGCGAGAACTCCAGCCGGTCGATCCGGCTCGGCAGTCGGGGTGTGAAGGCCAGCGTCCCGGTGTGGTCCCGCAGCCCGCCGAACCCGGCCACCAGGGCGATCCAGGCGCCGGCCAGCGAGGCGACGTGTACGCCGTCCCGGGTGTTCTGGTTGAGGTCGTGCAGATCCATCAGGGCGGCCTCGCCCAGATAGTCGTGCGCCAACTCCAGGTGCCCGACCTCGGCGGCCAACACCGCCTGGGTGCACGCCGACAGCGACGAGTCGCGGACCGTACGGCGCTCGTAGTAGGCGAAGTTGGCCGCCTTCTCCTCGTCGGTGAACGCGTCCCCCCGCCAGTGCATCGCCAACACCAGGTCGGCCTGCTTGATCACCTGTTTCCGGTACAGGTCGAAGTACGGGTAGTTGAGCAGCAGCGGGTACTGCTCCGGGGGCGTGGCGGCGAAGTCCCACTCCTGGAACCGGGTGAAGCCCTCCACCTGTGGATGCACCCCGAGGTCCGGGTCGTACGGGATGTGCATGTCGTTCGCGGCGTCCCGCCAGGCGGCGGTCTCCTCGTCGTCGACGCCCAACCGGTACGCCTGCTCGCCGTGCCGGCTGACGGCCTCGGCGGCGGCCAGCAGGTTCCGCTGGGCCATCAGGTTGGTGTAGACGTTGTCGTTCTTCACCGCCGTGTACTCGTCCGGGCCGGTCACCCCGTCCAGGTGGAACTTGCCGTGCCGGTCGTGGTGGCCGAGCGAGCGCCACAGGCGGGCGGTTTCCACAAGCAGTTCGAGCCCTGCCTCGCGCTCGAACTGCTCGTCCCCGGTCGCCTGCACGTACCGGCGTACCGCGTCGGCGATGTCGGCCGCGATGTGGAAACCGGCCGTGCCGGCCGGCCAGTACGCGGAGGTCTCCTGGCCCCGGATCGTCCGCCACGGAAAGGCGGCGCCCTGTAGCCCGAGCGTCCTGGCCCGCTCCTGGGCCAGGTGCAGCGTGGAGTGCCGCCAGCGCAGCGCCGAGGCGACCGCCGACGGCAGGGTGTACGTCAGCACCGGCAGCACAAACGTCTCGGTGTCCCAGAACGCGTGGCCGTCGTACCCCGGCCCGGTCAGGCCCTTGGCCGCGATCGGACGCAACTCCGCCCGCGCGCCGGCCTGGAGCACGTGGAAGAGCCCGAACCGGACCGCCTGCTGCACCTCCGGGTCGCCCTCCACCTGCACGTCGGAGTCGTCCCAGAAGGTGTCGAGGTAGCCGCGCTGCTCGGTGCAGAGCCCCTCCCAGCCGGAGAACCGGGCGCCGGCCAGTGCCGCCGCGACCTGGTCTCGCAGCCCCGGCCGGGAGCGCCGGCTCGACCAGCCGTACGCGACGTACTTGACCACCCGCAGCCGCTCGCCCGGCTTGAGTACGCAGGTGACGGTGGTCCGGGCCCAGTCCTCGTACGCCTCGTTGCCCACCACCTTGCGCTCCGGCCCGTGCACCTCGTGGCTCATCGAGACCGCCAGCCGCAGCCCGCTCGCCTTGGTGCGGTGCACCAGCAGGGCCCCGTCGCTGTTCACCAGCCGTTCCTCGGCCTGCAACGGTGACTCCAGCACGGCCGCCACCCGGGGATCCCGGCTCTGTGTCGGCAACTGCTCGTTGGCGACCAGTTCCGACTGCACGATCAGCCGCATCGGGCCGTCGACCGGCTCCACCTGGTACTCGATCGCCGCGATCGAGCGCTGGGTGAACGACACCATCCGGGTGCTGCAGATCCGCACCGTACGCCCGGCCGGCGAGCGCCACTCGACCGAGCGTTGCAGGGTGCCGGCCCGCAGGTCGAGCACCCGCTCGTGGTGGAGCAGTTCGCCGTACCGGACGTCGAACGGCTCGTCGTCGACGAGGAGTCGGATCGGCTTGCCGTTGGTGACGTTGACCAGCGTCTGGCCGGACTCGGGGAAGCCGTACCCGGCCTCGGCGTACGGCAGCGGGCGCAGCTCGTAGAAGGAGTTCAGGTAGGTGCCGGGCAGGCCGTGCGGCTCGCCCTCGTCCAGGTTGCCGCGCAGCCCGATGTGTCCGTTGGAGAGCGCGAACACCGACTCCGACTGGGCCAGCACGTCCAGGTCGAGCCGGGTCTCCCGGACGTGCCACGGCTCGACCGGATAGGCCCGTTCCCTGATCATCGGTTCTCACCTTCAGTTCGTGACCGCGGGGCTCGCGGACCCGGCCCGCTCCGCGCACTCACGGTTGCTCCACCGGCTCGGCACCGGACCCGGTGAGCAGTTCAGACAGGTCCCGGACCACCACGTCGGCGCCGTGTCCGCGCAACGCGTCGGCCTGGCCGACCCGGTCCACCCCGACCACGAACCCGAACTTCCCGGCCCGACCCGCCGCGACGCCGGCCAGCGCGTCCTCGAACACCGCCGCCTGGTCGGGTCGTACCCCGAGTTGCTCGGCGGCGGCCAGGAAGGTGTCGGGATGGGGCTTGCCGCGCAGCGCCCGCTCCCGGGCCACCACGCCGTCCACCCGAACCTCGACCATCGGCTCGAACCCGGCCGCCGCGATCACGTCGGCGGCGTTGGCGCTGGCCGAGACGACCGCCCGGCGCAGTCCGGCCGCCTGCGCGGCGTGCAGGTAGTCCACCGATCCCTGGTACGCCTGCACGCCGTCCCGCTTGATCACCTGGAGCAGCAGGACGTTCTTCCGGTTGCCCACCCCGTGCACGGTGTCGGCGGTCGGCGGGTCGTCGGGCTCCCCCTCGGGCAGGACGATCTGCCGCGAGGCGAGGAACGTGCGTACCCCGTCGGCGCGGGGGCGGCCGTCCACGTACCGGTTGTAGTCGTCCCCCGGGTCGTACGCCCGGAACGGCTCACCGGTCCGGGCCGCGCGTCGCCGGAGGAGGTCGTCGAACGTCTCCGCCCAGGCCGCGTTGTGCACCCGGGCGGTCTGGGTCAGCACACCGTCCAGGTCGAACAGGCAGGCGGTCACCTGCGCGGGTAGCCCCAACACGCATACAACCTATCCGCACCAACCACTTCCCGCCTTCAGGGCCACGCCGGGCCGGTAAGGAAGGGCCCCTTCTTATCGCTTTCTGCATAAGAGGGGACCCTTCTTAACCGTGCTAACCGTGCTAACCGTGCTGCTCGTGCTGCTCGTGGCTGGGCGGGTGGCCTGGGGACTGGCCGGGGTTGACCACCACGAACTGGCCCATCATGCCCTGGTCCTCGTGGTAGAGCAGGTGGCAGTGGAACATGTACGGGATGTTCGGGTCGGCGTAGTCGGCGAACCGGGCGATGATCCGGATGGGGCGGCTGATCGTCACCAGCACGGTGTCCTTCCAGCCCCGCAGCTCGGGTGGCGGTTCCCGACCGTCCACCGAGAGCACCTGGAACTGCACGTCGTGGACGTGGAAGCTGTGCGGCGTACCGTCCTGTTTGCTGATCTCCCAGATCTCGGTGGTGTCCCGGGTGACCGCGAAGTCGATCCGCGCCGGGTCCATGGCGGCGCCGTTGATCTTGCGACCGGACAGGTCGAACCGGCGGTCCGCGGCCGCCGTCGCCGGGTCCAACCGGTCGATCGGGACGAGCCGGGCCGGCACCTCGGGCGCCGGTGCGAGACTTCCGGCGGCCCGCAGTTCCAGCACGTCGAACGAGTCGTCCCCACCACTGAACCTGCTGCTGAAGAAGTCGACGCCCTCGTCCGGCGGGTAGCTGCGCAGCACGACCCGCTCCGCCGGCCGCATCGTCACCACGATCTCGGCCCGCTCGCCCGGAGAGAGCCGGATCCGGCCGGTCTGGTGGGGGCTGGCGAGCAGCCCGCCGTCCGTACCGATCAGCGCGAAGGCGCGGCCGTCGGCGAACCCGAAGTCGTACGACCGGGCGTTGGAGCCGTTGAGCAGGCGCAGCCGGACCCGTTCCGTGGTGACGTCGAGGTACGGCCCGACGGTGCCGTTGACCAGCAGCGTGTCGCCGAGGATGCCGACCCCGCCGAGCAGGCTCCGGCCGTCGTCGAACTGCCCGTCGGATTCGAACCCGCGGTCCTGGACGATCACCGGGATGTCGTCGACGCCGTACCGCCGGGGTAGCGCCAGCGCCGCCGTCGGCTCGTCGTCCAGGATGAACATTCCGGCGAGTCCCCGGTAGACGTGCTGTTCGGTCTCGCCGTGCGGATGCGGGTGGTACCAGAGGGTGGCGGCCGGCTGGTTGACGGTCCAGTGCGGCGACCAGGTGGCGCCGGGCCGGACCATCTGGTGCGGACCGCCGTCCATCACCGCCGGCAGGTGCATGCCGTGCCAGTGCACGCTGGTCGCTCGGTCGAGCCCGTTGATTACGTTCACCAGCACCTCTTCGCCGCGCTTCGCCCGCAGCGTCGGGCCCAGGTACTCGCCGTTGTAGCCCCAGGTACGGGTCCGGCCACCCTGGTCGAAGTCGCGCTCGCCGGCCTGTGCGCGTAGGTCGAAGACCCGGCGCCCCTGGGCGTCGATCCTGGACTCCGCCAGTGGCGGTACGGCGAGCGGGCGGACGAAGTCGACCTTTCCGGTGGTGTCCACGACGGTGCCGGTCCACGCCCAGGTGCCCAGCCCGACACCTGCCCCGCACAGCAGCAGCACCACGGACAGCACTCCGACCAGCACTTTCGTCCAGCGCCGCGATCCCTCGCCGGCCATTCCGGTACCTCCCCGATAGCTCCGACAGCTACATGTAGGCTGCCTTCTTATCGGAGCGGCGTCCATGCCGGCCGACGGAACTCAGGGACGGTTCAGGGAAACCCGTACCCGACCCCGGGGTCGCCTGCCGGACAGGCGCCGGAACGACTCGGCACCCGTCCGGCAGGCACCCGTCCGGCAGGCACCCGTCCGGCAGGCACCCGTCCGGCAGGCACCCGTCCGGCAGGCGCCGGAACGACGGTGGCCGGACGGGTCCCCGGCTACCGTCGCTTCAGCGTCCAGCGCACCGTCATCTCGGTGGTCACCTCGCCGTCCTCGGTGCCGATCTCGACCGACACCGGGAACTCCGGCCGGCTGCCGGCCTCGAACTCGGCGAGCACCTCGCCGGCCGGGCGCCCCAACCGGGCGGTCGCCCGCACCGCACCCATCGCCAGTCGCCGGTAACGGATCTCGGCCTGCGCCGCCAGCGGCACCGCACGGTCGAAGAGCTGCCCGAACGTGCCGAGTACGACCGCCCCGGAGGCGGTCTCGCCGAGCGTGAACAGCGCACCGGCGTGCGGGCCACCGACATGGTTGTACGTCGGAGGCGAGTCGGGCAGCCGGACGACGGCGCGTACCCCGCCGGTCTCGTCCGGGGTCACCTCGACGAGTTCGAAGCCGAGGGTCCGGGCGAACGGTACCGAGCCGAGCAGGCCAGCGGCGATCTGCCGCACGTCGGGAGACATGGCCGTACGCTACTCGCTGGTAACTTTCTCCGGCAAGGCGGTCGAGCCTCAGCCCACCACCGGAACGCGCCGCCGAGCCGCCGGACCGACAACGGCGGTCAGCGCCATCCGACGTCGATCCGATCCCCGCGCTCGTCGAAGAAGTGCACCGCGTCCATCCGCACCGAGACCGCCATCGGATGGCCCGTCGTCACGGCCGGGTACGGGGCGAGCCGTACCGCCAGTTCGGCCGGACGCCGGTGGTGCCGGCCCGGATCGTTCAGCACGCTGGTACGCCCGCTCTGGGCCTCGGCCGCCGGTTGCCCCGCGCCACCGGTCGCCCGGCCGGTCAGCCGCTGCATCACCTGTCCCAGCCGGCGCAGCCCCCGGCCCGCGCCAGCGGTCCGCTCCTCGGTCGCGGGGCCGCCGAGTTCGTCGACGACGATCGCGGTCGCACCGATGTCGAGGAACGCCAGTGACTCGTGTCCGTGATGCTCCAGATAGCGGATCCGCCCCTGCAGTACGTCGCCCGGGGTGTCCGGCGCCACCGGGGTCAGCGCCTCCGCGCGCATCCCGACCACGATCCGCTCGCCGTGGTAGTGCGCCACCGCACGCGCCCGGATGTCGTCCCAGGGCAGGTAGAGCGCCTGCTCACCGAGGTTGAGCGTGACGTACCGGTCCAGGTGCACGTAGACCGTCGCCTCCAGCAGGTTCATCCGGGGGCTGCCCAGGAACGCGGCGACGTACAGCGTCGCCGGGCGGCCGTAGACCTGGGTCGGCGTGCCGACATCCTGGAGTACGCCCTTACGCATGATCGCCACCCGGTCGGCCATGGTCAGCGCCTCGGCCTGGTCGTGGGTGACGTAGACCGTGCTCACGCCGAGTTCGCGGACCAGTCCGGAGATCTCGGCGCGCAGCTCCGCCCGCAGTCCGCTGTCCAGGTTCGACAGCGGCTCGTCCATCAGGAAGAGCCCGGGTCGCCGGACGATGGCCCGGCCCATCGCCACCCGCTGCCGCTGCCCGCCGGAGAGCTGGCTGGGCTTGCGTCCGAGTACGTCGCCGATGCCCAGCGCGCTGGCCACGTCGGCGACCCGTTCGCCGCGCGGACCCTCCTCCACTCCCGACAACCGGAGCGGAAAGGCAATATTGGACCCAACAGACATGTGCGGATACAACGCGAAATCCTGGAACACCATCGCGATCCCGCGCTCCCGCGGCGGCAGGTCGTTGGCGAGCTCGCCGTCGAGCAGCACGGCGCCACTGGTGGGGTCCTCCAGGCCGGCAACCATCCGGAGCACCGTGGACTTTCCGCAGCCCGAGGGGCCGAGCAGCACCATGAACTCGCCGTCGTTGACGTCGAGACTCACCTTGTCGACTGCCACAGTCCCATCCGGGAACACCTTCGTGACGTCTTTGAGCGCGACGGTGGTCACCGTCACCTCCCCGCAGCGTAATGGCCGGCCCCGGAATGACTGTGACGAGGATCATCGGCTAAGCCCATCGGGTAAACGTGCCATGTTCACGTTGTGACATAACGGTTACCAGACTCGTCACGAGCGGGAACGCGGTCTGTGCCGGGGGCCACCCGAGCTTCAGAGTAGTCGACGGTGACCGAGCGTGCCGCCGCCCCGACGCCGTGACCCTTCGTCGCCGGCACCGGTGGACGCCGGGGCGCCGCCCCGGGGAGGCCGGGCCGGATCAACGCGGGGAGGCCGGACCGGATCGACGCGGGTCAGCACGGGTCCGGCCGGGCCGCGGCTCGACGGCACGGGACCGGCCGGAGCGGCGCTGGAGCGGTCCGACACGGCGGTGAAGCGATCCGACACGGCGCTGGAGCGATCCGACACGGCGGTGGACCGGGCCGGCGCGGTCGCCGGCGCCGGACCGGTGCCGAACTCAGGGTGCCGGGGCAGGCCGGGCCACTGTGCCCCCGCGTCCCGCAGGAAGTACTCCAGTCCCGGATCCCAGGTGTGTCCGGCCGACCGTCGCTGGTAGACGTAGCCGAGCGGATGGGTCCGGTAGATCAGCCCGCCGGCCCGCCGGACCCGGTCGAGCAGTCCCCTGTCTACCGACCGGGGCACCGGCCGCCAACCACCGACCTGTTCCAGGTCACCCCGGCCGATCAGCATCGTGCCGCCGGCGACCACCGGGGCGAAGCTCTCCGGCGCCCCCGCGTCCCGCCGGACCGTGGTGTCCAGGGTCTGCAGGTAGACGAACTCGGCCGGCTTGCCGACCAGCGTCGCGCCGGAGTGGTGCCGGGCGAGCACCAGATCCCAGACGTGTTCCGGCCCGTACGTGTCGTCGTCGTCGAACTTGGTCACCAGGCTGCCCCGGGCCCGGGCGGTGGCCGCGCCGACCGCCTCGCCGAAGCTCTGCCCGGCCGGCACCTCGACGATCTCCAACTGCCGGGTGCAACCCGCCAACCGGGCACGCAGGTCGGCCGGCAGGCCCACGCCGTGCAGACAGAGCACGATCTCCAGTTCGGGATAGCTCTGCGCCTCGATCGCCGCGACCGCGTCGAGGACGTACGCCAACCGACGGGTGACCAGCAGCGCGGAGACCGAGGGCAGCCGCCCGAACCCCGGGAAGGCGCCCGCCGCCAGCCGGGGCAGTACGAACTCCCGGCCGTGCCCGCGCATGGCGGCGCGACGCTGGCGTACCGCCCGTGCCTCCCACTCCAGGTCCGCGTACCGGTCGGAGGACGCGCCCGGCCGGTCGGGGAGCGGCCTGCCGAGCAGTTCGACCAGTTCGTCGGCCAGCGGCGCCGCACAGGCCGGCGGCAGGCCCGGCGCGTGCACCAGTACGCCGGCCAGTACGAGGTGCAGCAACAGCGTCGCCTCCGCCTCGGGGTACCGCCCCGGAACCGCGCGGCAGTCGAGCACCCCGATCCCGTCCAGCGCCGCGCCGATCTCCTCGGTCAGCCACGGTCGGTCCAGCCGGCCGCCACGGCCCGCCCCGTCCGGGCCGACGATCCACCAGTCCCGACCGTCCGGTTCGGAGGAAAAGGTCAGCTCCGCCCGGGGCGTGGCGGGGCCGAAGGGTCCGTAACGACCGACGGGTACGGCGTGTTCGAGGTCGACCAGCACCGACGTCCGGCCGCCACGACTGCCACCGCTACCGTCGCCGCCCCGGGAAGCGGCACCGTGCCGGCCGACGGGGAACACCGCCCGGTACGGGGGATCCGCCGTTCCGCCCGCCGTACCCGGCGCGGCGCCGTCGGGCCGGAGCACGATGTCGTACGGGCGGATGTCGTCGCTGGTGGTCAGTTCACCGGCGGTCACGGCGAGCCGGGGACCCGCGCCCAGCCAGTCGGGGAACACGTCCTGGGCGGTCACCTCCGGCCCGCCCGGCGTCGGCATCGGGCGTACCGGAGTGAGCAGCGGCAGGATGGCGACCAGCATCGAGCGGAGCGGCACGGACCATCTGACCTCGATCTCGACCACCATCCGCCCTCGGTCACCGTGGGGCGCACCGACCCGTGAGGTGAGCAGGTGGGGCAGCGGACCCAACCGCCCGGACCAGCCGCGCTGGGGAATCCGCCAGTCCTCCACCGCGACGGTGACCCGGCGTACCCGGGCCAGCGAGACCGGATGGTCGAGCAGCCGTCGCAGCCGGTCCACCGATCGGGCGGTGACGGCCATCCGGCCGACGAAGACCTGGTGCCACGGCCCGGCGGGGCGACGGCGACGCCCGGCCCGCGTTCCTCCGTCCGGTACCTCGGTCAGGCCGGAGCCGAGCAGGACGAGCGGCCACCGTCGGTGCCGCCGGTCACCCGGATCACCGACCCGGACCCGCCAACGGAGGTACTTCTCCGGGCGCACGCTGCCTGGCACGTCGACCCCTCCATCGACTGAGGACGAACCTCAGCCTACGCGTCGCAGTCACAAAGGCACTTACCGTAGCTGCATCTTGCGGTGATTTCATCTGACATCGGAAGCATGTCGCGTGGAATGTCAGCTCTGGGCGATTGGCTCACTACACTGTGCCGCGTGTCCAGTCGCGCCCGGGCCACGGCGGCCCGTTCCCAGGTCCGGTTGTTCCGGAACGACTGGAGTCCACTGCGCCCACCCGACCTGGACGACTGGCGGCCGAACCGGTCGGTCTCGCTGGTCATTCCGGCCCGCGACTGTCAGCGCTCCCTCGACCTCACCCTGGCCGCGCTGCGCCATCAGACCTATCCGGCCGAGCTGCTCGAGGTGGTGGTGGTCGACGACGGCAGCGATCCGCCCCTGACCCTGCCGAAGATCCGGCCAGACAACTGCCGCGTCGTGCGGATGGCCGACCGCTCCGCCGGCTGGGGACGGTCCGCCGCGCTGCATGTCGGGGCGCGCGACAGCGAGGGTGAGATCCTGCACTGGCTGGACGCGGACATGGTCGTCTTTCCCGAGCACGTGGCGGCGCAGGCCCGCTGGCAGCACGTCAGCGACGAGGCGGTGACCCTGGGATACAAGCGGTTCACCGACGGCGAGTGGCCGGATCCGGAGCAGGTCGCCCAGCGGTGTACCGCCGGGACCCTCGACCAACTCTTCCGGTGGGAGGAAACCGAGCCCCACGAGTACGTCGAGCGGCTGATCGACGACACCGACCAGCTTCGGGCCGGGAACCATCTCAACTTCCGGGCGCACGTGGGTGCGACCGCCGCGCTCACCCGGACCCTGTACGAGGAGACCGGTGGACTGAACCCCGAGTTGCGGCTCGGCGAGGACACCGAGTTCGGCTACCGGCTCGCGCAGGCGGGCGCCGTGTTCGTGCCCGAGCCCCGGGCCCGGAGCTGGCACCTGGGGCCCTCGCACATGATGACCAGGGGCGAGGCGCTGCGCCGGTACAACCGCCCGTTCCTGGCCGACCTGATGCCCCAGCCCCGCTACCTCCGGCCGGCCGCACACCGCTGCTGGGCCGTACCGCTGGTCGTCGCGGTGGTGCCGGCCGAGGGCCCGTACGAGCTGGTGCGGACCTGTGTCGACCGGTTGCTGGCCGGTGACCAGACCGACCTGCGGGTGCTGTTGGTTGCCGACTGGGCGGAACTGTCCGACGACCGCCGCCCGGTGCTCGCGGACCCTCTGCTGGACCGCCGGCTCCTCGCCGCCACCTACCGGTCCGAGCCCCGGGTGGAACTGGTCGAACGGGCTCCGGAGAGCGCATATCCGTCGCCGTACCTGCTGGAACTCGCCCCGCACCTCGGTGTCGACGCGGACAGCGTGCGGCGGCTGGTGGCGGTCGCCGACGAGTGGCAGGTCGGCCTGGTCCGGCTGCTGCCGCCCGGTGCGGTCTCCCCGGACGACGGGATGTCGTTCTGGCGTACCTCGGCGCTGTCCCGGGCGCGGCGGGTCCGGCGACCCGGTGAGCAGCTCGACGAGGTGGTGGCCGAGGTGGCCGGCCGGCGCTGGGTCAGCGGGAACGACTTCGGCGTACTCGACCTGCGGTTGTTGCCGGAGAACCAGTGGGTGGCGCCCCGGCCCCGCCTGGTGACCCGGCCCGCGAAGCGGTCCCGCCGGGCGGCGCTGATCGGGGTCGAGACGATCCCGGTCGGCGGCATCAGGTCACTCGCCACCGCCACCCGGTTCGTCGCCGGCCGGTACGCGGGACTGGCCGCCGACCGGGTCCGGCAGCGGGTACGCCGGCCGCCGCCGACCGCCGACTGAAAGCACCGTCCACCGTCGTACACACGTTCTATCCACAGGTTGTGGATAGAACGTGTGTACGACCGATCGGGCTGTGGATGACCGTCAGCGGCCCTCGGTGGGCTCGGCGTCGAAGAGGACGGCGAACCTCTCGGCCAGCATGTTCCGGCCCTTGTACTCGGCGGCGAGTTCCGGGCCCGCGATGCCGTCCATCCCCGGAAGCTGTCCGGCGCCGCCCTCGGGCCCGAGCGGCACGAGGATGACCGGCGGCATCGGCTGGTAGTCGCCGACCTCGCCGTCGCCGGTGATCGTGGCCTTGATGTTGGCCGCCACGACCTCCGCCTGGGCACCGGCCCGGCCGGCCATGTTGTAGTCCGCGTCGGAGACGTCGCCGATCGCGTAGACCCGGTCCTGGCCGGCGACCCGCAGTCGCCCGTCGACCCGCAGGTAGCCGCGCTCGTCGCGCACCTGCGCCATCGACTCGCCCAGGTAGTCGCTGGTCGGGGTGACCCCGAAGCACCGGTACCAGATGTCGGCGGTCAACTCCTCGCCCGCCTCGGTCCAGATGGAGATCGGGGCGAGGGTGGCCGGCGCGGCGTCCGGCAGCGCCCGCAGCGGGCTGCCGAGCGCAAGTTCGACACCGAGTTTGTCGAGCTGGCGACGCAGTTCGTCCCGGAGTTCCTGGTCGAACGGGCCGGGCAGGATGTCCGGGGAGACGTCCGCGATCGTCACGTGCTTGTCCGGATAGAACGACTTGATCTCACCGGCCAGCTCCAGGCCGGACGGGCCGGCACCGACCAGCAGCACCCGCTCGGCGTCGAGCAGGGCCGAGTGCGCCTGGCGGAACCGGGCCCGCGCCGTGTCGACGGTGAGCTCGTCGGTCTTCGCCGGGAACGGGTAGGACGAGCCCGTGGCCAGGATCAGGTAGTCCGGCTCGAGCCGCGCACCGGAGGCGAGGGTGACCTGCCGACCGTCGACCGTCACCGCCCGGTCCCGTACGAAGCGTCCGTTCTTCAGCAGCCGGTCGTACGGCATGAAGATCCGGTCCAGCCACTCCGGCTCGACCAGTGCCCGCCAGGCCGCCACGGTGTGTGTGAACGCCTCGGTCGGGTCGACCAGGGTCACCTCGGCGACGTCGTCCAGGGCCTTGGCGGCACTGATCCCGCCGTATCCGCCTCCCACGACCACCACGGTGGGCCGCGAGCCAGTGTGCTCAGTCATGAGACTCCTCGTCGGAAAGTAGAAGCTGCGCCTAGATCAGTAGCTACATCTTCGTTGAGAGTAGCAATTCCTAACCTAGCAACTTCTAAAAGCCTAGCGACATTCCGTTGCTAGGCTTCAGACATGGCGGCCAGGACGAGTGCGGAGACCCCGGAGGCCTGCGCACGCAGCGACGCCGCCCTGACCAGGGCCTTCGTGCTGCTCGGCAAGCGGTGGACGGCGGTCGTGCTCGGCAGCCTGAAGTCCGGACCGGCCGGATTCCGTGAACTCTCCCGGGCGGTCGGGCGGGTCAGCGACTCGGTGCTTTCCGACCGCCTGTCGGAATTGACCTGCAACGGGCTCGTCGCCCGGACCGTCGACGAAGGGCCCCCCGTCACGGTCTCGTACCAACTGACCGACCGTGGTCTGGCGCTGATGCCCGCCCTCGAACAGGTCTCGCGCTGGGCCGCCGAACATCTACCCGCCGAGGAATCCTGCCCCAGCCCGCAGAAGCCCGAAGCCTCGTCCCAGGGCAGCCCGGCACGTCAAGCAGGGCTCAACCGGGCTCGTTGAGCAGAGTCCGCCGGACGACCCGCTCCGCCGCCCGGCCGTCGTCCAGATCGCAGAACCGGTGCCGGAACCGGGCGCGGGCCTCGGTCGCCTCGACGCCGTCGACCGCACCGGTGGCGAACAGGTCGAGCAGGTCCGGCAGGCTCGTCGCCGCCACCCCCGGCGCCTCGACCAGGACATCCAGGTAGACCCCGCGCTCCCGGCGGTAGTCGTCCCAGTCCGGGGCGTAGATCACGATCGGCCGGTCCAGCGTGCCGTAGTCGAACATCGCGGACGAGTAGTCGGTGACCAGGACGTCGGCGGCCAGGTACAGGTCCTCCACCGACGGGTGCCCGGTCACGTCCGTCACCCGACTCCGGACGTCCGGCGCGCCCGCGGCGGTCGGCATCCCGGAGTCCTCGCCACCGGCGGTCACCGCACCCGGATCGAGATAGTGGCCCCGGATCAGCAGTCGGCCGGCCGGCCCGAGAACGTCGAGCAGCGCACCCGGATCGAACGGCGGCCAGTAGCCGGGATGGTGCTCCCGGTGGGTCGGCGCGTACAGCACCACCCGGTCGCCGGGCGCGATGCCCAGCCGATTCCGGACGGCCTCGACCTCCTCCGGCCCGGCATTCACCAGTCGGTCGTTGCGCGGATAGCCGGTCTCCAGGGTCAGGTAGTCCGCCGGATAGGCCCGCTCCCACATCTGGGTGGAGAAGGTGTTGGCGGTGACGCTGTAGTCCCAGCGGTCGATCCGGCGCAGCAGCCCGGAAAAACTCAATCCGACCGCACCACGCGGATAGCGCTGCTGGTCCAGCCCCATCACCTTGACCGGGGTGCCGTGGTGGGTCTGCACGTGCACGGAGCCACGCCGCTTCACCACGTAGTCCGGGAAGTTGACATTGTTGATCAGCCAGTGCGCCCGGGCCAGCGCCCGGAAGTACGGCCGGCTCCCGGCCACCACGTACGGCACTCCGGCCGGCAGACTCGACACCCGGTCCCGCCGGACCACCCACACACCCCGGATCCCGGGAGCGAGTTCGCGCGCCTTGGCGTGGATCGCCGCCGGATTGCAGGCGTAGCCCCGGTACCAGTACGAGGCGTACAGGGCCAGCGTCGGATCGAGCGGCGCACGCAGTTGGGCGTGGTAGTAGCCGCGCAGCAGCGCAGCCCGGGCCAGCCGGGCGGCCCGGAAGGGTGGTACGGCCAGTCGGGCGGCCCGGGACAGCGGGCCCGGCAACGGCCGGCGCGCGAGTCGGCGGGCGCTGCCCCGGGACCGGTGCAGCGCCCGGAGCAGGACGTACGGCCGCCAGTGGCCGCCGGCCACCAGCCGGTGCTTCAGCCCCTCCACCCCGCCCGGCACCCGGTACCCGCCCGGCGGCAGCCAGCGACGGTAGTCCGCGGCCACCTGCTCGAAGAAGGCCCTGCGCAGCTTCGGCGAGACCCGCCGCCCGTTGCCCAGCACGATCAGGTAGTGCCAGACCATCCGTTCGAAGATCAGCGGCCGCAGGTCGTCGTACGCCGGCCCCCAGCCCCGCATCAGGTCGAACACCCGCCGCCAGTGCGGGAACACCTCGAAGTGCCGGTCGTCCAGGGTCCGGGTGATGGCGCCGGAACGCCGCTGCCGGTAGTTGACGCAGACCACGTCCAGCACGCTGATCCGGCGCGCGGCGAGCAGCGCCGGATAGCTGAACGAGACGTCCTCGTACCAGCCGGGACCGAAGCGCAGGCCGAGGTCGTCCAGGAACCGCCGGCGCACCACCTTGTTCCACGCGGTGTGCAGCACCCCGATCACCTCGGGCCGGTCCCGCACCCCGAAGACGGCACCACCGGAGTCCGCGATCGTGTCGTCCAGGCCGCTGCCGAGCGTCCGGTTGTTCCAGTACGCCCGCACGTGGTCGACGATCAGCACCTCCGGATCGACCCGGCGCAGCCGCTCGGCCACCGCCGTCAGGCAGCCGTCGACCAGCCAGTCGTCGCTGTCCAGGAACCAGACGTAGTCACCGGTGGCCAGGTCGAGGCCGATGTTGCGGGCCTGGCCCAGCCCCATGTTCTCGTCCAGCGTCACCACCCGGACCCGGGGGTCCCGGGCGGCGTACTCGGCGATGATCTCGCCGCAGCTGTCCGGCGAGCAGTCGTCGACCGCGACCACCTCGACGTCCCGTACCGGCTGGCCGAGAATCGAGTCGAGGCAGTCGCGCAGGTAGCCCTGGACCCGGTAGACCGGCACGACGAAGCTGATCAGCGGCATTGGCGCCGGTCCCCCGCTGGCAGCGTCATCCGTCCCTCTTCCGCGCCGCCAGTCGGGGGTGGCCGATCACCCCGGCAGCGGCGTCACCCGTCCCGGTCCCGTTCCGCCGGGGAGTTACCCCGGTCCCATTCCCCGCCGGCCGGTACGTAGCCCTCGCGGGCCCCGGCGACCGCGAGCGCGTCGCCGGAACCGGGCTGTCCGTCCGTCCTGGTCTCGGCGGCGCTCGGCTGTCGGGGCCCGGGGACGTCCCTGGGTACCCAGCCACGGAGCGCGTTCACTACGAAAATCGCCAAAAGGTACCCGGCGAGCAGCAGCATCACGATCCGGCCGGCGGCCGGGCCGACCAGCACGGCGGCGGAGAGCACGATCAGCCGCCCGTCCCAGCCCAGCCCGAGCGACCCGAGCAGGGGGGCACGCTCCCGTTTCTCCAGCCGGGCGGTGAGGTCGTAGTGCCGCAGGGCCAGCGCGAAGAGCAGTGCGAAGATCACCGCCCCGTCGGCATCGACCAGTACGCCGGTCGCGATCACCAGCAGGTACTCGGCGGCCCGCAGCGCGGCCGGCACCAGCCAGTCCAGCGCCCCGGCGTGTGGTACCGCCGCCGGCAGCCCGGCGAGCAGGACGACCAGGACCGCCAGCGGCACCGCCCAGCGGGCGTGACCGCTGTCGAGCCCGGCCAGGCCCGCCCCGAGCAGGGCGGCACCGGCCCCGGCCGCGAGTACGGCCAGCGGCAACGGGCCGGAGAGGCCCGCGCTCCGGCCGAGCGCCGCCAGCCAGCGCGCCGCCGGCCCGTCGTCGCGGTGCAGCATGGTGTCCACCCGGGTCAGCACCGGGACCCGCATCGAGCGGGCCCGCAGGGTACGCAGCGCCAGCGTGTACGCCGCCGCGAGCCCACCCCAGACCAGTACGGCGACCAGGCTGACCAGCGGACTGAAGATCGCCACGGTCAGCGCGATCAGGGCCCACCGTTCACCGATCGGAAAGACCACTGTCCGTTTCAACCAGTACGTCAACGAGCCGGTGTCGGCCTGTACCCGGTTCGACGCCTGGCTGAGCCGGTCGCCCAGCCCACCCGGGCCGCCCGGACCGGCCGTACGGGGACGCTTGGCAGCCTCGTCGTGCAGCGCGCCGTACCAGGTGTCGGTCATGTGCCGGACGGTCTGCAGGGTGATCGCGGCGATGCCCAGCGCCCAGCCGGGACCACCGGCCCGCTCGACCCCGACCGCGAGGCCGGCGTAGACCAGGTATTCCTTGGCCCGGTCGGCGAGGGTGTCCAGCCAGCCGCCCCAGGGGCTGAAGTGCCGGGTGTAGCGGGCCAACTGCCCGTCGACGCAGTCCAGCATGAAGCCCAGGTAGAGCAGGATCGCCCCGGCGACCAGGGCTGGACGGCCACCGAGCGCGAAGAGCACCGCCGCCGCCACCGCGAAGGCGACCGAGATCGCGGTCACCCCGGTCGGGGTGAGCCGGAGCCGGGCGCTCAGCTTGGTCACCCATGGCGACCAGGTGCTGACGAAGTACGTGGTGAAGAAGTCGTCCTTCTCCTTCACCGAGAGCCGCAGTTCGGCCCGGTCGGAGTCGACCGCGGCCACCGCGGCCTCGGCCTCGGCCAGCTCGGCGGCATCGGCGACCCGGCGGGCGACGAGCAGGCGTACCCGGGACGTGAAGATCGTGATCCCCGGCCCGGTCGCGGAGTCCGGGCGGGCCAGCTCCGCGAGCAGCCGGTCCAGGGCCGCCGACGTAGCACCGGGAGTTCCGGCGGCGACGGTCCCGGCGCCGGAGGTTCCGGCGGCGACGGTCCCGGCGCCGGAGGTTCCGGCGGCGACGGTCCCAGCGCCGGGGATTCCGGCGCCGACCGTTCCGGCCGCGTTCTCGGCGTGGGTGCGGGCGTGGGCGTGGGTTTCGGTTTCGGTTTCGGTTTCGGCGAGGGCGCGGGCCGCGGCGACCAGGGCCGGGAGGTCGGCCACGCTGACCCGTACCGCCCCGCCGGAGGCTCCCGTGGGGGCGACACCGAGGGTCCCGGCGGGCCCGGCGGCGACCACCTGGCCCCGGTCCTCCAGCACCGCGACCGGGCCGGCGTCCGGGTCGGGCAGCACCAGGGCCACCGTTCCGGGCATCGGGCTGGTGCCGAGGTGACGCAGTACGGCGGTGTGTGCGACCAGGTCGCCGGAGCAGAGCAGCACCGGCTCCCGGGCGGTGCCGGCCAGCACGGCCAACTCCGCCAGGTCGTCGGTGAGTACGACGTCCCGGGCGCCGGCGGCGCGCAACTGTTCGCGCAGTACGGCGGCGAGCGGCTTGCCGTCGGGAAGGGTGAGGGGTGGGCCGGACCGGGTCGGGGTGAGCAGAATCGCCAGCATCACGGCCTGACCACGTCGTGGTATGCGTCAAGTGCCTCGCGTATGGTGCCGTCCACCCGCAATCGTCCTCCGTCGAAGTAGAGTCCCCGGCTACAGAACCGGGTGAGATCGTTTTCATTGTGCGAGACCAGCATCACGGTCCGACCCTCGGCGATCAGTCCGTCGATGGTGTCGTAACACTTCTTCCGGAAGTCGGCGTCGCCGACCGCCGTCACCTCGTCCATCAGCAGGATCGGATGCTGGAGCTGGGCGATCACCGAGAAGCCCAGCCGGACCTTCATCCCGGACGAGTAGTGCCGGACCGGGGTGTCGATGGCCTTCTCGATCTGCTCCCCGGCGAAGGCGATGATCTCGTCGAAGTGTCGCCGGAGGAAGCTCGGGCTCAGCCCGTGCAGCGAGCCGACCAGGTGGACGTTCTCCCGGCCGGTGAGGTCGTTGGAGAAGCCGGCCGAGAGTTCCAGCAGCGGGGCCACCGCGCCGCGTACCCGGATCTCACCCTCGTCGGGGATCAGCACTCCGGCGATCAGGCGCAGCAGCGTGCTCTTGCCGGTGCCGTTGCGGCCGATGATGCCGACGGTGTCGCCCGAGGAGACGGCGAACGAGACGTTGCGCAGCGGCCAGAACACCCCGGCCGCGGGCTGTCGCCCGCCCCGGTGGATGAACATCTCCCGCAGCCGCAGGTTGCGCCGGCGGTTCCGGACGAACCGGATACCCAGGTCGTCCGCCTCGATCATCGCCCCGCCCACTAGAGCTCCTTCAGTACGGCGGGTTCGAGCCGGCGGAAGACCCACCAGCCGGCGAGCAGGACGAGCAGGCTGCCACCGGCCGCCACCCCCAGCAGCCGCGCGTCGGGGAACTCGTCCGGGTACCAGACCGCGTGGTGGAGCTGGAAGATCCCGACCAGCGGATTGAGCTCGTACACGATCTTCACCCAGTCCGGCATCGAGGATTCCCGGACCAGGGTCAGCGGATAGATGATCGGGGTCGCGTAGAAGAGGACCCGGGTGACCAGCCGCATCAGCCGTTCGATGTCCCGCATCAGCACGTTGAGCGAGGAGAGCAGCAGCGCGATGCCGATCAGCAGGGTCGCCTGGATCAGTACCGCGAGCGGAAGCGCGAGCAGCGAAACGCCAAGATCGATCTTGCCGAGCGAGGCGTACACGATCGCGATCGCGGCCAGGATCGGCAGCCCGGCGACGTACTCGGCGAACCGGCCGGCGACCCGCCCGATCGGGAACACCTCGCGCGGCAGGTTCATCGTGGTGATCAGGCGGGCCTGCCCGGTGAGCGCGTTGGTGGCCTCGCCGATCGCCGAGCTGGTCCACATCCAGGCGAAGATGCCGGTGATCAGGAACAGCGGGTACGAGTCGGCGGCGTCGCCGAGGTGCCGGTTGGTGGCCGACTTGTAGAGCAGGCCGAAGACGAAGAAGTAGATCGCGCCCATGCCGAGCGGCTCGATGAGCGACCAGAGGTAGCCCAGCACCGACTGCTGGTACTTCACGGCAAGGTCCCGCCGGACGAGCAGCCGGAGCGTGTTGCGGTGCGACCACACCGCCACCACGCCAGACGTCACAGCCGCCTCCCGCTCGTTCCGGTCGAGCCGCTCCGGCGCAGCCGCCGACGCGCCATAGGGTACCAGTCGGGAGAATCTCCAAAAATACGACTAACCGGACTCGCCACCCGCTCCGGCCTCCGGCCGCGACCCACAACCCGACGACGGCCCAACGCTACCGGACGGCCACCGCCCTACCACCCGCCAGACACCCACCCGCCATCGATCCTGAGAAGTCCGGTCAGCACTCGATGACGTTGACGGCGAGGCCGCCCCGGGCGGTCTCCTTGTACTTGACCTTCATGTCGGCGCCGGTCTCCCGCATCGTCTTGATCACCTTGTCCAGCGAGACCGCGTGCTCGCCGTCGCCGCGCAGCGCCAGCCGGGTGGCCGTGATCGCCTTGATGCTGGCGACCGCGTTCCGCTCGATGCACGGAATCTGCACCAGCCCACCGACCGGATCACAGGTCAGGCCCAGGTTGTGCTCCATGCCGATCTCCGCCGCGTTCTCCACCTGACCCGGTGTACCGCCCAGCGCCTCGGCCAGCCCGGCGGCCGCCATCGAGCAGGCGGAACCGACCTCGCCCTGGCAGCCCACCTCGGCACCGGAGATCGAGGCGTTCTCCTTGAACAGCACACCGATCGCGGCCGCGGCGAGCAGGAACCGGACCACGCCGTCGTCCGACGCCGACGGAACGAACCGGGTGTAGTAGTGCAGCACCGCCGGGATGATCCCGGCCGCGCCGTTGGTCGGCGCGGTGACCACCCGACCGCCGGCCGCGTTCTCCTCGTTGACCGCGAGCGCGAACAGCGTCACCCAGTCCATCACCCGGAGCGGATCCGTGGCTCCCGGATCCGCCTCCAGGCCGCGTCGCAGCTCGGCCGCCCGCCGCCGGACCCGCAGCCCGCCCGGCAGGGTGCCGTCCCGCAGGCTGCCCCGGTCGACGCACTCCCGCATCACCCGCCAGATCTCCAGCAGGCCGGTCCGGATCTCCGCCTCGCTCCGCCAGGACCGCTCGTTCGCGAGCATGATCCCGCTGATCGACAGCCCGGTCTCGGCGGTCAGGGCCAGCAGTTCGGCACCGGTCGAGAACGGATAGCGCACCCGGGTGGTGTCCGGCTTGATCCGGTCTGCGCCGGTCGCGGTCTCGTCCACCACGAACCCGCCGCCCACCGAGTAGTACGTCCGGCTCCGCACGGGCTCACCCGCCAGGTCGTACGCGGTGAAGGTCATCCCGTTGGGATGGAACGGCAGCGAACGGCGGCGGTGCAGCACCAGATCACGGTCGAGGTCGAAGTCGACCCCGTGCGCCCCCAGTACGGCCAGCCGGCCCTCCGCCCGGATCCCGGCCACCGTTTCGGCGACCCGGTCCGGGTCGACCGTCTCCGGCGCCTCGCCCAGCAACCCGAGGAGTACGGCCGGACCACTTCCGTGACCGTGTCCGGTCGCGCCGAGCGAGCCGAAGAGTTCGGCGTGCACCCTGGCGGTGCCGGCGAGCAGGCCGTCGGCCTTGAGCCCGGTTGCGAACGTCCGGGCGGCGCGCATCGGACCGACGGTGTGTGAACTCGACGGACCGATCCCCACCGTGAACAGGTCGAAAGCGCTGATCATCGATACCCCTCCCGAGCCGGCGTCGTTGCCGGCTGTCGGCCCGGCGACTCCACCGGTTCCCCCAGCATCACCCCTGAGCTGCCGATCGGCGAGCCTACCCGGAGCCGACGGGCAGGAATCCGGGGCGGCCCGCCCGGGTACATACACCTACGGGTACCTCATGTCCGGATCCCCCTGCGGGCCGAGGGCGCGGGGTCGTGCCGTTCCTACCGTGGAAAGCAGCCGCCGTGGAACCCGATGTGGTGGAGTTCCGGCGCCGAGTGAGGAGACGACGATGAGTCGAAAGCTGACCCGCCCCCGGGACAACCGAATGATCGCCGGTGTCTGCGCCGGCCTGGCCCGCCGCTTCGGCATGTCCGCCGGAATGATGCGGCTTCTCTTCGTGCTCTCCGTACTGCTGCCGGGCCCGCAGGTGATCATCTACCTGGCCCTCTGGATCATCATGCCGTCCGAGTCCTCGCCGGTCGCGGAGTACCGGCACTGACCGAACGGCGGTGCCGTCCAGGCCGGACCCGGCCTGGACGGCACCGCCGGATGTCGTCGGTTGCTACGGCTGGGTGTAGGTGATGGTCACCTTCTCGTAGCCGAGCGAGCGGAGCAGCCCCTCCAGCATCTTGCGGGTGTTCTCCTGGGCCCGTTCGTTCAACCCACTGCTCTTGGCCGAATCCGCGATCTTCTGCTCGGCCTTCAGGTAGACCTCACGCTGGCGGTTGGGGTCGCCGCCGAAGATCTCGCCGAGCTGGGTGAGCACGCCGCGCTTCTCGGCGAAGACGTAGCTGCGCTCCAGATCCAGATTGATCTTTCCGAGCTGCGGCGCCGGCAGCTTAATCTCCACCGACTTCTGGTCCGCCGACTCGACCACCGCCCCTTCGGCGATCTTCCCGAAGTCGACGTACGAGTCGACGGTGCCGGCGCCGACGAACAGGGTGCGCTCACCGAGCAGGAACTCCGGAACGTACTTCCGGTTCTTCTCCAGGTCGACGACGACCTCGAAGTTGCCCTCGGCGGCAACGTACCGGCTGAGGTCCTGGATGGACTTCAGCAGCGGCGGCTGGCTGCGGTCGGTCTCCTCCTTCGTGAACGGGTTGCTCAGGTTGGGCAGGAGCCCGCTGACCTGCACACCGAGCACCAGTACCACCGCCAGGCCGATGATCCCGGCCAGCAGCACCAGGCCCCGGCCTCGCCTGCCACCGCCGGTCGGCTCCGGCCCCGGGGCACCCGTGTCGTGCCCACCGACGTCGGACGGCTCCGGGTGCTCCGTACCGCCCGCCCAGGGGTCAGCGGGGTCGGGCGCCGCCCGCCCCTTCGCGTAGCCGGGGAACTCACGAGTGGGCTGGTTGACATCGCCTTCTCGGGACATCCGCCCTCACCGTCCTTGTCTCCAGAAGTACCTGTATAGAACGGTACGGCCCGGGTACGACAGGCGCGAGTCGAGCCGTACCCGCCCGAAATGGACTCGTGTTCCCGCAGGTCAACGGGGATGTTCCCCTGGACCAGCCGGGGCTCGGGAGATCGGTCCGGACGACTCGCCACCGGACAGCCCGGCCCGGTGCCGTGCACCCCGGCCGGCATCGAGGCGCTGCTCGCCTTCTCCGAGATTCCGGTCGCCGGCCGCGACGTGGTGGTCCTCGGCCGGGGTACGACACTCGGCCGTCCACTCTCGCTGCTGCTCGCTGGCATCAGCCTCCTCGGCGGCGACCGGGACAGGTCTGACCGCAAGGCCGACGGCGGACCCGTGATGTACCGGGCCGCAGCCGATAGGTTCGACGCAACGGATTGACGACGCTCGGCGTCTGGAGTCGACGACGCCCGGCGTCCGGCGTCCCGGAGGAGGGACCTTGATGGCCCGTGGCGCGTTCGGCGACGCCGAGGAGTTCGCTCGGGCGCGCCTGGACGCGCTGAGGCGATTCGCGTACCTGATCAGCGGCAGTGCGGCCGAGGCGGACGATCTGGCCCAGATCGCGGTGGTCGAGGTGTGGCAGCGGTGGCGCAAGGCCCGGGACAACCCCGAGGCGTACGCCCGGCAGGTGATCGTGACCCGGAACGTGAGCCGGTGGCGGCGGTCGCGCCGGGAGGTGCCGAGCGACGACGTGGACCACCGGCCCGACGATCCGGCCGGTGCCGTGGTGACCAACGGCGCGCTGTGGCAGGCATTGCAGGAACTCGGCAAGCCCGAACGCACCGTCGTGGTGCTCCACGTGCTCTACCGATACACGTTCAGCGAGATCGCGGCCATCTGTGGCGATCCGCCGGGCACGGTTTCCAGCCGGTACGCGAGAGCCAGACGGTCCCTTCGGGCACATCTGGCGACTACCCAGCCAGCGATTCGGAGCGTACGTGGCTGACAAGATCAGGTCCGTGGATGATCGGATGCTCGCCGAGGAGGTCGTCGCCACCCTCGCGGAGGCGCAGGCCGCGCTGCCACCGGCCGCCCCCGGTGCGATCACGACGATCCGCGAGCGCTTTCGGCGGAGACGGCGGCGGCGCGTCCGGATCGCCAGCACGGCGATCGCGATCCTGATCCTGGCGGTCACCCTGACCAGCGCGGAACTGACCCGGGGCCGGGGATTGTCGCCGGCGCCACCGGCGGACGGCGGTACGGCAACGATCCGGGTGTGGGCCATCAACCCGCCGGGCCAGACCTCGGCCCTGCGGGAACTGGTCGCCCGGTACAACAGGTCCGCCGAGGTGCACGTCGAACTCCTGACCTTCAGCAACGACGACTACAAGGAGAAGCTGCGTACCTCGGTCGACTCCCCGGACGGCCCGGACGTCTTCGTCAGCTGGGGCGGCGCCGCCCTCGCCCGACTCGCCCGCGACGGCCGGCTGGCCGACCTGACCGGGCCGTCGACGGCCGGCAGGTTCCTGCCCAGTGCTCTGGCCGGCGGCATCGTCGACGGCCGGCAGTACGGACTGCCGATGAGTGGAACGCATCCGACCGTGCTCTTCTACAACAAGGAGGTCTTCGCCCGGTCCGGGCGGACTCCACCGCGCAGCTACGCCGAACTGGTCTCCCTGGTGGACGCGTTCAAGGCCGACGGGATCACCCCGTTGGCCCTGGGCGGCGCCCAGGGATGGACGGAGCTGATGTACGTGATGTACCTGGCCGAACGGATCGGTGGCCCCGGCACCACGGCCGACATCGCGCTCGGCAGACCGGGCGCCTGGACGAAACCCGCCGTGTTAGAGGCATTACGGAGTGCGCGGGACCTCGCCGAGCGGGGCGCGTTCGGCGACGACTTCTCCTCGCTGAGCTACGACGACGGCAGCGCACCTCGCCTGCTCGCGACCGGTCGGGCCGCGATGGAGCTGATGGGGACCTGGGAGTACCCCACCCAGCTCGCCCGGAACCCGGACTTCGTCCTCGGCGACCAACTGGGCTGGGTGCCGTTCCCGGCCGTTGCCGGCGGGGCGGGGAATCCGGCGGACCTGGTCGGGATTCCGGCCCAGTACTTCTCTGTCACCGCCCGCAGTCGTGATCGGGAGGCGGCGCTCCGGTTCGTCCGGGACGTCGCGGCCGACACCTATCTCGACGATCTGGTCACCGACGGCGAGGTGCCCCCGGTCACCGACGCCGTCGACCGGCTCCGGGACACGGACCACGCCGGGTTCGCCATCTCGGTACACGAGTTGGTGGCGAAGGCTCCCTCGTACAGCCTGGCCTGGGATCAGGCGCTGGATCCGGCCACCGCGACGAGGTTGAACGCCAACCTCCAACGACTGTTCAGATCGGAACTCACCCCGGAACAGTTCGCGGCGGTCATGGCTGGTGGGGACTGACGGCACTGTCCCACCCGCCACCGGGTGATCTTCTAGCACGCTCGACGCCGTTCGAACAGGCCACGGTCTCTCGCAAGGAGTGTCGGATCTCCGACAACGGATCGTGCAGCAAATCGATGCCCGACTCGCGTTCCGGGGGAGATCCACGCGCACCCGTCCCACCCGTGCGCGACAACGCCGGTCGCTCCGGCGACCGACTACGAACCACACCCGTGGAGGTTTCGAACGGATGAGAAAGCTTCGGATCGTTCTCGTCGGCGTACTGGCCGCCGGCTCCCTTTACTCGGTCGGACCATCGACCGCCACCGCCGCGCCGACGCAGGTGACCGGCGGGGCCGCCACGAAAGTGGCGACCGGCGGCAGCGTCGCCCACGTACCGCCGGCCCAGACCACGGACCTGCCGCTGCGGACCCTGGCCAGGAAGCACGGCCTGGGCATCGGCACCGCGGTCGACATGGCCGCGTTGGACGCCGACCCCCAGTACCGCTCCCTGGTGGCCCGGGAGTTCTCCGCGGTGACCGCGGAGAACGTGATGAAGTGGGAGTCGCTGGAGCCGACCCGAGGTGAGTACAACTGGGGCCCGGCCGACGAGCTGGTCGACTTCGCCCGGCGCAACGGGCAGAAGGTGCACGGTCACACCCTGCTCTGGCACAGCCAGGCGCCGGCCTGGCTCAACGAGGGTGTCGCCGACGGCTCGATCAGCCCCGCCGAACTGCGCACCATCGTCCGGGACCACATCACCACCGTGGTGAAGCACTTCCGGGGCAAGGTCCGGGCCTGGGACGTGGTCAACGAGGCGTTCACCGACGGCGACAACCCGGTGCTCCGGGACACCATCTTCCGGCAGCACCTCGGCCCGAACTACATCGCCGACGCCCTGCGCTGGGCGCACGCGGCCGACCCGAACGCCAAGCTCTTCCTGAACGACTACGCGACCGACAACATCAACCCGAAGAGCACCGCGTACTACGAGCTGGCCAAGCAACTGCTCAAGCAGCGGGCCCCGCTGCACGGCATGGGCTTCCAGGGCCACCTGGATCTCCAGTACCCGCTGCCGATCGACGCGCCGGAGAACCTGCGCCGGTTCGACAAGCTCGGCCTGCAGACGGCGTTCACCGAGGTCGACGTCCGGTTCGACCTGCCGGTCGACAACTGGAAGACGGCCGGACAGGTGGGTAGCTTCAACACCCTCCTGCAGGCGTGCCTGCTCACCCCGCGCTGCGTGATGTTCACCGTGTGGGGCTTCACCGACAAGTACTCCTGGGTCCCCGGCTTCTTCGAAGGCCAGGGCTCGGCCACCCCGTTGGACGAGAACTTCCAGCCCAAGCCGGCCTACCGGGGCCTGCAGCAGGTGCTCGCCGTCGCCTCGGATCCGAACAGCAGGCGCGGCTTCTAGGGAACGGTCGGGAACGGGTACTCGGCGATTCCCGTCCCCGACCACCAGCGGCCCGCCGTCGAGCCCCACCTGCTCGATGGCGGGCCGCCTCCGTCATGCGTTAGGAGGGGACCCTTCTTCTACCGAAAACGATAAGAAGGGGCCCTTCCTTTCACTCGGGGCTGGTGGGGGTCGGGG
>NZ_JADPUN010000106.1 GCF_015690345.1 Plantactinospora alkalitolerans | reverse complement strand
GAATCCACGCCACGAACCCGAGCGTAGGGGACCAATTAGTGCCTCAGAAACAACCCACCAACACCCAACACCCCAGGTCAACGCGCTGCCCACCGTCGCGCCGCGAGCCGGTGACCAAACTCAGGTCAAATGGCCGATTAAGTCAGACCTCGACACCCCGCAGCTGGATTTGATCATAGGTGAGGCGCGTCGGCAGCTCGATCGCCAACGTCTCGATCTTGAAAGCCTGCGAACCAGGTCAAACGCACTGCTGGCCCTCTGCCTAGTCGAGATCGGTCTCCTCTCGGCCGGCGTGAGCAAGGTGTTCAAGCACAGTTGGCTGATCTTCCCATGGGCGGTGAGCGTCCTGGCGGTGCTCCTAGCGTTGGGCGGCGCGATCGCGCTCCTGGCTGCAAGGGCAGATCTTGGTGGCGTCAATCTCATTGGTCTCGCCACCGCTGATCCTCCACTGCACAGGGTCGCCGCGAAAACCTACGCGACATCAGTCGGCACCGGGGACGTCACGATCGCCGCACGCATCACGGTCTTTCGCGACGCAGTGTTCTTGGCAATCATCGGTGCGATCTTGTACGCCGTAGTTTGGCCTACAGTGGCGTTCCAAATCTCAACCCTTCAACCATCCAAGCCCACTGTCAGCGAGGTCCCAACATGCTCGACCTGTACACCGTCCTTGCAACCCCCGCCAACCACAGCCCCGACGAAGACGACAAACGTCCCCAACCCACCACCAGGATTACCGAGTCGGTAGAGACAGTCGATGCGGACTGCGCCGGTATTCTGACGGACTCGATCGCAGTTTGATACTCCAGCGGGTCCCTGCGAGGACGATCTGAGGAAATGCTGATCGGTGCGCAACTCCGAGCTGCGAACCTGCGGGATACGCAACTTCAAGGGGCATACCTGGTCGGGGCGCAACTCTGACCGCGACCGATACAGACGGACCCACTCCCACGTCTCCGACCCGTCCCCCGATACGGTTGTCAACTCTTGTCCCCCAAACCGCGGCTGGCCCTGACAACGTGCCGCGCCGGCTTTCGCGACCGGTATGAGGGCGGGTACCTGCGGGCCAGCGAGGTCGGAGGGGCGGTGGGGGTGCGACCATGGCGAGATCGCCGGCGCTCCGCTTTGCTGCGGTTGCTGATTTCGGGCCGTCATAACTGGTGCGAGCCGTTATTGCTGCTCGACGGCGCATGGGTCTCGCACCGGCACGTTGACGAGGGCCAGGTGCTCCGTCGGTGATCGGCAACCTCACACTCCTGCCCGGTGCTCGACCTACCACTCGGAAGGTTCCCCTGACCTGGAAGGACGATTGTGTGCACCGGTATTAGTCAGCCGCCCGTTTCGCCACTATCGCGCACGCCACGCTCGGTCTGGATCGCGTTGATCCTTATCGCCGCCGCACTCATCGGTGGTGGGGCCGGGCTGTTGGCCTGGGCGGGCGGGGCGAACGTCCCCATGGCCATACTCACTGGGGGTGGGGCGTTCGGCGGTGCCATTGTGCTGCTACTTACCCTGTGTAGGTACGGCGCGGGTGACGACCGATAGCCTTACCGTTACTGCCTTGGGGTCGGTGGACGGAGGACCCGTCCACCTTCTCTTATCTTCGCTCAGGGCCTCCGAGGCGGCGTCGCCGAGCGGCCCCGGGCGTCGGAGACCTGCTAAGAATCTTGGCCGGGTTACTCACATGCGCCGTCGCCGCAGGACCTACCGTACGGGCGACCACCCTCTAGGCGGCCGCCACCAACTGGGATCGGAGGACAAGACCCGAGTGGATGCCGACAACGTCGTGGCCCAGGCGGCGGCCATACCGCAGGGAGGCGTCCGCGCTGCCCCACCCGGCTTCGAGGATTTCTACCGCTCTCGGTACCGCCAATTGATGGCGTACGCCATCCACTTAGGCGCTTCCCGAACCGAGGCGGACGAGGTCACGAGCCAGACACTGAGCCAAATGTTGTCGGGCTGGCATAACATCTCCGACCGGCTCGCCTGGGCCCGGCGGGGCGTGATCAATAATTTGATCAAGCACAAGAAGAGCGAACGCGCCAGGATGGTCCGCCAGGCCGCGTACCTTGCCCAGACCTTTGAGCGACCGCTGGAGGAGCACGCCAACGTGTGGGAGGACCCGGAGTCGGTCAACACGCTGTTGGAAACTCTCACGCCGAATCAGCGAGCCGTAGTTGAGCATATTATGCGGGGCCTGTCACAGACAGAGATCGCCCTGCTGCTAGGCAGGTCTTACGACGCCGTCCGTCGCACGCTCAGTGACGTCCGGCGCCGCCTAGAACCGTCCCGGCCACCAACAACCGGCCGGGATCAGATCAGCAACAGCACGGGCACCCGGGCGAGGAAGGAGGACCGATGACCATCGACGACCCCGACGGGAACCAGAACGACCCTGCCCCGCTCGATGACCTGGACCGGGAGGTCTTCCTCATCGACGAGACGGCCATCGACATGACCGACGGCGAAATCGACCAGCGACTGCGGAACACCCTCGCCGCCGGCGGCTACGCACCGAGCCCCGTACGGATCGGGCCGCCCATCGACTGCCCGGAGCTGCCCATTACGGTCCGGGTACCGCCGAGCAGAGGGCTGATGGCGTCCAATCGACCGCGCGTGCCACTTCGGAAGCGCGGCACACGGTATGAACGCGATCCCCGGCCCAGACGGGACGGGCCGCAGACGGACAGGCGGCTCCAGGACCGTAAGTCGAAACAGACCAACACTGCCTCGGTCACACCCGGACGCTCCCTCAGCGCCCGGCGCCAGGAACCGCGACCCATCGCTAACGTCGGTCCCGTTGAAGGGCGGGTGGCCGTGATCCACGCGGATCACCCAAGGCGGAGCCACCGAAGGCCGGACGGTAACCCGTCGCTGGCCGAACCCATCCTGTCCCCGGGGCGCTCGGCGTGGCTGGCGACCCTCATCGACTTCCACATGCGCCGGACAAACACCACCGGCAGCTTCGACGAGGAGATCCGACTGCTCCGGGCCCACGCATGGGTCTACCTCGCACTCATCTTGCGGGTGCTGATTCTCGGCCTGGGCCTCCTGGCCGCCATAATCGCGTTCGGCACCGGAGTCGCGCCCGCCCAACTCGTGGTCTCGTTGGCCGTGGGTACGGTCATAGGCGCTGCCGCTCATCCGCTGTGGGCTTGGATTACGAGCCGAATGTCAATGGGCAAGAACGGCCGGTCCCGCCGCCGTTGACCAGCCCCGGTTCACACTATCCTGGACATTGACCGCTACCCTGCCGAGGCGCCCCCCGACCTGATCGCGTCCGGCGGGCCGCGCTCTTTGTGCCAGGCCAGAGTGGATGTTATGTCCCAGCGGCCCGCAGCGGCCGGCCGTTCAGTGCTGCGCGGGTCACACGCTGCAATCCCTCTGCGCCGTCGGTAACTTGCCGCCACCCGTTGGAACGGTCGGTAGTCTGTCCCGATGCCGAGCACGGTGGAAAACTACAAGCTCTTCATCGCCTCACCCGGGGGTCTCGACCCGGAACGGCAGGCGATCCGGGACGAGGTGGCGGCGTTCAACGAGAAGTCCGGCCGAGATCTGGGCTTGCGTTTCGAGGTTACCGGCTGGAAGGAAGTGTCCGGCGGGATGGGGCGCCCTCAAGAGCTCATCAATAGGGAGCTGGAGCAGTGCGACTACATGATCCTCATGCTAGCCAGCCGCTGGGGCATGGCTCCGATGCGCGATGGGCAGTTCTCGTCCGGGACCGAGGAGGAGTTCAATCTGGCTCGGGAGTGCATCAACCGGGCGACCTCGCCAATGGCCGACATCCTGGTGCTGTTTAAGGGGGTCCCCGAGGAGCAACTTCGAGATCCGGGCCCGCAGCTGAGCGCGGTGCTTGATTTCAAGCAGAAGCTGGAGGACTCGAAGGAGGTCTTCTTCAAGACCTTCGACGATCCTGAGCTGCTACGCCGGGAGGTGGCACTGCGTCTGCACAGTTGGGCACGGGAGCGTGAGGCGGGTGCAGCAGTGGGCGTCCTGCTGCGGCATCCGTCCGGCACCTCGACCGCACCTGGTGCAGGCGTTGTCGCGGCCGGGGCCACTGCCTTGCTCGCCGCAGAGGCGTTCGAGGCTGGCGGCCTCATGACGCAGGCCGAGGCGGCATACGCCGAGGCGATCGCTGACGCGGACCTTGAGAGCCTTCAGAAGTACGCGAGATTCCTGCGCCGGACCGGGCGACTGACCAGGTCGCTGGAGATCAATGAGCGCATTCTCTCCCAGCTCACGCTCTCCGATGAGCCCTTCGGTGCGGTGACACTGCGCGCCCGGATCCTCACTAGCATCGGCATCGTCCACCGTAAGCTGGGCGACCTTCGGACGTCGCGATACAAGCTGCATGAGGCGGTGCAGACCGCGAAGCAGGGCGGGGACGTCGCGCGTGACGGGCTCGCCTACGCTCTCGACAATCTGGGCATCACCGCGAGCCATGCGGGCGACAACGCGGAGGCGCTCGATTGCTTTCAGCAGGCCCTGGCCATCCGCGAGGACACCGGGGACAGCGCCGGGCGGGCGTTCACGCTCACCAATCTCGCCCGGCTGCACCGAACGTCCGGATCGATCGAAGAGGCGAAGACCGCTCTGGCGGAGGCCATGCAGATCCTTGGTGCCCTCGACGACAGGCCCGGACTCGCGGCTGCCCATTCGACGATGGGTGAAATCCTGGATCAAGAGGGAAGGCTCGCGGACGCCGAGCGGTCGTTCCGGGCCTCGCTGGCGAACAACGAAGCGTCGGGCCGGCCGGACAGCATCGCGATGAGCCTCAACCAACTCGGGCGGATTCTGATGCGCCGCGGCGATCTGACGGCCGCTGAAAGACACGCTGAACGCGCCTTGCGGGAGAACGAGTCGATCTCGAACCGGGAGGGCATCGTCCAGTCAACCCACCTGCTGGGCACCATCCTGGGGCGCACCGACCGCACCGCGATGGCGGTCACGCTGCTGCAGGACGCCGCCGGGGCCTACGGGTCGATTGGCAACCGCACCGGGGAGGCCTGGGCCCGGTTCCATCTGGCGGAGGTGCTCCACCAGATCGGCGACGACGCGGGTGCCTATGGAGACCTGGCAGCGGCCCGCGCCCTGGTCCAGACATCCGGTGACCCGCGGCTCCGGGACGAGGCGCAGCGATTCGCTGAAACTCACGGCCTGACCTCGCGCCCTGCGTCGTCAACCTGAGTCACCTCTAAAGACGGCCAGGCCAGGCAGCTCAGCCTGCCGTCCGTCAGCGTTGCGCACCCCGTGTCGATGGCCGCCGCAGCCCGCGTGACTGCCGGCACCAGGCTCCGTTGAGGAACATGACCGTAGACGTGGAACAACACCGGCGCCTGAACTGGTGGTACGTCCCGGGGCGCATGCGTGACCAGTAGACCGTCTTCGTGGAAGTGACTCCGCAGGGACCGGAGCAGACGCAGGTGCGACGGAGGGACCGCAGCGCGCAACTGCCTCAGGACATCCGCCTCGACCGCTGGAACGTAGGAGCGGATCGTTGCCGCCCCGCCGATCATCAGGAAGTGTTGCAACGCATCGGATTCCAGACAGGCGAGGAATGCGAGGTCGTGGTTGCCCGCGACGAGGGAAAACCGACCGGGGTCGCCTGCCCGCTCCACCAGCAGTTGCAGGACCGCCGCGCTGTCCTTGCCCCTGTTGACGTAGTCGCCGACGAGCACCAGGTGGTCGTACCGGGCCTCGACGAGAGCTAGAAGGCCCGTCAACGCGGCGGCGTTGCCATGCACATCCCCGATAACCCCGATCACCCGAGTCACAGCAGCACCTTGGGCAGATCCGAGTAGTCGAGACTGTCTGCGTCGTCTTCGCCCTCGGAGCCAGCTCGCACGGCAAGCGCGGCGAGATTGCGATCTGTGTCCCACACGGCGATTGCGGTCGCGGCCAAGGAACCGAAGCGGTTGTGCGGCAATGGACCCACGATCGCGACGAGTCGGGACGTGAGCTCGTCCAGGAGCGCTGGCGACACCGGTGCCAGCAGTTCAGTATCCGACGCCAGCAGGGTCGCCAGGGCGGGATCGTCGAACCTGATCGCCAGCTCCCTCACAGAGAAGCACGGCCTGCCCTGCAGCATGGCCCTCGCATAGACCGCTGTCCGCAACAGGTACCGCGTGAGCCGGACTATCCCCGGCAGGTGGCCGGAAAGCTCGGATGTGGGCAGGTCAAGGATCATGCTGTAGCGGCGGACGTTCGCCAGGAGTGCGTTCGGTGTGGCCGGCACGATCTGGTCCAGCGCTTCGGCCAGCTCTCCCTCGGGGTCGAAAAGGACCCGGCCGTCGCGCACGAGATGGGTCCCAAACAGCGTGTCGCTTGCGCCTCGGAGTTGCTCGCCGCTGTAGGTACTCACAGACAAACGACGCGCTTTAAAGGTGTGGAAATCGCCACGGGCCAGGCGAAGAACATCGAAGTCGGAATGATCCAGGTAATCACCACGCGCGCGGCTACCGTACAGCAGCAGACCTCGCGTAGGCGTGTCCACCCGCCTTTCAAAATCGGCGATCTCTTGCGCCGTGACGCCGACGTTGCGCAACGCCACCCGGGCACCCTCCTCGAGATCAGCCATGATTCCGAAAGGCTAACAGCTGCCGACCCGCTGTTCCGATCATCCGCCAGACATAGGCCGGTACGTTTCGGCGTGGCATCCGAGCCGCTCTTGCGATCGCTGCGCAGGCTGGCTGCCAAAGCCAGAACAGACCGCGACGGTGACGACTCTGTCACGGCTGCCGGAGCGCGTTTAGTTTGGCACTGCCGGCTGTCGGAGGTCGACAGTAGGGTGAGTGTTATGGGTGGTGGTCCACGTGATGCCACGGCGCGTTGCTGGCGTAGGGAATCGGTCAGGCGATGAGCGGCGATGTTGCAGGCGCGGGTGCTGGCGCGGTTGGTCGTCGGCGGGCTTCCGCGTACAGCACCGGTGGTGGTGGCACGGTGCTGGAGCATCGTTATGGTGCGACGTTGCTGGCCGCATTGCTGACCGGTGAGCCTGTCGATCTCCTGGATACGCCGTTCGTCCTTAGCAGGGTGACGTTCCAGGACCGGCTGTGCCCGGTCGATGACGTCGTGATCGAGGGGACCGCGGCCGGTGGCGATCACCGTGTGGTGGCGGTCGCGGTGCGTCGGAATCCGATCATCGCGGATAGGAATCCGAAGTTTCTCGCGTTGTTGGCGGGGTTTCTGCAGGTCGTTCGGGACCGGCCGGATGACCTCCACGATGGCACGTTGCGTCTTGGTCTGGCGGTCGCCGACCCGCACAGCGGTGCTCGGGAGCTTCGGAGTTTGACGGACTTGGCCCGGGACCGTGTCTCCGGTGCGTCGTTTTGGGCAGCGATCGATGCCGGCGATGTCGCGGCTAGGGAGCGCCGGCGTTGCCGGGGGCTCTTGGCGGCCGTCGCGGCTGTCGGCGAGCTGCCGGCCGCTGCGGATGGACCCACAGGCGAGCTGGTCTGGGAGCTGCTTCGCGTTCTCTATGTCCTGCTTTTGCGTGTCGAGGGTGATGTCCAGCCGGACTGGACTCGCTGGGCGGCGAGCCTGGCGCGATGTACCTCAGATGCGAGTGAGGCCGATCGGTTGCTGGGCTACCTGTATGAGCTGACAGGCCGAAAGGCACCTGGCGGGGCGGAGATCACCCGCGAATCGCTGCGTCAGCAGCTCACCGGAAGGTTCACCCTGATTGACGAGTCGGGTGAACGGATCCGAACGAGCGTTGGAAGGCGCGACGGGAGCACGAGTTCCGGCGAGTTGAGCCGTGTGACGTCACCGTGTGAGGTTTGGCCGCTAGTCAGGCACGTTGACCCTCGCGATCTCGGCGTCCATCCGGCCATCGTCGTTCCCGGTGCGGCTGACTGGCAGCCCGCCTACGTCGCGCGCGCGGTTGATGACCAACTTCGTGTGGTGCTGCGGGCTGGGAAGGCAAGTGGCTGTTTCGTCGTCCTGCTCGGCGGCTCGTGCGTCGGCAAGACGCGAGCCGCGTTCGAGGCGGTCTTGAACGTCACGCCGGACTGGCAACTGTTCCACCCTGTCGACTCGCACGAAGTGATCGCGTTCGCCGCGGATCCGAAGCCGCATACCGTGCTGTGGTTGGACGAGATGCACAACTACCTCGGTGGTGCGGGCGGGATCACCGCCGGGACGATGCGGTCGCTGCATAGATCCGACGCCGCGGTGATCGTCATCGGGACCGTATGGCCCGACAAGTACGTGGCGTACACGTCGCTGCCCGTCGGGGACGAAGACCCGTACGCGGGTGAACGCGGGCTTTTGCGCCTAGCCGACGTTGTGGACGTGCCGGTGGCCTTGTCCGGACCGGAGCGGGCTCAAGCCGAAGCTGTCGCCGTCGGCGACCCGCGTATTCGCGTCGCACTCGACTCGGCGGACTACGGCATGACGCAGGTGTTGGCGGCTGCGCCGTATCTCGTTCGCCGCTGGGAGAATGCTCCCACTTCGGAAGCCGCTGCAGTGATCACGGCAGCTGCGGACGCGCGGAGAATGGGGATTCACCGGGCGGTACCCGCACCCCTGCTCCGGGACGCCACCTCCGGATACCTGTCAGCGGCGGAGAGGGCCACTCTGGCCCCGGACTGGTTCGACACTGCCCTGCGGTACGCGACGCAGCGACTCCACGGTGCTACCTCTGCCCTGTCGGCGCTGGCTGATCCATCTGGCAGGGTCGTTGGGTATGGCGTCGCTGACTATCTGGTGCAACGAGGTGCTCACACGCGCCGTGCTGCAGTTCCACCCGATAGTTTTTGGCGGGCATGTGCAGCCCACGTTGACGATCCGTCCGAGTTGTTCCGCCTTGGCATGGCGGCCGAGCAACGTGGACTGGTGCAGACCGCCGAGGAGTTGTGGCGCAGGGCTTGTAGGGCAGGGGACGCGAACGCGCGCGACCAGCTCGTGCGGCTACTGTGCGATGAGGGGCGCGTAGATGATGCGAAGGCAGTGCTGACCGGTGCCATCGACCGCGGCGACGCGGATGCGCGGCGGCGGCTCGCCGCGCTACTGGGGCGAAACGGGGAACTCGCGGAGGCGGCGGCGTTGTGGCGTTCGATCGCCTTCAGCGACCCGACGGCGTTCCTGCCTTTGGCCGCGGTGCTTGAGCGCGACAATCAACCCGACGCAGCGATCGCAGCCTGGGAACTCGCGGCCAAGGCCGGTGTCGCCGACGCCGTGCGACACCTGGCCGACCTCCTTGAACGCCACGCACGCATCGACGAGGCCATCGAACTGCTCCGCGGCGCCGGTGCGAACGGCAGCGCGCACGCGTGGGACTGGTTGGTCCAGCTGCTACGGCGTAATGGCAGGATGCCCGAGATTGAGCAGGCCCGCCGGCAGGCGTTGGCTGCCGGAGCGCCTGGCGCGTTCGGCCGGCTGGTCCGCATGCTCCATACGCAGGACCGCCATTCGGAGATCGACGCTGTCCTTCGGCAAGCGGTGCGGGACGGGCGTCGTGGTGCTCGCGCATGGTTGGCCCGACGCCTTGAGCTGCAGGGCGCGGTGGTGGACGCTGAACGGACACTGCGTGATGCCGTCGACGACGGCGAGGTGAGCGTCCGCCTTGAGCTGGAGGGCTTTCTCTCACGCCACCGACCGGAGGAAGCCGAGGAGCGGCTACGTCAACGAACTGCTGAGGGCGACTTTCACGCACGGCACCAACTCGCTGAACACCTGGCCCGACGCGGTGAATTCAACCACCTCATCCGATTTTGGGAGGGCCAAGCTGATGCGGGTGACGCGGATTCGCTGTGCAACCTCGCCCACGTTTATCAAAGGACGGGTCGCGTCGAGGAAGCGTTCGAGGTACTTGGCCAGCTTGCCGACGCCATGCCGGGAAGTAGCTGGAGGACTCGTAGCAAGATCGCCGAGCTTCATGAACAGCGGGGGGAGATCACACAGGCAATCACGGCGTGGCAGCGGGCAACGGCAGAGGGCGAGGAGGATGCATGGGCGAACCTCGCCTGGCTACTCGTCCAACACGACCGGGACGACGAGGCCGAACAAATTCTTCGCAAAGCAGATGCCGCAGAACAACCCGGCGCACTCCACGAACTGGCCTACTTCCTGGCTTCACACGGGGGGCTGACTGAGGTCGAGGCCTTGTGGCGCCAGGCAGCCCGGACAGGCGACCATGCGAATGCCGACCAGCTCATCGAGGTCCTCCTGGAACACGACCAGACCCGCCGTGCCGAAGAACTTCTGCGTCGGGCCGCGTCTCGCGCCGACCGGCGAGCACGGATTCAATTGGCCGGGCTGCTCGAACGCCTGGAACGGACAGACGAGGCCATCGAAGTGTGGCGGCAGGCCGCCGACAGCGGTGACCAGTACGCCCGCGACCAGCTCGTAGACCTCCTCGAACAAGAACGTCGGCTCGACGAGGCCATAACCATCCGAAGGGCAGCCGTCGACGCCGGCGAGCGCGACGCCAGACAACACCTCGTTCGCCTGCTCGAACGTTGTGGATACATCGATCAGGCAGCAGACGTATGGCGCGAAGGTGCGGCCGCCGGAGAGCCTGGCGCGTACAGTCGTCTCGCCGGACTGCTCGATCGCTACGGCCGTCACGCAGAGGCTGCGCAGGCATGGAGCCACGCAGTGGACGCTGGCGAGATCCTCGCACGCAAGGGAATTGTTCGGGACCCGTTGAGATGAACGCACGGCCTGCCGGTGTGCCGCGTACCCGGTACGGTTTGCCATCCGCCCGTGTACGAACGGATCCGTCCTCTCCGCGGCCGGCCCTCGGCAGCCTTCATCGGATCGGCAAGAGGGCTGCTGAATGTGCGAGTTGTTGGGTGAGTTCCCCCCCGCCTTGATGGAGCGGTGGTTACCTGCTGCCGGCTGACGCAGGGGTGGTGATAGGTGGCTCGGCTGGGTTGTTCTGCCGGGTATGCCAGGCGGTCTCGTACTCGTCGGGGCTGAGGTAGCCCAGCTCGCGTTGGATACGGCGGGTGTTGTACCAGCCGTCGATGTAGGCGAAGATCGCGTTCTCGGCCTCGTCGCGGGTCCGCCAGCTCGTGCGGTAGACGAGTTCGATCTTCAACGTCGACCAGAAGTTCTCCATCAGCGCGTTGTCGTACGAGTCGCCGACCGAGCCCATCGAAGGCAGGATTCCGTTGTCGATCAAGCGTTCCGCGAAGCGGAAAGACGTATAGTTCTTAGGTTCAAGGGGTCGTTGCAACACTGGCTACTTGAGGTTCCCCCGGTAGCTCGGAGACTTTCGATCGTGGTCTGATAGGCCCTGACCAGGAGGTTTTCGTGCCCGCCCCTCGTAAGTACCCGGACGAACTACGTCAGCGTGCGGTACGGCTCTACCGGGAGTCCGACCCCAAACCGGTGATCAAGCGCCTGGCCGAGCAACTCGGCGTGCATCCCGAGGCGCTGCGTAACTGGATCCGCCAGGACCAGGCAGATCACGGTGAGCGTTTCGACCAGCCCACCACGGCCGACATCGAGGAACTACGCCGGCTCCGCAAAGAGGTAACCGAGCTACGCAGAGCCAACGAGATCCTGAAGGCCGCCTCGGCTTTTTTCGCATCGGAACTCGACCCGACCCGGCGACGGTCATGACGCTCGTGAACGAGTTGCGTGACCGCTTCGGGGTCGAGCCCGTCCTCCGGGTCCTGACGATCGCGCCGTCGACGTACTACGGCTGGGTGGCCCGCGAGGCCGACCCTGGACCGCGGGAGGTCGAGGACCGTGGGCTGCTGTCGGAGATCGTCGACATCCACGACCGCTCCGGGCGCACGTATGGCAGCCCACGTGTGCACGCCAGCCTCGCCCGTCGTGGCATCCGCGTCGGCCGTAAGCGGGTCGAGCGGTTGATGCGCGGGCACGACCTGACCGGTGCGTTCCTGCGCCGGGGTTGGCGGGGCGGCTCCACGAAGCAGAACCCGAGGGCAGACCCCGCACCGGACCTGGTCAACCGGAACTTCACCGCCGACGCCCCGAACCGGCTGTGGGTGGCGGACGCGACCCGGATCGTGACGGGTGAGGGTGTGCTGTGGCTGGCCGCGGTCCGTGACGCGTTCTCCAACCGGATCGTCGGATGGAAGACCTCCGACCGGTGCAATACCGACCTCGTCCTGGGCGCACTGGAGTACGGGATCTGGTCACGCGACGATCGAGTGGCAGAACCGGCCCCTGGACGCGGTCTATCCGGTGATCTTCCTCGATGCGGTGGTGCGCCGCGAGGCGCTGTTGAACCGAGTGGAGGTGGGAGACCTTCACCTCGTGGCCGTCGCAGCGGCTGCGTGAAGCTGGGGGCAGCCTGATCCGGGGGACGCCGGGGAGGGTGCAGAGCAGCCCTGACAACGACGGGACGTGCCGGTACTGCCAGACGGTGCGGGTCCGGCTAGCGAGACGAGAAGGTGTACTGACAGGAACCAGCGTTGACGTCCCGTAAGCGATGTGCCGGCTCGAATCTGGTGGATGTGGGCCGGGGTGCAGTGCACGACTGCCTGCGGTGTGGGGCGGTCGACTTCATGTCCGACTGATAGCGCCGCGCATGGAGGCCATGGTGAAGGTCTGCGGCGTAGCCGTGGCGAGGCTGCCGGGATAACAGCTGGGCGCCTACCTCGTCGATCGGTCAGCAGTGAACGCGGGAACCACCCACGGTCGCCCTTGCGCCGCCCGTCCGGGGCGGTGACGGGCAGACCCGTCGCCGGTTGATGGCCGCTGGGTGGGGCGGAGGTCTCGTAGTAGTCCGAGGTCGGGAAAGCCGATCACATGGCGAAGGGGACCAGCAAGTCAGCAGCGAGGAGATTGGAATGTCGGAAGAGCCGTCGGTGAACACCGGCGCGCCGGAGTCGGTTTGGCCCTTACCTGGGTCGGCGGAGCTTCGGGTACTGAAGATCCAAACCAAACTGCACCAGTGGGCGGCGAGTGATCCTCATCGCCGGTTCGATGACCTGTTCGTGCGCCACGAGGCGCCACTGTGACCGAGTTGGGGTGAAAGGCCCTGGCCGCTGGGCTGTCGCAGCAGCCTGGCGAAGCTGAGGACAGCCTGATCCGGGAGACGCCGGTGAGGGTGGGAAGCAGTCCTGACAACGACGGGACGTCCTGGTACTGCCAGACGGGACGGGTCCGGCTAGCAAGACGAGAAGGTGCACGAGAGGAACCAGTGCATGAAGCTCCGTAAGCGTCGAGCCGACTCGAACCTGGTGGATCTGGGTCGGTATGCCGTGCGGACCCGCCGGGAACATCCGGTGGGTGACTCCGAAGCCGGGATGAACAAGTCGGTGGGGAGGCCATGGGGAATGTCTGCGGCGTACCTGTGGCGAAGCGGTCGGGGTATAGCTGGGCGCCTCCCTCGTCGATCGGTTCGTGGTGAACGTGGGAACCATCCGCGGTCGCCCTCCCTGTGGTCCAGCCAGGACGCAGGTGGGCAGGCTCGTCGTCGGCTGATAGCCGTCGGGTGGGGCGGAGGCTTCGTAGTAGTCGGAGGGCGGGAAAGCCGTCCACATGGCGAAGGGAGCCAGCAAGCTGGCAGCGACGATGCTGGAATGTCTGAAGGACGCCGGTGAACACCGACGCGCCGCCGTCGGAATGGCCCCTGCTGGGGTCGGCCGAGGTGCGGGTACAGAAGATCCAGACGAAGCTGCACCGTTGGGCGACCGACGATCCAGATCGCCGGTTCCACGATGTGTTCAACCTTGTCTATGACCCCGCGTTCCTGCTCGTCGCGTGGCAGCGGGTGCGGGGTAATCGGGGTGCCCGGTCGGCAGGTGTGGACGGCCAGACGGCGTTCTTCGTCGAGGCGCGGCGAGGCGTGGAACCGTTCCTCGCCGAGATCCGCGACGAGCTGAAGACGCAACAGTTCCGTCCGTTGCCGGTCCGCGAGCGGATGATTCCGAAGGCGGGCGGCAAGCAACGTCGACTGGGCATAGCCACCGTGCGAGATCGTGTCGTGCAGGCGGCATTGAAGCTGGTTCTTGAACCAATCTTCGAAGCCGATTTTCGGCCCTGCTCCTACGGGTTCCGTCCCAGGCGCAGGGCGCACGACGCGATCGCTGAGGTCCGCACGTTCGCCGGTCCACCACACCGCTATGAGTGGGTGTTGGAGGGCGACATCACGGCCTGCTTCGACGAGATCGACCACACCGCTCTGATGGGCTTGGTGCGGCATCGGATCACTGACAAGCGGGTTCTGCTGCTGGTCAAGGCGTTTCTGAAGGCCGGGATATTCAGCAAGGAGACTGGCCTGAGGAACTCGCAGGAGGGTGCGCCCCAGGGTGGCATCCTGTCGCCGCTGCTGTCGAACATCGCGTTGAGCGTTCTCGACGAGCACTTCGACCGCAAGACCCAGCACCGACGGAGTTTGCCCCGTAGCCAGCAGCGCGGACAGCCGATCTTCCGGCTGTCGCGGTATGCCGACGACTGGGTGCTCCTAGTCAAGGGCCAGCGGTCCGACGTGGAGGCGCTGCGCGACGAGACGGCAGCGGTGCTGGCCACCGTGGGTCTTCGCCTGTCACAGGCAAAGACGATGATCACCCACATTGACGAGGGTCTGGACTTCCTCGGCTGGCGCATCCAGCGCCACCGCAAACCAGGCGCGGCCAACAGCTACATCTACACCTATCCCAGTAAGAAGGCCGTCAGATCGGTCACCGGGAAGGTGAAGACGCTGAGTCGGTTGAACCGGAACCAGCCGCTCGAAGTGTTGCTGCACAACCTGAACCCAGTGCTACGAGGGTGGTGCACCTACTTCCAGCCCGGAGTGTCCAGCGCGACCTACGCCTACCTGCGCGGCTTCACCTGGCGCAGGGTAATGGGCTGGCTGCGCCGTAAACACCCCGGGATGACCTGGAAACAGCTGCGCCACCGCTACTGCCAGGGCGGCTGGTGGCCGTCCGACGGCGACGTGGCGCTATTCAACCCGGCGCGGACACGCACGACCCGCTACCGCTACCGGGGTGCCGCAATCCCCACACCATGGGCGAGCATGACCTGATCGCCGCGATTTCGCGGAGCCTGTGGAGAGCCGGATGCTCGGCCAACGGGCACGTCCGGTTCGGGAGGCGGGCCGCAGAAACGGATCAGCGGAAACTCTGACACCGCGCTGCGGTCCGACCTCACAACCTCGTCGCCGATCCCGCGTTCCTGAGCGAGGCGTGGGTTCGGGTGCGGGGCAACAAGGGAGCCCGATCCGCTGGGGTGGACGGCCAGACCGCCTACTCGGTGGAGAAGGAACGCGGCATCGAGGCGTTCCTGCGCGACGTGCGTGAGCAGTTGCGCTCGCGCACGTTCCGGCCGTTGCCGGTCAAGGAACGGATGATCCCGAAACCGGGCAGTCGCACCAAGCGGCGTCTGGGGATCCCGACCGTGACCGACCGGGTCGTGCAGGCATCCCTGAAGCTGGTGTTAGAGCCGATATTCGAGGCGGACTTCCAGCCGTGCTCCTACGGCTTCCGCCCGAATCGGCGGGCGGATGACGCGGTCGCGGAGACCCGTCACCTCACCTCCCACCCACGCGACTACGAATGGGTGGTGGAAGGCGACATCACCGCCTGCTTCGACGAGATCGACCACACGGCCCTGATGGACCGGGTGCGTCGGCGGATCGGAGACAAGCGGGTGTTGGCGCTGGTGAAGGGGTTCCTCAAAGCAGGCATCCTCAGCAAGGACGAGGGCTTACGCGAGTCGAGTACCGGCACCCCGCAGGGTGGGTTATGTTCAGCTGAACATAACCCACCCTGCGGGGTGCCGGTGTGGGTGTCGCGCCGGTCACCGAGTTCGGTGAGCACGCCGGCTTGAGGAACGCCTTCACCAGCGCCAGCAGTCGTTTGTCCTTCACCCTTGCCCGAACGTGGCCCATCACTCCAGGGATGCTGACCGACTGCCCAGCACCGATCCGGTGGCGTGGTGGCCGCTGTTGCGATCCCTCCAGGGGTGATGACCGACCCCCAACGGCTACCATGTGTTGAGTGTCCTCAACCGGCGTTGCGAGCCCCCCAGGGGTGATGGCCGACTGAACCGCGGGCAGCAGCTCTACCTGTCCGCGATCTCGTTGCGATCCCTCTAGGGTGATGACCGACTCGGCGGCGACCCGTTCGCGGTCGCCGGTGTCGTGTTGCAATCCCTCCAGGGGGCATAACCGACCGATCAACCTCACCTTTCCCCACTTCGTGATCCGGATGTTGCGATCCCTCCAGGGGTGATGACCGGCCCGGTCGGCGCCAAGATCTATACGTATGGCGCAAGTTGCGATCCCTCCAGGGGTGATGACCGACCCGAGCCAGCTCGACGCGATCCTCAAGGCCGTGATGGGCGAGTTGCGATCCCTCCAGGCGTGATGACCGACCGCTGTCCATCGGGCGAACCGTCGTCGAGGGCCGCAGCATGTTGCGATCCCTCCAGAGGTGATGACCAACCGTCCAATCAGGGCCGGCAGGCGATGGTCTCCACCAAGTTGCGATCTCTCCAGGGATGATGACCGACCTGGCCGGCGCCGACTTCTAGGTGTGGGACCTCACGTTGCGATCCCTCCAGGGGTGATGACCGACTTGATTGACCTTGATCAGCTTGTTGCCCGGCTACTCGCGTTGCGATCCCTCCAGGGGCGATGACCGACCCCAACCTCACCCGAGGAGCACTCACCGTGTCCGTGTCACAGTTGCGATCCCTCCAGGGGTGATGACCGACCCGAGCGTCACCGAGAAGGAGTGAGCACCTTGACCACGTTGCGATCCCTCCAGGGGTGATGACCGACGCTCACCTCCCACGCTCCTCAGGAAGGTTCGGCCACGTTGCGATCCCTCAAGGGGTGATGACCGACCAGCACGCGCAGGGTGGCCATCGTCCCGTCCACGTTGTTGCGATCCCTCCAGGGGTGATGACCGACCGTACTGGGCCAGCGGGTCCTGGTGGCGTTGCGATCCCTCCAGGGGTGATGACCGACGACTGGCAGATCATCGCCGCTGCAGAGGAGGAATGCTTGTTGCGATCCCTCCAGGGGTGATGACCGACCAGGGCGCGGACTTCGGCGCCTGGCTGACGGTGATCGGTTGCGATCCCTCCAGGGGTGATGACCGACAAGTCAAGCTTTTCGCTGAGGTCCGCTTTGCGTTCCGGTTGCGATCCCTCCAGGGGTGATGACCGACCCACCGACGTCGTGGTGCTCGCCGGCCGCGCGTACGCGTTGCGATCCCTCCAGGGGTGATGACCGACGGCCACGAGCACGAGGGTCAGTGGATCGACATCCAACGTTGCGATCCCTCCAGGGGTGATGACCGACGTGACCTCGCTGATCCGGTCGTCGGTTGGCGCCGCTACGTAGTTGCGATCCCTCAAGGGGTGATGACCGACTGGAGATGGTGCGGGTGGTGGTGCGCGGCCGGGTCGGGGTTGCGATCCCTCCAGGGGTGATGACCGACAACCGAAACACCCCGCGCCGCGCTGAGCGGCCAACCGAGAGGACGTTGCGATCCCTCCAGGGGTGATGACCGACTGGGCCGCGTTCTGGCGGGTCGGCTCGGACGTGGTGTTGCGATCCCTCCAGGGGTGATGACCGACTCGATTCCCAGTTCGTCGTTCAGCAGACGGCGCCCGAGTTGCGATCCCTTCAGGGGTGATGACCGACATGGGCGTACCACCCGACAGGGTGCCGGTCGATGTCGAGTTGCGATCCCTCCAGGGGTGATGACCGACCCGAACCTTAAGTCGCAGGTCAGCCCTGCTTCCCATGCCTCGGTTTGGCCGAGTTTTGCGGCAGTCCGGCGGTTGTGCATCTTTGCTGGTCAGAGCATTGAGTCCGGGTGACCCAGGTCGACATCGACAGGGGACGCAGAAGCGATTATTACACTCTAACGACCTCGTGCATGGTTGCGCGTGCTTGAGCATCGATGATCGTTGTCCTGATCATGATTAGCGCGATGATCATGAGCAACCGTCGGATGACTGGTCTGTCCCGGCAGGTGATCGAGTGCCTGGTCGCTGAGCTGGCGCCACGATGGCAGGCCCGTCACCGCGACCGCCTCACCGGGAGGGCCCGTCGTCGTGCCATCGGCGGCGGGGCAAGGCACCGGTTCGGGTTCACGGACCGGCTGCTGGCTACGCTGGTCCACCTACGACACGGCATGACCCACGACGTGGTCGCCGCGTGGTTCGGGGTGCACCGCTCGACGATCACCCGCAGCATCGGCGAGGTCCGACCACTGCTGGCCGAGCGCGGCTGCCGTGTGAACAGCGGGATCCGGTTACGGACCCTCGCTGATGTGGTCGCGCATTTCGGCCACCACCCGCGGGCGCTCATGGACGCCACCGAGGTGCGTGTCCGCAGACCGATCGCGGGCCGGCCCGGTCGGGACCGGTTCGTGTCCGGCGAGGCCCGGCTCAACACCATGAAAGCCCTCGTGATCTGCGACCCCGTCGGCAAGTTGTTGTTCTGCGGCGAGGTCCGCCCCGGCTCGATGCATGACATCACCCAGGCTCGTACCGCCGGGCCTGGTCGACCTCCTCATGCACACACCGCTCGGCGTTCAAGTCCTCGCCGACGCGGGTTACCAGGGCCTGGGGACGGACACCAACGCAGGCGTGATCACGCCCAAACCCAAGCCACAGAAACGCCGCACATCGTTACCACCGAGCGTGATCGCCGCCCACGACGCGGCACGGAAACGGCACTCCTCACAGCGCATCCGCGTCGAGCACGTCATCGGACACCTCAAGAACTGGCGGATCCTCGGCCGCTACCACGGCCGACGCGAGCACCTCGACACCACCATCCGCGCCATCGCCGGCCTACTGTCCGACCACCAACACACCAACCGGAACGACAACACTCCCCGGCGACCCAGGGCACTACCAGCCGGCCCTCGCACCCGATGAAAGCTGTGTTCGACCGTCAGCCAACCGTGCACGAGGTCGTTAGACCTTCAGGGACTGGTGGCCGGCGATGACCGGTCAGCCTATACCTGCGGTTTGTTTCACCCCTCAACTGGTTGGCGTGCAACGCCGACGGATGGTGGACGCCCCTATGGAGGGGAAGGGCGCCCGCCATCGCGCTACCTGCGCTATCGCCGCTCGGATGCCCAGGTATCTCTCGTTGGTTCTCGCTGGTTAGTGGCTTGATTGATATCCATGATTACCTCTCGGTGGAGCCGAAGCAGGCTGTCTGGTTGGTTCGGCCGTCCGAGGCCGCGATCGGCGGCCGAGACGACTGCGCTATGCAGCAATGTGGACACGTTGCGCGGTAACATGTCGGCGTCGAGCGGGGTCAACTGCCACCTAGCGGCAAGGTGGTCCGCTGCGTCGGCCACCACGTCATCGGGGTTGGGCCTGGTTCCATGCGTGATTGGGGCTCGGTCGCGGGCTTCGTTGAGTAGCAGGAGGATTCGCGCGGGTACCGCCTCGGGCTTGTCGTGGCGCTGTGCGTCCTTGCGCAACCCGTCCCGGAAGTGTCTGTATTTTTCTCCCGGTCGGCTCTGGTTCCTCTCTCCCGGTTGTTGGCGTTCCGGTCCGGCGGCGACCGATGCCTCCATCGCATCCGCCGCGAGGACCAGCAGGTGGATCTGGCTGGCGGGTGTCGTGGCGTGAGCGAGTGCGGCGCTTACCAGTTCCAGGCGCGCGGCGATCAGGTCCATCGTCCTGCTAGTGCGGTCGGAGGCTGATGTCGACGCCGTATCCTGCAGCGGTGTACGGCTGGCGAAGGTGTCGGCCAGTCGGCGGACGTTGTTGGTGATCTCGGGATGGATGGCGGAGGCGGCCAGCAGCCGCCAGGCGACGTCCAGTTCTAGGGTATGCAGGGCTTTCTTGGCCGCGTTGAGTAGCGGGAGATCGCCACCGGTGAGTGCCGGCCATAGATGCACTGGGTAGGTGCCCTGTGTTTCTGGGTCTGCTGTCTGGCGGACGAACAGGGGGATTCCGTGCCGGGCGCCGATGTGGCGTACGGCGTGAAGCAGGGTGAGGACGATCGGCTTGGGGCCGGTGGGGATGAGTAACAGCGCACCTGTCTCACGTGTGAGCCGGCTCTCGATGGCCCGCTCGACAGCCACCGGGTCGATCTTGGACAACTCGATCGGCTCGACCCATGCTTGTCCTCTGGGTTCGCCTGTAAACCCGTAGGTGGCATTGGCGATCAGTTCGGCGTCCGCGTCGGCGTGGTCACGGCTGCCCTGTCCGTCGTCAACTCCGAAGATGACCGCTCGAATTCGGGTTTCCTCCACACCGAGGTGGTCCAAGACCACCGTCGGTATGCCATCGCTCAGTTGTTGTCCGACGCTGCCGACCCGGGGGTCGATCTGAGTTCCGGCGAGCCAGACTGCCAGGATGGTGTCGGCCGGTATGACCGGCGGCTCGGGTAGTCCGGCATCGCGCCAGCCGGCCTCGTCCGTGGTGTATCGGGACAGGTAGTTGCCGACGATTCTTGCGTCACAGGGCGCGGGGGGACGGAGGTTGTGACTGCCCTTGCCGATGTTCTGCAGCGAGTTGGCTTCGGGGGAGTACAGCCATTTGTAGGACGGCAGGTCGGTTGAGGCACACACCATTGGGTCGTCGTGGTTCGTATGTCCGATCATGCGCAGCTTTGCCCCGAGCGGGGGGCCACCCTTGGGTCTTTCGTACTTGAGGAGCAGGTCTGCGGCCCAGGGGTGATCAACTTTGTCGTTGGCGAGTAGTTCCTCGTACCGTCGGGTGATGTAGCGGCGTACGGCGAGGCTGGCGCTGCCGTCGCGACGTACGACAGCGTCGGCGAGCACGGCGCGTAGCGACGCGCAGTCGTGGGCCGCGAAGCCGTCGGCGTGCCGTTTCGCGGCTTGTCGCACCAGGTCGCGCTGGGTCTCGGTAAGTTGGACTGCGGGCGGGGTCTTGCCGGCGAGGTCGTCTAGGGCCGCGAACATGCGCCATCGAACGAAGACGCCGACGACCGGATCGACGTTGAGCTGTTCCAGCGGGTCAACGACCCGGTACGTGGCTGATTCGCTGGTGAGGACGAGTTGCCACTGCAGTCCAGCGTGGGACAGTGCGGTGAGTACGCCCATGGTCAGCGCCGTGGACCCGGAGCCCCAGGTGACCACCGCCTGCCGGTATGGCGGCGCCTCGCCGAGGTGACTGGTGAGCATGTCGACGATCGACGTCTCGGTCAGTTTGGGAACGGCCAGTACGGTGGCCTTCCGAGCCGGGAAGGTTCCGTCGTTGGCCGCGATCGCGTCGAGGACGTCGGCGAGGGTCTGGGCGATCGGCAGCGTGTCCAGGGGACGTGGTGGGTTCTGGCTGGTACCGAGTACCACCACAGTCAGGTCCGGCGTGGCGTCAAGAGCATCCAGCGCTCCGAGTAGTGGACTGGGTGCGGGTGTACTGAGCGGCTCGTCCTGCCATGCGTCTCTGGTGAGCATCTGACGGGCGGTGGCGGGGCCGTCGGGGCCGGCGAGGGCGGCGGCGAGGTCGCGGCAGCGCTTCGCGACCCGTTCGGCTCCGACTTCTTCGGATCGGTTTCGCGACTCGAGGAGGAGGTCGGCTTCTCCGGCGACATGTACCAACAGACGCATGGCCGCCATGTGTACCAGTCCGACTACCTCTTGTCACCCCTGCGGTCGTAGTGCTGTCTACGCTGACGGAATGCGGCCGGCGGACGGAGACAACGCATCCGAGGTGGTCAACCTGACCCCGCACGTGGTGCGACTGGTGGGCGACGGGGCGACCGTGGAGTTGATTCCGGTTGGACCACCGGCTCGGGTGGTGCTGCGACCGGATCAAATTGACGGGGTGGTGCGGATCGGGCCGCTCGTGGTGCCGTTGAAGCGGACCGCAGCCTCATCCGAGGTCACGGGTGTCCCGGATCGCAGGCCGGGGGTTCTGGTCATCGTCGCCCGGCCGGTGGCGGAGGCGTTGCCCGACCGCGACGATCTTGTCTATCCACACGACACGGTGCGCGATGACCGGGGTGTGGTGGTCGGATGTCGGTCACTCGCCCGACCGGCGGTTGCCGGCGACCGATGAGAGCGGCTGGGCTGGGCATCCTGTCCGCTAGTTGAGAGTCGCCGGCCGTCCTGCCGGTCGGGGCGGCGACGCGCTCAATTTTTAAGATACTTTTGTTGTTGAACTACTTATGTCTATCCGATAGTCTCCTCGTCCATGCATGTCTTTCCCGCCCGTATCCCGGCAGCTGAGGCCCGCCGCGCCGATGTGGTGGACGTCCGGGTGGCCCGGAAGGTGGCCCCGCTGTTCGGGCTGGGCGGCGACGTTCCGCCGTACCACCGTTCCTGGGTGTGCGACTACACCGCGCTCTCCCTTGCGGAGATCGGCCGCGGCGCACCGAGCCCGGATCGCGCCGAGCGGTCCAGGCTGGAGGCCGACCCGCCGCGCCACTCCGTCGACGGTGAGCAGCCGGGGTGGGCTTGGTCGGGTCGGTCGGTATGGTCCGCGCAGCACGGCAGTCTGCCCGGCGCGCTCAGCAACGCGACGTTGAACCGGTACGGTCCGGACACCAAGGCCGCAGCAGTTCTCGCCGCCGCCAACCGGTTACTGGGAGACGCGACGGATGCTGTGGCGGCCGCGTGCCGGCACCTCGCCGGCGTGGACTCCGACGCGGAAGTTCGGCTGGCTGTGTGGGCGGGACTGGTTCTGGAGGTCTACCGGGCGCAGCCGGCACTGGTGATCGCGGCCGTCCAGGCCCGCCAGGTGCAGCGGTCACTGTCGGCACGGTGGGGGGCGCAGGTCGACCGGGCCAGGGTGACCGGGGTCGATGCCCCGTCCGAGATTCACCCCCGAACCAGCGTGACGGATGGCGACGCTGACCCGGACGGGTCCGGGGCCCGGTGGCGGCCCACGTCCTTCGACCTCATCGACTCGACTCTGCCGGCGCTCGGGTTGGCCGACCACCCGGCCGCCGGCCCAGGACTGGTGACCGCCGACGCGCTCGATGACATGGCGTCGGCGTGGTGCCAGCGACTTCTCGGCGTAGGGCGACCCGGTCGAGGGCTGGTGTGGTTGACCGAGGACGTCGAAGGGTCACGACGGGTCCACGCGATGGTCCGGGTGGGTGCGGTGGTGGCGCCGTTCGTGGCGGCGTCACTCGGTGGTACGTCGGTGGGCGACCGTGCGTCGCCGCCGGTTCTGCCGGTGCTACCCGCTGGTGACGCGCTGGCCGCCGCCCCACTGCTGCAACGCCGTGCCCACCTGCTGATGGCGCACGTGACGGCCAACTACGTCCGGTACCGCGACGAGCTGTTGCGGGACTGGCCGCAGCTGCGGACACAGACTAAGGAATTGGTCGCCGCCGCTGTCCACCGGTGCGCCGAAATCCTCGACGCCGACGATCCGGTGTCCCTGCAGCTACGGGCGTACGCCGCGTACCTGGATGTGTGGGATGCGTCGCGCGGTCGTGGCCACACAGCGGACGCCGGGGCGGCGTCCGGCAGCGGTGATGCCGGACGGGTGGCGGCGGTCCGCCGGCTGACCGCGTCGCAGCAGCGCGTGATGGGAACCTGGCGGTCTGGGCGGCTGGACCCCGGTGCGGCTGCCTACCTGCTGGAGATCGGTGTTGTCGCCCTGCGTGACGCCGTCGCCGGCCCGTTGTCGAGCGCTGACCTTGCGGACACGTCCGCGTCGACGTACCGGGCCGGCGAAGGGCCGGCTCCGGCGACGGTACGGGCCTGGTGGTCGGCGATCCTGGAAGCACGCGGCTTGGACCCCGGGGCCGATCTCGCGACGCTGGTCGACTCCCTCAGCGACGCGCAGGTGTTCCACCTGCAGCACTACGCCGCCTGGCTGGCCGATGGGGGGCGGCGGGCCGACCTGCGCCGCGCCCTGGTGATACAGGAGCGGGTCGCCGCGATACGCGCGGAGGTGACCCGGGGCGAGCCTGCTGGCTTCGCGGCTAAGTCCGAGGCAGCGCGGGCCGGTTACGAGCTGGCCGCCGAGATCGCCACTGACCTGGCCCTGGCAACCCCGGAGCGGGAACACGGGGCACGGGTCCGAGCGCTGGAGAGGGCCGTCCGGCACGTCCACGCGGTACTGGCCGATCCCACTACCCGCGGGCTGCTGCGGTCCACGGGTCCGCAGGCGGCACTCCCGCGTACCGCCCGGGTGGTGGCGCGGGCCCTCTGCGTGGCCGCGTCCCATGGGGTGATCGTCGAAGCGGAGGACGCCGTCGTCGCGGCAGCCCTGCTCGACGCCGTGATCGGCGCTGAGGGGCCCGGCGACATCCGGCCCCGTACCCCGGCAGACGAACCCGACGGAACGCAGCAAGGTGGCTCCGACAACGAACCCGGCAGATGCCGAACCGACGCGACACCGCGCGGCGGGTTGCGCGACTGGCGCACCCATCTGGCCGACATCGCCGCCGCGCCCCCGTCCGAGCTGGGTAACCCGGCCGGCACGACCCAGTCCCTCCCTGCGACGAATGGCGAGACCCAGAGATGAACAGGGAATCCCAGATCCGCGAACCCGCTGCCAACCGGCACTGGGTACTGATTGAGACGGGCAGCAACCAGCGGTACATCTTCGGCAGCAACCGGCTGCGGCACGTCGTCGGCGCCTCCCAACTGGTGCACGACGTTGGCACCGAGTGGGTACCGACGGCGGTCGAACGGCTCGGGCTGTCCGCCGTCGAGATCGTGATGACCGCATCGGGCAAGGCGCTGCTGCTGGTGGACTCGGCCGACGCGGGCAGGGCGGTGATCCGGGCGGTTACCGAGCGGGCGCTGGCGGAGGCACCGGGGCTGCGGGTGACCGGGGTGGTCGGCCCGGCCTTCGACGCGGCGGACGATAGCGCCCACGAGCCGGCCCGCGCCGACACATACCAGCTGCATGCCAAGGTGCGGGCCGCCCGGCCGGACCTGTTGGTCCGAGACCGGGTCTTCCCCTGGCACCGGCTGTGCCGGGACAGCGGCCAACCGGCCGCCTGCGAGGAGAGGTACGGCGGTGAGGAGCGCGTGCCGGCCTCGGCCGGGATGCTGGCCCGGTCCCGGGCCCGGTCCCGGGCCCGGGACCGGCTTTCTGAGCGGCTCGGTGGTCGCCTGGCCGCCGTCGTACCCGAGCATTTGGATGTGCTGCGGCACAGCGGATGGGTGGCGGTCGTGCACGCCGACGGTAACGGCGTCGGCCAGCTTTTCCGCAGGTTTGTCGAGCATGTGGCCCGGGTTGAAGGGGTTGCGCAGGTATCGCTGACAACCCACGCCCGGTATCAGCAGAGGGTGGCGGCGGAGCTGGACACGGCCACCTGGGACGCCGTACGGGATGCGATTGCCGCACTGCTCGACGACAAGCCCGACGACGACCTCCGTGGGCGGCTGCTGCCGATCGTCGTCGGCGGGGACGACGTGACGGTGGCCTGCGACGCCGCGCTGGCCGTACCGTTCGTGCGGTCCTTCGCCGACGCGTTCGCCCACCGCACCGCCACTCAGCCGATGCTGTCGGCGGTCGCCAAGGAAGCAACCGGTTACGCCGGGCTCAGCGCCTCCGCCGGGGTCGCCGTGATGAAGCCGCATCACCCGTTCGCCACCGCGTACCGCCTGGCCGAGGCGCTCACCGTCTCGGCAAAGCGGTTCAAACCCGGCGGCCGCGCCCTGGCCGGCTTCGACATCCATGTGGCACACACGTCGACGCTGCGGGATCTTGCCCAGCTACGCGAGTACATCCACCTGGACGACGGCCGGTCTGTCGCCCGCCACGCAGGTCCGTACCTGCTCGGCCGCGCCCAGCAGCTGCCTGGTGAGCTGCGTCATCGCAGCGTCGAGCTGCTCGACGAGGTCAATCGCTGGCTCGGCCCCGAGGGATGGCTGTCAGCGGCGCAGGCGCACGCCCTGCGCGAGGCCGCCGACCGTAGCCTGCCCGAGTACCAGCATCAGCTGAAGCTGCTCGTAGGCCGCGCCACCAACCCCGACCGGGCCCGCGAACTGCTGGACGTCCAGTCCGCCACGGACAACCCGACCGAGGACACGCCCGGCGGCTCTGGGAAACCGCCCGAGGAACGGGAGGACACCTCCGACTCGCCCGGCCCGTTTCTGCGTCTGTTCGACGCGCTGCACCTGCGCGGCCTGCGCCTGGAATCTCCCGTTCTGTCTACTGCGGATGCTGGACCGACCCACGACGGTGGTGCCTGATGAGCCTTCCCGCGACATTCGAGATCACGTTGGACTTCCTCAGCGATTGGCACATCGGCACCGGCCACGGGCGGCTGGGCACCATCGACGCCGAGGTCCGTCGCGACGCCGACGACCTGCCGTTCGTACCGGCCAAGACACTCGTCGGCGTGTGGCGCGACGCCTGCGAGACGGTCGCCGAGACCTTCGACCGGACCGCCCACGGGGACGCGTGGCAGGCGTGGATCACCTGGCTGTTCGGCTCGCAGGCCGCCCATCGCGATGACCCCACCGCGCGTGCCGGGCTGCCGCCGGTGCCGGCGGCTCTGCGGCTGACCCCGGCCCGGGCCCCCGCCTGGTTGCGAGCGGCTGTGCGGAGCCGGCCGGCACCTGCCCAGGCGGAGACGCGGAACCGGATTTCGGCACTCGCCCAAGCGGCCGTCGTGCTCCGGCCCGGCGTGACAATCGACGACGAGACGGGCACGGCCACCGACCGGCTGTTGCGCGTCGAGGAGCGGGCAATCCGGGGTTCCCGCCTGCACTCCCAGGTCAGCGTTGCCCTGCCCTCCTCGGTCGGCAGCCTTGCCCCGGACACCCCGCCGGTCAGCCCCGAGGCGCTTCCAGCGCCTGCGGAATTACTGCTGCGTGCAGGCGCGCGTCTGGTCGAGGCGGTCGGCGGCAAGCGAAACCGGGGCAGCGGACGGGTCGTGGTCGTGCTTCCCGGCGCCCGGGTGGACACCACGGCGGTCCATCCAACCGTCACCGATCCGCGCCTGGTGGAAATGCTGTTTGCGGGTGTGCCGAAACCACCGCCACCCCCACCCGCACCGTCAGGGGTGGCCGAGGTCCACTCGTACGACCGGCTGTACCCGCACCGGCGGCGTACCGTCAGGGTCGTCCTGCGCGTCGTCACCCCGGTGGTGGCTGCAGAGGAAGTGGTCGGCAACGTCATACTCAGCCGCGACGTGATTCCCGGTACGGCGCTGCTGCGCACGATTCTGTCCCGCGCTGCGCCGACGTCCGCCCGCACCGAGCCACGCCACGGCCGGATCGGTCTGGGCGACATCAGCGTAGGCGACGCGGTGCCGGCCGTCGCCGGCCGGCGCGATCCGACGTCCGTGACCCCGGCCCGTCCGGTGCCTACGGTGTGGCGCCGGAGCGACAAAGGTCGCGGCAAGACCGTGTACAACATGCTGACAGTCGACGCGGAACGCGACGATCGGGCCAAATCGATGTCCGGATGGATCGCGTCCAACGGTGCCGGCTGGCGGCACGTCGAGCCGGTCATGACGGTGTCCACCCATGCCGTGGTGGATGACGAGGCCCGCCGGCCCACCGTGGCCAGCGGCGGCGTCTACACCTATCTCGGCATCGCACCGGACACACTGCTCTGCACCGATGTCGTGCTGCCGGTCGGGGTCCTGCTCCGGCTGGACCGGGGGGAGCGGCTGCGGTTCGGCCGGTCCCGCAAGGACGATTTCGGGCTGGTTGAGGTTGTCAGTGTGGCCGATGCACCGCCAGCGCCGACGCCACCGGATTTGGGTACGGGAGTGCTGCGGGTGTGGTGCGTCTCCGACGTACTGCTGCGTGACGAGCGGCTGGCGCCCGACCCGTCGCCGCAGGCCCTGGCCCGAGCCCTGTCGGCCGCACTGACCCCGGCGTCGTTCGCGGTAGACGCCGCCGAAACGGTGAGCGCGGCGACGCGCCGGGAAGGGTTCGGGGTTGCCTGGGGCCGGCCGCGTTCAAGCCAGGTCGCCATGCGGGCCGGCAGTGTCGTCACCCTCGCCGTGACCGGATCGGTCGACCCGGACCGCCTTGCGGAGCTGGAACGCGACGGTGTTGGCGAACGAACCGCCGAGGGATACGGCCGGATCCGGTTCAACCCGCCGGAGTTGGCCGCAGAGCGGCCCTCGGTCAACTTTTCCGACGGACCCCCGGTCCCGGGCTCCGGAGCATCCGACGGCAGGGCCACGGGTCCGGCCGACTTGGCGGACGGTCCTACCGAGCCAGTACATCCCTTGGAGATCAATGCTTGGCGGCGGGCGATCCGGCGGGCCAGCGCCGAGATGAAGCCCGGCGACCTGATCCGGGGCATCGACCGGCTGGCCGGAAACCGAGCCCAGCTCGGCTCGTTGCGCGCCCAATTGGAACGGCTGACCCTGCCCGGAGGGCAGGACATGGTCCGCCACTGGATCGAGGGAACCAGGGCGGTCCCGGCCCGCAACGAGGCGTGGAGCACGCACGTCCTGAACGATCTGGTTTTGCTCCTGCTCGACGACCCGGACCGCATCTGGCGCTGCCTGAAGTTGGCCGGGGATCAGCCCGACCTGGTCCTCCATCCCGGCCGGGAGGACGCGGTACGGCAACGGCTGCACACCGAAGCGCTGACCACGGCGCTCACCGACGCACTGCGCCACCTCATCCAGGCAACTCCCAGTGAGCGGCGCGACGCTGCCCCGGGCGTGCAGCTTCAGCATGGGAAGGAGCGACGTTGATGGGTCAGTCCATCGGTGACCGCGTCGAGGTGCTCGGCATCCTCACTTGTCTCGGTCCGGTCCACGTCGGTGGCTGGGACCACACCGCCGAGGCCAGCCTGACCATCGCCCGAGACGGCACCGGTCGGGCCTGCCTGCCCGGCACCTCGATCGCCGGCGCGTTGCGGGCCTACCTCGCCGGTTTCGACCGGTTCACCGGCAACTGCGGTCGTGACCTGATGAATGCTCTGTTCGGCCACGTCGTTGCGGAACGCCGGGACGGGTCGCCATCCTGGATCCGTGTCGACGATGCGCACCTGATCGGCGACGACGTCCCGACGGCAGTCCGCGACGGGGTCGGCATCGACCGGGTCTCCGCCAGCGCCGCCGCGAACTTCCTCTACACCCGGCAGGTTCTGCCGGCCGGGACGAGGTTTGCGTTCCGCGTGGTCGCCGACACTCCGACCGCCGCCAAGGTTCCGGACTACCCCGGCGGGTGGCGGGCGCTGGTCGACGACGCGGTCGAAGCCATGGTCGCCGGTCTGACCAACGGTCGGATTCCGATCGGCGCCGGCCGTGGCCGGGGTTTCGGGCGGGTTGAGCTGCGCGAGGTCACCGTCCGCCGCGCCGATTTGTCTGACCCGGTGGGTCTGGTCAGCTGGCTGACCGGGACGGCACCGGCCACGTCAGCCCCGCGGACCGAGAACACCCGGTTGCCGGACGGCCGGCTGCGGGTCACCATCGCCTGGCGGCCGGCGGGCCCGTTGCTGGTCCGCGACTCGGTGAGCGGCACCGTGGTCGACACGCTGCCCCTGACCGATACCACCGCCGAGGGAATGGTCCGGCTGCTGCTGCCAGGCTCGTCGATCCGCGGCGCGGTCCGCGGGTACGCCGAACGGATCGTGCGCACCCTGCAGGGTCAGGACGCCCCGGCCGCTTTTCTCGACGTACTCCGCCATCCACCGCCCGGCGTCGACGTGCTGTTCGGCTCCGCGCCGACCGGCAACCACGGCGACCGAGGCGGTATCAGCCGTGACGCCGATGATTCGGCCGATTCCGGCAAGGGGTGGCGCGGTGTCCTGAGCGTGACCGACTGCCACAGCGTCGGTCAGATCACCGCGGAACAGTGGAGCGAGATCGTCGCTGTCAGCCCCGACGCGGCGCACGCCTCCGGTAAGGACGAACGGGGTGCGCGCGAGGAGCGCAACTCCAAACGTGATCAGGCTCGATCCACTCTTCTTCGCGGAAAGCTGGACGGCATCACCAACAGCTTCTCGCTCGGAGTCAGTGACCACGTCGCCATCGACCGGTGGACCGGCGGGGCCGGCGAGCACCGGCTGTTCAGCGTCCTGGACCCGGACACCAGCGTGACGTGGGAACCGATCCACATCGAGGTGGACGTCACCCGGCTAGACCGCAGCGCCGCATCCGGCCCGGGGTCGGCCACGCTCGCGCTGCCGCTTCTGCTCCTCGTCCTGCGAGATCTGCGCGACGGATGGCTCAGCCTCGGCTACGGCGGCACCCGCGGCCGAGGCCAGATCGACGTTACCGGCGTGACGTTCGACGGCTCCGGGCTGAGCGCGCCGTGGCAGTCGCTGGCCGGGCACACCCTCGACTCCATCCTTGCCGACCCGCCCTCGGAGGTCATCGAGGCGATGACCGCCTGGGCGGACACCTTCCAGGAGGCAGCGGCGTGACCACCAACCAGGACGGCGCGGTATTGCACGCCGTACGCGCCACCAATCTGATCACCGCGGCCGACGCGGTCGCCTGGTTCGCTCCCGGTACGGCGCCCGGACGGCAGGTCATCGGCTACACCTTTTCCGCACGGGCCGCCGCCTGGCTTCGGGTCCGATCCGACGGCACCGCGGAAACCGTGCCCGACACCGTCGACGTGCTCAGCGAGGCGTACGAGATGGTGCTCTTCGACGGCGAGCGGGAGCTGCGGTGGCTACGCGCGCCCGACGGACTAGGCCCGGCGATCGCCGTTGGCGAAGACCCGGCGCGCCTCCCGCTCGGCGACGCGGTCACCGCCAACCCGCCGCCGCGACGCGGCGACGCCCACCAGACCCGGCTACTCGAAGGCGACCCGGCTCCGCACGAGGTGGCCGGCTGGACGACGTTGCGCAGCACCCGGTACGCCAGTGTCCACCTGCCGGTGACGTCCGTCGCCGGCACGGCACTCACCGTCGAGACCATCGAGTACCTGGCCGAGGACGAGCACGGCAACCTCGACATCGTCGACACCCGCACACTCGGGCTGCGGGCCATCCCCATGGCGCAAGTACAGGTGAGGACCGCCGGAAGCACGACCGGCCGGGAGAGGACGGCGGCATGAACGACCCGCGAACAAAGCTGGAGAAGGTCATCTCGGCGACGTTGACCAAGCGCGGAGACATCCTCGAGGGCGCGATCAACAGCACCGGCAAGGCCAGGGACGCCAAACCGAAGCGAGTGGACCGTTCCCAGTGGGACGATGCGCTCGCCGAGCACGTGGCAACCATGACCGACGGCGACAGCGTCGACGTCGAAGTGACCATCAACCTGGCCGAGAACGGGAAGCGGACCGCCCGGCTGGTTGGTGTCGCATCGCTGGCCAAGGTCGAGCCTGACCCTGGCAGGGGCGCGGCGCTCCAGGCAGGTGGGTTCGTCAACCCGTACACGTTCGTGCCGACCCTGCCCCGCAGCGACGAGAACGGCACCCGCCTAGCCGGCACTGGTCTCGAAGACGCGCCGCCACCCAGCCACGCCTACCACACCACCGGGCAGTGGAGCGGAACCCTGGCACTGACCCTGACCACCGTCACCCCGCTGTTGCTGCCCGTGCCCGCAGCGGAGCAGCCGAAGGATGGACCCCGGACCTTCGACGTGCGGGTGGGGCCGGACGGGCGACCGTTCATCCACGGCGCGTCGTTCAAGGGCGCGCTGCGCAGCGCGTACGAAACCATCACCGCCAGCCGGTACGGGGTCTTCGTCGAACACCACGACCGGCTCGCCTACCGGGTACCCGCCAACACCGCGCTCGACCTCACCCCGGCCCGGGTCCACCGCGAAGGCGACACCGCCTACTTCCGGCTCTGCCGCGGAGACGCCGACTGGGCACGGCACTGCCAGAGCAGCAACCAGGCGCAGTACGCGGCCCTGGTCCCCGCATACGGCAGCCGACGCGTCCAACGGCTGGGCGACCTGGCCGCTGAACCGCTGTCCCGACACCACGGCACCCAGGTCTACGCCCGAGTTGTCCTTCCGAGGCGGGAGGGCAGTGGCAGGGGCAGGTCGCGAACCTGGCAAGCAACCCACCTTGCGCGCACCGAGGAGGAGCTCCTCAAGAACCAGCGCGCCCCGGTCAACCGAGCGGATACGTCGGGCCCGCCCGGATCCGACGGTCCTCACCGGATCGTCCGTGGCTGGTTGTCGGCAACGGGGCGTTCCATCGCGAGTAAACACAACGAGCGGTTGTTCGTGGAAACCCCGGGACTCGACATCCCCCTCACCGCAGAGCACGAGCGGTACTGGCAGTCCGTGCTGCGGGCCTACGATCTAGCCCAGGGCTACCACGACCCCAAGGCCACCTACCGTCGCGACCCTATGCTAGCGAACGGGATCGAACGTTCGTGGCATGTACCCAGCACCCCGCTGCTGCGCACGCTGCCGCACGACACGCTCGTCTACGTCAAGTACGACGACAAGAGCGGGGAAATCAGCCAGGTCCATCCGGTCATGATCGGCCGCTTGCCGTTCGCCGCCGCGCCCGACGAGTCGCTGCACGAAAGCCTGCGGCCCGCAGATGACCGAGATCGGCTCTCCCCAGCGGACCGGCTCTTCGGTTGGGTGCCGCCCGGCCGGCGCGACGACGGAACCGAGACCAACGACGGCGCCTCGGGCTACCGCGGCCGCCTGCGAATCCGGTCGATCACTTGCACGACCGACGACTGGCGCCCGCCGACCTTCCCGCCCGATGGCGTCACCCTCGCGCCGTTGAGCAGCCCCAAACCCACCCAGTTCCGCTTCTACGCCACACCCGACCCCAGCACCGGAATGCCCGTGAGACGGGGGATCGCAAAGGCTGACGGCTACCCCGGCGACGGCGGGCTCCGGGGCCGCAAGATGTACCGCTGGCGTGAGGAGGATGTTGACCACTGGCAGCCAACCAGAGGCAAGGACGACCCGGCCCGGGGGTATCTGGCCCTGAAGGACCACGACGAGCACTCCACGCAGCTGGCCCGCCACCGCGGCTGGGTACGGCCCGAGGTGACGTTCCGAGTCGACCTGTTCCTCGACGGGGTGCCCGAGCCCGAACTCGGCGCCCTGCTGTGGCTGCTCACCCTCGACGCCACCGCCGCTCCGCTGCGACTCGGTGCCGGTAAGCCGTACGGGTTCGGTGTCGTCGCCGCCCGGCTCGACGCGGACCGTACCCGGCTGTGGGACGCCACCGGGATCCGCGACGGCTGGTTGCGGCTGACCAGACCTGATCCCGTCGACCCGGCCAAGCTCACCAAGCTCGCGGCAACGTTCGCTGCCACCGCGCGCGGCAATGCCGTGCTGCGGGAGGCCACCGAGTCGTACCTCGCCGCTGCCAAGCCGGTCACCGACCCGGTCCACTACCCCCGCAAGACACCCGAGCCGCAGGCCGAGAGCTACCAGTGGTTCGTCGCGAACGACCGGATCGAGCGCGGCAGAGTCGCTGAGGGTTGGCCGTTGCCGCACGTCCGCGACGGCGAGCAGCGACTGCCTTACCTTGGCGGCGAATCCGACGCCGCAGACCGGACCGGCCGAAGCGCCGCGAGCTCCCGACGCACGCAGATGCCTCGACCCGTACCCAGGCAGGGACGACGTTCCGGGTCCGGGCAGGCGACCAGCCCGGGGTACGGCCGAAGCTCCAGCCGGCCCGGATCGGATAGAGGGGGCGAACCGGGCCACCGCTCGTCCTGAGCGTCAGCCTCCTCCGACCCGACCCGACCGCCCCGGATGCAACCAAAGCTTCCACTTTGGACCTTGTTCCACGGTCTGCCAGTCGCCGACCGTGTCGGTGACACCAGCCAGTCGTTGCCTCCAGGTGGATACGTAGTGAATGGAGATCAGCACATGCGGTTCTACGCGGATGTTGCCGGGCCGGACCGGGAACTTCCCTGGAGATACGTGCACGGGGTAGCGCACGCCGTGGTCTACAGCGTGCTCGCCGAGCAGGCACCCGAGCTGGCTGCACACCTACACAACCAGGGCTGGGGGCAGAGCAACCTGCGTCCTGTAGGGATCTCGCCGCCGGTCTTCACCGGCGCCCGGCGCCGACCCAACGCGTACATGATGTCGCCGAACGGCCGGATCTGGTTCGGATCACCGGTCCCCGCGCTGGCCATGTCGCTACTGGTCGGCATCGCCAACCGGCGCGAGCTGCGGTGGGGACCGATCACCCTGACGATCAAGGGAACGCAACTGGAGCCGCCCGCCGCCGCAGAAGCCCCAGCGGTGCTGGACACCCGCTCGCCCATACTGCTCAAGGCCAAGGAAGGCCGCTACCTGTTGCCCGACGACGATGGCTACGTCGGCGCCCTGGTAGCGAATATCCGGCACAAGGCCGACCTGCTCGGCCTGCCCGGTGACGCCGAACTGGAGGTGTTAGACCCCGGTCAGCGGCGACGATACGAGGTCTCCGGCGGATTCCGGATCGGGGCAGCCGCGAAGATCCGGCTCGACGCCGATTCCCGCCTGATCGACGCCCTGCGCCAGTGGGGCCTGGGGTTGGGCAACATTCAGGGATTCGGATGGGTGATATAGCTACGGTCGCCGCGGCCCGGCCGGTGCTGGCGGTGACCGCGCATCCCGTGCAGCGATGTGGTGCCTGGGCCGTGGCGCTGCTCCGCCGGGCAGCCGCGCAACGAACCCTGACCGCCGCGGACTTCGTCAGCGACGTCGGCAGCGCCTCTCTCAGTCCCGCCGGGCGGAAAAAGGTTGCGGTCATGGTCCGGGAGGAGCTGGCGACCACCGTCCACCATCGTCAATTGCGCCGCAAGGTGTCGTACGAGGAGTTGCTTCACCTGGAGGCGCTCAAGCTTGTGCGGCTGTGCCTGGAAGGCATGCCCTACAAGCCGTTTCGGCCCTGGTGGTAGCCGGTGTTCGTTGTCTTGGTCTACGACACCGCCGTCGAGCGCAATCCTGCGGCGCTGCGGACTTGTCGGCAGTATCTCCACTGGGTTCAGCGCAGCGTCTTCGAAGGTGAGCTGTCCGCCGCGCAACACCGGAGTCTCATAACGGCGTTGCGGCAACAGCTCGACCTGGGCTACGACAGCGTCCGGCTGTACCGAATCGGCTCTGCACATCTTGTTGATGTCGAGACAATCGGCGTCGAACTCGGCCATCCGGATTCGGTACTCTGACCAGCGAAGATGCACAACCGCCGGACTGCTGCAAAACTCGGCCAAACCGAGGCGTGGAGAGCAAGGCTGACCTGCGACTTAAGGTTCGGGTCGGTCATCACCCCTGGAGGGATCGCAAGGGGCCCAGTGCGCGACTTCGGACTCTAGAAAGAAGTCGGTCATCACCCCTGGAGGGATCGCAACCTGTAGCCGAGGGTGGTTGCGATCGTCGGGTAGTCGGGTCGGTCATCACCCCTGGAGGGATCGCAACAACGTCTCATGCAGGGCGACGGGTGGGAGCTGCCCGGTCGGTCATCACCCCTGGAGGGATCGCAACGTTTCCGGGGATGTCCGTGTGCGTCTACGCCACCAGATCAGGTCGGTCATCACCCCTGGAGGGATCGCAACCGGCAGCCCCCGGACCTGCGCGGGTGAGGTCGTCGCGTCGGTCATCACCCCTGGAGGGATCGCAACGCGATCGACCGCAGTGCCTGGGCGACGGGTGCGGCAGTCGGTCATCACCCCTGGAGGGATCGCAACTCACAGTGCGTTTCTCCTACGCGCTTGCCTAGCAAGTCGGTCATCACCCCTGGAGGGATCGCAACCTCAGTCCTCCGGGGCGAAGAGGTCAAGTAGGGCGGACGTCGGTCATCACCCCTGGAGGGATCGCAACGCGCTCACACCCGGCCAGGGCGTCGCCCCACGGATCTCGCGTCGGTCATCACCCCTGGAGGGATCGCAACTTGTTGTTCGGAGTGGCGACCTGGACACCCTTGGCGAGTCGGTCATCACCCCTGGAGGGATCGCAACAGCTAGCCGACGCTGCCCACGGCGCGACGTCGCGTCGGTCATCACCCCTGGAGGGATCGCAACATTAGCCACGAACCCATAGAGCCCCGGCTGACGGTAGTCAGGTCGGTCATCACCCCTGGAGGGATCGCAACGCCGGGTGGTGGACGGCTACTGGATAGACCGCAAGTCGGTCATCACCCCTGGAGGGATCGCAACCCTGCTCGAGCTCGTCGAACCTGACCGCCTTAGCCCTGTCGATCATCGCCCCTGGAGGGATCGCAACTACACCCCGAGCATCGCCGCCGCGCGGATGTCCTTGTCGGTCATCACCCCTGGAGGGATCGCAACTTGGACATCTGGCTGATGGCGGCGCGGTGAACCTCGTCGGTCATCGCCCCTGGAGGGATCGCAACGAGACGCAGTACCGGTCGGTGGGGGTGGCGGTGTCCAGTCGGTCATCACCCCTGGAGGGATCGCAACCTGTTAGGTCACGTACCTACGGGGTTATTCAGGCGTCGGTCATCACCCCTGGAGGGATCGCAACCACCACAGCGTCGTGCTGCCGTCGGCGGACATCGACCCGGGTCGGTCATCACCCCTGGAGGGATCGCAACACTGGGAAGAGAGCGTAGGGGGCTGTCTGGTCATCGTCGGTCATCACCCCTGGAGGGATCGCAACGGGTAGCTGTAGCGGCTTTCCAAGTTGCCCCACGGGGGTCGGTCATCACCCCTGGAGGGATCGCAACAGTAGGTCCAGGACGTCAGTAGTCAGGCTCACGACCCGTCGGTCATCACCCCTGGAGGGATCGCAACCGGGCTCCGGGGGATCCCGCAGGTACAGCCACGCCAGTCGGTCATCACCGAGGGATCGCAACAGATACTCCGACGAGTCATCCGCCAGCAGCCCGTAAGTCGGTCATTACCCCTGGAGGGATCGCAACAGGTCAGCGAGGACGGCCGCACGGCCCGCATCAGGAGTCGGTCATTACCCCTGGAGGGATCGCAACTACGGCCGTGTCAACGCTCCGGCATTCTGAACCCAGCAAGAGTCCGCGAGTTCCAGTGCTCGTCGCAACATCCGTAATCATGATGGGTGTGTTGATGGCGAGACGTGGACGTAAGCGGCGGCTGGACGTTGAAACGCTCTACTGGGAAATGATCCTGGCGGGAGTCGAAACGGTGGAGGCCTGCCGGATTTTGGGCATCGGTCGGAAGACGGGCTATCGGTGGCGGGCCGAGCACGGCGGCGTCCCGCCGGTTCGGCTGGCCGAAGCCGCCCGCGACAACCGATTCCTGTCGTTGCTGGAACGCCAACGGATCGGCACCTTGCGCCGGGAAGGGCTCGGAGTACGCGCGATCGCCGACGAACTTGGCCGGTCACCGTCGACGATCAGCCGGGAACTACGCCGTAACACGCGCCCGCACGACGTGGCCTACGACGGCGACCTGGCGCACAGCCGCGCCCGGGAACGAGCCCGCCGACCTCGCCCGGGCCGATTGCTGGGCGATGCCGAGCTACGGGCGGTCGTGCAGGCGAAGTTGGAGCTGGAGTGGAGCCCGGAACAGATCGCCGGCTGGCTGCGCCAAGCACACGCCGACCGGCCGCACTGGCACATCTGTCACGAGACTATCTACCAGGCGCTTTATCACGGCGGCAAAGGCGGGTTGAGTCGGCAGCTGACCAAGCGGTTGCGCACCGGGCGGCCACTGCGCAAGCGGCGCCGGCGGCCAACTGAGCGCAGCCCGCGGTTCATCTCGCCCGGCAGATTGATTGACCACCGGCCGGCCATCGTCGAGCTACGCCAGCGCATCGGGGATTGGGAAGGCGATCTGATCATCGGCCGCCGCAATGCGTCGGCGATCGCCACCCTGGTGGATCGCACCAGCCGCTACGTCAAGCTCGTCGCCATGCCCACCCAGCGCACCGCCATAGCCGTCGGAGACGCCCTCGTCACCGCAGTCGGCACCCTGCCGCAAGCCGCACGGAGCACTCTGACATGGGATCAAGGCTCCGAGATGGCCGCACATGACCAGGTTGCTGCGTTGCTCACCAGCGGCGTGTTCTTCGCCCACCCCGGCAAGCCATGGCAGCGCGGGACCAACGAAAACACAAACGGGCTGCTGCGCCAGTACTTCCCCAAGGGCAGCGACCTGTCCGTTCATACAGGCGACGACCTGCGCGCCGTCGAGGACCGACTCAACCATCGGCCTCGCAAGATCCTTGGCTGGGGCACACCCGAGGAGGTGTTCAACGCCGCCATGGCATCATCTTGATCACCTCTGTTGCGACGACGGCTCAAATTCGCCCGTAGCAGCACTTCGTCACGCCCTCGCGGACCCGCAGATTCCGGGTCGTATCAACACCGGCCTCCCGCTCCTGCTGCACGGCGGCAGGCGGTGGGTCACGCGGCGCGTAGGTGCCGGTGCTTTGTGGTGATGGGCTGGGTGGTCTGCCAGCGGTCCTGGAGTGCTCGGGTGATGTCTTGGGTCATGGCGGGTGTGACGTGGCTGTAGATGCCTCTGACGCCGGGTAGGCGGTGGCCGAGTCGGCGGGCTTGGGCGATTTCGGGGATACCGTCTTCGATCATCCAGGTTTTGTGGGTGTGGCGGAGGTCGTGGAAGTGCATTCCTTCGATGATCGGGCCGGTGTGTTTGTCGGGGTTGCCGTTGACGGCGGGTCCGAAGACGCGTCGGGACATGCTGGAGCGGCGCAGGAGTGCCCCGCGGGCGCCGCAGAAGGCCTGGTCGTGGTCGTGGCTGTTGAGGACCTCGTGGAGGAGGGTGATGAGGAAGGGTGGTAGGTGGACGTCGCGGGCGGAGCCGGCGGTTTTGGGTGGGCCGAGGTAGAGGCGACCTTGGACTTCGTGGAGCGCACCGATGTCGGGGTCGATCCGGATGAGGCCGTGGCCGAGGTGGGTGTTGGTGCGGGCGAGTCCGGCGAGTTCGCCCCAGCGCATGCCGGTGTAGGCGGCGGTGATGACCAGGATCTGGT